>JBBQJJ010000450.1:0-7177 GCA_038325805.1 Haliangiales bacterium
GAGGTCGTTCTTTAGTTGGGCTTCGAGAATGAACTCGTCAAGTTGCCTGAGCTGAGTGCCACGGCGTCTCGCTCGTCCGATTGCTTGCCCTGGTTGTGATCGAGCCACAGGTCCGAACGATGATCCTCTCGGGATCCTTCGTCAACCGTCGAGGATCTCAGGCTGTGCGATCCTGTTTAGATCTCTTTGATCTCGGTCTCGAGCCTCGAGATCGTGGTCTTCTGCTTATCGAGCACTTCCTTGAGCTGGCGCTGCGCCATCTCCTCGCGCAGCCGTGCCGCGCGATCGCGCGACGCTCGGGCAACCGCCGCCATCGCCACGACGCGCGCGACGGTGACCGCCACCAGCGTGACCGCCTCGATCACCACCAGCTGATCCGCGGGATCGCGCAGGGCGCGCTCGGTGGCGACGAGCATGCGATCGAAGACCATCTCGGCATCCGACAGCACCGACTCCTCGCTGTCGCCCCACGCGAGTCGCCGCGACACGGCATCGTGAAGCGCGAGATCGAGGCCCTGCACCGAATCCCCGCCGACCGCGAGGGCGTTGATCACCGCCTCGAACAGCTCGGAGCCCGGAGGCTCGCGATCACCGTGCTCCTGGGTGTCGAGCACTTCGTCTCGCAACACCGAAACCGCCTCTGCCAGATCGACGTCGGACATCACCACTCCGTGTTTCCGCGCGAGCCCCACGGCAGGCTCGAGTCGATGTTGGTGGCGTACTCGCGCTCGAGCGCCGCACGTTGTCGCTCGGCCTTCGCGACCTGGTCGCGGAGATCCGACGTCACCACCTGGACCTCGCGCAACCGGTCGCCGTACGGCATCGAAGCTTCGAGCACGAGGCCGGTGGTGGCGCCGACCAACCGTTGATGCGCCGTCGACAAGGCCAGCAGCACCTTTGCTCGCGTCGCCTCGGTTGCCTGGATCTGATGGACGCTCGACGTGATCGTGATCCGCGCGGTGTCGAGCGCATCGAACAGCGGCATCACGCCGGCATCGTCGACGGACCGGATCCCGTAGAGCTCGCGCGCCTCGAGCACGGCCGTCGCGAAGTTGCCGCCACTGTCCATCGCGACCTTCTCTAGCGAGCTCAGCACCTGCTTGACCAGCTCGGCTTTCGGCGCCGTGCGCGCACGCGCGATCGTCATCGTGTTGTCGAGCGCGTCCATCACTTCGTTGGAGACGCCCGACACCGTCACCGGACGGTCGGGGCGCAGGAACGGGATCGTCGGTCGATCGACCCAGCCACCGCTGTTGTCAGGATCCTCCGAGGGCGGATTCGCGGCAGCCGCAGTCTCGCGATCCGCCATCTCCTGCGCAGCGGTCTGCAGATCGATCAGGTCCGAATCGACCTGGCGCAACCGCTCGGCGAGGAGCCCACCCAGCGCGAGCTCCGCGACCACGAGCGCACGGCTGACCGCGACATCGAGGAGGAAGCCGAGCTGCGCGTCGGAGCCACGAACCTCATCGACGCAGACCCGCGCGCAGGTGTGGAGGATGTCCATCAAACTGCGCACCGCGGACCACTCGCCGCCGCGCTGGAACCAGCCACCGGCGAGGTTCTGCGCGAACGTCCACACGTTGACGCCCGTCGACTTCTCGAGGTCGTGAAAGATCGCCTGACACAGGGAAAGCCCGACGAGCTCGAGGGCTTCATCGGGCGGCAAGCCGCGCACGATCGGGTTCTTGGGCAGCCCGCGATCCTTCGCGATCTGGAGGAAGCGATGGCGCTTCTGCCACCACGCCATCGCGCCGCTGGTCTTGACCACCGTCGACGCCGTCGGTGCCGCCGCCGGTACTTCGAGCACGATCGTCGACACGTTGTCGCCGCCGCCGCCGCGCATCGCGAGCTCGATCAGATCGCGCGCGACATGCTCCGGCGCATCGCCAGAGCCGAGGATGTACTGGATCGCCTCCGCCTGTGCGTAGCCGTAGAGGCCGTCGGAGCACAGCATCACGCGATCGCCGGGCAGCAGCTCGACATCGACGATGTCCACCCGGGTCTCGGGCCGCGCACCGAGGTTGCGCGACAGCACGTTCTTGTAGGGATGCCGCTCGGCCTCGTCGGGCGTCAGCAGGCCGCGATCGACGAGCTCCTCGACGATCGTGTGGTCGCGCGTCAGCGCCTGCAGACGACCCTGCCGCAACAAGTACGCGCGGCTGTCGCCGACGTGACCGACGACGAGGTGCTTGTGATCGACGAGCAGGCACGCGACCACCGTGGTCCCCATCCCATGGCGCTCGCGATTCGCCTGCGACGCCTGGAACACCGACGAGGAGCCGGCCTGGATCGCCGCCTCGAGCAGCTGCCGCGCCGGGGCATTCCCTCGTCGCGCGATCACGTAGTCGCGGATCGCGTCTCGCGCCATCTGCGAGGCGATATCACCGGCGTTCGCACCGCCCATGCCGTCGAGCACGGCGTACAGGCCGTACTTCGGCTCGAGGATCATCGAGTCCTCGTTGGTCGTGCGGATCTTGCCGACGTTGGTGTCGCCGGCGACGCGCACGTTAGGGCTTCGGGTCCCGGGATCGTTGGGTGCCGTCGTCACGATCGTTCCTGCTGCGTCTTCGCGCGTAGCTCGCCCCACGTCCCGAGCCGGCGCTCGAGCTCCTCGGCGATCAGGTCGTTGACCGCACGAGCGGTGGTGGCGGTGACCTTGGTCAATAGCAGCGTCAGCTCGGCTCCTTCGGCCGTGCCCGCGCCTTCATCCTGGGCGACCTGGGCGGCGGTGTCGCCGATCGCGACGAGCATCGCGAGCACCGCCGCGGGGGACTGCGCCTCGGCCGCGCGCATCGCCATGAACGTGTGCAGGAACGCGCGGTGCTGTCCCATGTCGCCGCTGACGATGAAGTTCCCGAGGTGGTCGAGCACGGCACCGACCTGCCCCCGCGCCGTGAGCTCGTCCATCCGACCGAGGGCAGGATCGAGCGTGCCGCGCAGCTCGAGGAGCCGTTGGAGGATTCTCGGGCGCAGTACTTCGTACGCAGTGGCCAGCGGCACCGTCGACGATGTCGACATCGACGACGATGATACACCCGCGAGCCGGTGATACCCTGCCCTGGGGCACGATCATGAAGGAAGGGCGAGAAGGGCGAGTCCTCGTCGTGGATGACGAGCCAATGCTCAGGGACACCCTGGGCAGCATGCTCTCGGACGAGGGCTACGTGGTCGATCTCGCGGTCGATGGCGAGGAGGCGCTCGAGTGCGTCCACCGGGTCCGCCCCGACGCCATCCTCCTCGATCTGATGATGCCCGGGATGAACGGGCGGCAGTTCCTCCAGGCGCTCCGCGACGAGCCGGCCTACGCCGACGTCCCGGTCCTGATCATGACCGCCGTCCACGGCCTCGAGGTCAACCTCGCCAACGTCGGCGCCAGCGAGCTGGTCGAGAAGCCGTTCGATGTCGAGGATCTCCTCAACAAGGTCGCCCTCGCCGTCTACCGCTCCCGCTCGAAGCACCCCCACGCGTCCTCGGGACCGATCCCGATCCCCAAGACCCCGAGCATGTCGACGCTGCGCTACGCCGACCTCGCACCCGATCCCGATCGCGCGGTGGTCCTCGTGATCGAGCACGACCGGACGCGTCTCCAGGCGCTCGACCTGCTGCTGTCGTCGCGCGGCTTCACGGTCGTGACGATGACCCGCGCGCTCGCGCAGCTGACCCGGCTCGCCCGCGCCCTGCGGCCCCGCGCGATCCTCCTCGACCTCGCCTCCGACGGTGCGCGCGACGTGCTCGGCGAGCTGCGTGGCGGCGAGCTCCACATCCCGATCCTCGGATTCTCCCGCGGCGCGATCGACGGCGCGATCGACGGCGAGACCCTCGCGAACGCCGAGGATGCGGACCTCGTGTCGTTCGTCGAGCGCTGACTCAACTGGACCCGCTTACTTTCGGTACGAGCTCTGCTTAGAGAGAGGGAGTCTTGCGCCAGCGCCTCCCACTGTGCGGCCGCACCATCGCTGGCGAATATGATGTTGAGCTCGGGTCGCTCGCGTAGCACCGCGAGCAGTTCTTGCTCCAGGGTCGCGGCCGTCGTCACCTTGTGAGGCTCCGGCATCCGCGCGACGTAGATCGTCTTGAGTCGAACGCCCTCGTCGTTGAAGAAGCCCAGCGTGCCCACCGATGCTTCGTGCCACGCGCATCCCATCATTCCCGTCGTGTTCGGCCGGTCCGTTTCCGATGACGCCGTGCCGAGGAGGATTCGGGCTGTCGGTCTTGCGACCTCGTGGCATCGCGTGTTCGCCATCCTGCGGGACCATCACGCCGTCGATCCCGGCCTGCACCGTCACGGCCCTCGCAGGAATCTCGTCCTGTTCGCGAATCGCTGCTTCGATGACCGCGATCGCGCGCGGAATTCGATTCGACGTCGAGCTGCTCACCGTCGCCAGTCCAACTTCTTCGACAAAGCCGGCCGCATCTTCTTCCGTCATGACCGCGATCCCATGAGTCAGCACTCGCGCCAGCTTCGAGGTGTAGCCACCCTCGATGATTCCCAGCCGTGCATCCATCGGGATCCGCAATCGCCCGCGCCCGGCGAGCTGATAGACCGAGCGCTCGATCTCCACCGGGCCGAAGATCGTCCGATACGTTCCGGGACTCGTCCGACGACTGCCGCAACGTTCGCCGTCGAGGTCACCTCGGTGGCCTCCGTGTCCGCCGCCTTCATCGCCTCGGCCATCATCTCGGCTCCGATCACCTTCCGCGAGGTAGTGCACCCCGTGAACGGGTACCTTCGATGCACTCCATCGCTCACTACGTACGGAGTACCGACAGCCGGTGAAGGAGGTTGCTTGATGCGCCCAGGCGGGATATGTACCCAATGTTTATCTTCTACCTCGGCCTATACTCACGAAGCATGTTGAGAACGTCATCAGGTCCGCACCAGAGTCGCCCAAAAAGTAGTATCCCAGGTAGGGGTAGATTGTGTTGATCATGAAAACTACCGCCACGAGATACAAAGACGAACAACATGCTTGCAAGATGCTGGAGTGCAAGCAGGAGTGCATGAAGCGATGTGGACCCAATAATCTGCTGATCAACTAGTTCGTCAGCTATCACTGTGCACGCCCAAGTCTGAGGTCGAAGCAACACAGGCCGGGTCACTGTCACCTCTGCAGTCCATGTCTTTTGCGATCCACTTACGAATACGACTGTCTCACTTAACACCAGATTAAGTGAAACCGATGTGGCATGCCTTTGTTCGGGCTCTTCCACTAGAGGACCGCCGCTCGGCCTTGCTGGCTTTGCTGGCTTTGCTGGCTTTGCTGGCTTCGCTGGCTTCGCTGGCTTCGCTGGCTTCGCTGGCTTCGCTGGCTTCGCTGGCTTCGCTGGCTTCGCTGGCTTCGCTGGCTTCGCTGGCTCCGCTGGCTCCGCTGGCTTCGCTGCGCGCACAACCTTCGAATGAACAGCGTCAGACTTCGGTCTTCTGACCGTAGTTACATTTCGCTTCAGACTCTGCTTTGGCACGATAGATCAATTCCGTGTTCGCTCGAGAGTCAGATAGAGCGGGTCGATCTCGTCATCGGAACCACAAAGCCCCCCGTAAAAGCTTAAATCAGCGGCGGCTACCGTCCGACACGCAAGGATATGCGCGGGTTTTCTGAAATACATTTCTTCACAGCAATGATAGTGTTCTCCATATACGATCCCCACACAGTCTCGACATTCCTTCCCATGTGAAGTGGCAGTGCAATCCAAGTACCTGTCATCGTACCTGCAGTTGGCAGGCAGATCAGGCAGATCACCACCACCACCACCACCACCACCATCGTAATCACCTGGGTCGTAATCAGGGCCACCAACTCCATCTGATCCCTTGTTGAGGCCGAATTCGAAGCAGGGTCCCGACCCAAATTCAGTTCCCTCTTCAGTCTCTACGATTGGAGTTTGCACATCGCTGCACCAAAAGAGGCTTCCATCGGGATGGGTAGTCCACGCTCGCCCATCCCGATCAGTCCTGGTCGTCGGGCTGCTGTCTACGTACAAATATGAACTCCACGTTGAGTCAATCAACGGATCAACCTGCAAGTAGCTACCGATCCACGGGTCGTAGGTTCGAAAACCGTTCAGGACGATGCCCGAGCGATGTCGAGTCGCGCCATCGTTCATCCATGCAACCGTCTCGTCATCTTTGTACTGCCCGCCGAACAAGATCGGCTGAAAGACCGCCGAGCCCACGAGGACCGTGTCGTTGCCCCACGCATCGGGGTTGATCGTCCACACCCGAGCGGCAGCGCCGGACGCTGGCCACGACATCATGTCGACCGGGCGATTCATCTCGTCCGTCGAGACATAGCGCTTCGAGGTCGTCACGCTCGGGTAGTCGGTCTGCCAGTACGCGACGAGCTTGTCGCCGAGCCACACCAACTGGAACATGCTGTACGTCGTCGCGACCGACGTATCCGGCGTGTACTTCACCTCGGCGAGGCGGTCGAGCGCGTCGTAGTAGAAGAACCACGTCGCCGTCTTCAGCGTGGTCTCGTTGTAGAACGACTTGAAGACGCGTCGATTCTTCGCATCGAACGCGCTCGCCACGTCGTAGTAGTTCCACGACGCACCGACCTTGTACTGGCCTCGCACGTTCGTGAGGTTGTTTCGCTCGTCGTAGGTGTACGCGCGCAGATCGTTCGTCAGGACGCTATTGTTGTAATCCCGGTAGCGCGAACCATCCGCGTTGCGGTCGAACGTCGTCGTTCCGAGGGCCGGTGTTCCACCGGTCTGGTCGACGGTCGAAATGAAGTGCGTGTTAATCCCCAGGAACGTCGTGTAGAGCCCGATCGCATGGGTCACGCCCGTCGAGCCGGGGATCGGGCGAAGCAGCGACTTCCAGTCTCCTGCGGCTTTAAAGGGCGGCGACGCGTTG
The DNA here is from genome assembly GCA_038325805.1 of Haliangiales bacterium. GTDB lineage: Bacteria > Myxococcota_A > Polyangia > Haliangiales > Haliangiaceae > JABFXX01. Next base: position 6,860 of record JBBQJJ010000450.1, read on the forward strand.
TGGTTGTTCTTCAGCGTCGCGCCGCTCGTCGGGCATGTGCCAGAGGTCGTCGACTCGCAGATCACGCGATCCTGGAGATCGTAGGTGTAGAACGAGTCGAAGCGCCCCGCGATCGTCGGATCGCTCGGGAAGTAGTCGCGCTGGATGGTTCGGCCCTTGTAGTCCTCCGCGATCGTCACCGAGCTCTGCACGTTCGTCCCATCGGTCTTCTCGACGATGTTGAGCGTCTGGCGGTAGGCGAGGTTGCGCGCGATCCGGGTACGCAAGAATCCCGTGCCGGGCGAGTTGCGCTGGTCGTACTGACTCACCGGACCGAAC
>JBBQJJ010000451.1:0-7119 GCA_038325805.1 Haliangiales bacterium
AGGGCAACATGGTCGACGACGATTGCGACGGCCAGATCGACAACATCCTCGCCGCGAACTGCGATGCGGCGCTGACCAGCAACTCGGCGAATGGGATGGACTACGCGGCCGCGATGGATCTCTGTCAGACCACGACGGAGAATGCCGGCGACTCGAAGTGGGGCGTGATCTCGGCGACGTTCAGCACGGCCGACGGCAGTGGTGCTCCGCTCGCAGATCAACGATCGATTCGCCCGGCGTTCGGATCGACGGTGGTCCAGAGCGGCGGCGCGTTCACCGTGTTGTCGACCGGCGCCGCAGCGGCCCCCAATCAAACGAGCCCGGCATTCCAGAACTTCCAGCTCGCCAACGCGATGGGTGGCTCGAGCGGATTCCCGACGGACTACATCACCGCGAATGGCGGCACGCTGCCGAACGCGCCCGGTTGCCCCGAGCTCAACGCCGGCACCACCGCGATCGATCCGGTGATGCTGACGCTGCGCATCCGCACCCCGACCAACGCGAAGAGCTTCTCGTTCTCGATGAACTTCATGAGCTCCGAGTATCCCGAGTGGACGTGTAGCCCGTTCAACGACTTCTTCGTCGCATTGCTCGATTCGACCTACGCCGGCACCCCCGCGAACCCCACCGACAAGAACCTCGCCTTCTACACGAACGGCGCGGGGCAGGTGTTTCCGATCGGCGTCAACCTCGCGGCAGGTGACACCGGTCTGTTCACGCAGTGCTTGAACGGCCAGACCGGCTGCGCGTCTCCCTCGGTGCTGGGCTCCACCGCGAGCTGCAACGGCACCGCCGCCGAGCTCGTCGGTACTGGCATGGACACGGCGAGCCCGGGACCGAAGTTCGCCGGCGATCCTGGCTTCTGCGGTGCGAACAATCAGCTCGGCGGTGGCACTGGCTGGCTGACCACCACGGGCAACGTCGTCGGCGGTGAGGTCATCACGCTGCGCCTCGCGATCTGGGATACCAGCGACGGCTTCTACGACTCGCTGGCGATCATCGACAACTTCAAGTGGTCGGTCGACGCGAGCGAGCCGGGCACGATCCTCCAGAAGCCGACCCACTGATTCCTGAGCTCACCTCGGTTCGGCTCGAGGACGAGCCCCCCGATCCACACCATCCGCCTGGTCGAAGGATCGACACCGGCCAACGCTGTGGGTAAGCGCCGGGATCTGCTCGCGAACTTTCTTGCTAAGAAAGTCCGGGCCCGTGCGCTGACCAGGACACGGTCGAACGCCGGGTATTGATGCAGACAGGCAGAGCACAGTGGATCGCCGAAGCGCTCGCGCGCTACGAGACTCCGCTATTGCGCTTCGCGGCGAAGCTGCTGCGCGACCCAGAGCGCGCACGCGATGTCGTTCAAGAGACGTTTCTCCAGCTCTGCCAGCAGGATCGCGCAGCCGTCGAGGGTCACCTCGCTGCGTGGTTGTTCCGAGTCTGTCGCAACCGAGCGTTCGATCTGCGCCGAAAGGAGTCACGCGTGGAGTTGCTCAGCGAAACCACGCCTGCCGCGGATCCCCACCCCGATCCGTCGCAGGCCGTCGAACACAAACAGGAGGGGAGCGCCGTGCTGCGCATCCTCGAGACCTTGCCGGAAGCACACCAGGAAGCGGTGTACCTCCGGTTCCAGAGCGGCCTCTCATATAAAGAGATCGCTGAAATCACCGGTCACACCGTGACCAACGTCGGGGTCATCCTGCACACGGCGGTCAAGAAGATCCGCGCGCACATGGATGACGCTGCACGCCCTCAAGTCCGTACTGCGGAGGGTTCGCGATGATCGACTTCGATGATGATCCCAAGTGGACTGCCTACGCCCTCGGTGAGCTCGACGCTGCCGAGCGTGCGGAGTGCGACCAGATCCTCGAGACCAACCCCGACGCGCGCGCCTACGTCGCGTCGCTGAAGGAAGCGATCGGTACGATCGAGACCCAGCTCGCCGCGCAGCCGGCTCCGGCGCTCGACGAGCTCCAGCGCAAGCGGATCGAGAAGGCCGCGCAGACGCCCAAGCGTTCGAAGTCGCGCTGGCTGTTCGGTGCTGGTGCAGCCGCGGCGGGCATCGCGGTGATCGTGCTCGCGAGCTCGCAGACCAGCAGCGAAGATCGGGTCGCCGGCGACAGAGAGCAGGCGCTTCGCGTAGGGAGGCTCGACCGCGAGAAGGGGCAGGACCTGCCGATGGGCTCCAGCTCGGCCATTTCGACCTCCGACACGACGATCGCCCTCGCTGAAGCCGAGAGGAAGCTCAACTTTCACGCTCGCAACGTCGAGACGGTCACCACCGCGAATCCGCAGGTCGATTCAGTCCAGCTCGCGGTCGTCACCAAGAACGTGACCCAACCCGGACCTGCCGGGGGCGTCGGGGGCGTCAAGACCGGCGAGGCGGGACCGAACACCGAGGCGTACGCGCGGATCGACGACAACCAGTTCTACACCACGGCGAAGGAGCCGCTGTCGACGTTCTCGATCGACGTCGATACCGCGTCGTACGCGAATCTTCGTCGCTACCTCGAGAGCGGCGCGCGGCCGCCGAAGGATGCGGTGCGCATCGAGGAGATGCTCAACTACTTCAAGTACGACTACGCGGCACCGACGGGCACCGATCCGTTCTCGATCGCGACCGAGGTCGGGCCGGCACCGTGGAACCCGAAGCACCAGGTGATGCGCGTCTCGCTCGCGACCGCGATGATCGACAACGCACAGGTGCCGGCGCGCAACCTGGTGTTCCTGATCGACACGTCGGGCTCGATGCAGATGGCGAACAAGCTGCCGCTGGTCAAGCAGTCGCTGACGATGCTCACCGAGTCGTTGCGCGAGCAAGACCAGATCTCGATCGTGACGTACGCTGGCTCGGCCGGCCTCGTGTTGCCGCCGACGAGTGGTCACAACAAGGGCGCGATCCTGGATGCGCTCGGTCGTCTCGAAGCCGGTGGCTCGACCAACGGTGGCGCGGGCATCCAGCTCGCCTACGCGACGGCGCTGCGCACGATGAAGAAGGGCGGCATCAACCGCGTCATCCTGTGCTCCGACGGCGACATGAATGTCGGCATCACCAGCGAAGGTGATCTGACGCGGCTGATCGAGAAGGAGCGAGAGAAGGGCGTGTTCCTGACCGTGCTCGGCTACGGCATGGGCAACTTGAAGGACGCGACGATGGAGAAGCTCGCGGATCGCGGCAACGGCAACTACGCGTACATCGACTCGGCGTTCGAAGCGCGCAAGGTGCTCGTCAAGCAAGCCGGCGCGACGCTCGTCACCGTCGCGAAGGACGTCAAGCTACAGCTCGAGTTCAACCCGACGATGGTCGCGGGGCACCGGTTGATCGGGTACGAGAATCGCGTCCTCGCGCACGCCGACTTCAACAACGACAAGAAGGACGCAGGCGAGATCGGTGCCGGTCACGCGGTCACCGCGCTCTACGAGATCGTGCCCGCGGGACTGCCGGTCCCCACCGACGGCAAGGTCGACAACCTGAAGTACCAGACGCAACCGACGCCGGGCGCCTCGAACGAGCTGCTGACGGTGAAGATCCGCTACAAGGAGCCGAACGGTTCGCAGTCGAAGTTGCTGTCGCGCGTCGTCGACGGTGAATCGGTACGCAAGGATCTCCAGTCGACCTCGACGGACTTCCGGTGGGCCACCGCGATCGCCGGCTTCGGCATGCTGCTCCGCGAATCGCCGTATCGCGGAACTCTCACGTGGCAGCAGGTCTCCGGACTCGCGGTGGGTGCGCGTGGCCAAGACGTCGATGGCTATCGGATCCAGGCGATCAAGTTGATCGACCGAGCGAGCAAGCTCCCGCCATCCGCGCCCTGACCCCAGAATGATGGGGACAGGGCGGCTCGTCCTCGAGCCGGGGACCCCGAATACAATCGTCAGGTCAGACCGGATCGAAGTTGTAGAACTCGCGCAGCAGCCCGTAGAGCTCGGGCTCGTTGCGCGCTAGCTGTTTCGGCCGCCGCCAGAATGCCTCGGTGGCGACGGCGAAGAATTCGGCCTCGTTGGTGGCGCCATACTCGTCGATGAAGTGGCGCTTGCCGCGCTCGACGCGATCCTGAAGCTCGAGGAACGCTTCGCTACACACCCGCGCCCACGCGTGGCGTGCTTCGCGGTTCGGGAGGGGTGGCGTGCCGTCGACGGTGCCGTCGACCATGTCGATCTTGTGGGCGAACTCGTGGAACACGACGTTGCCCTTGCCGATCTCGCGGCCGCCGTCGAGCACGTCATCCCACGCGAGCAGCACCGGGCCGCCGGCCCCATGGGCTTGGCCGAGGATCGCGGTGCCGCCTTCGTGAACGACGAGCCCGTCGCGCTGTCCAGGCGCCATCATCGTCGACGGGTAGACCAGGATGGCCTCGACGTCCTCGTACAGCGAGTGCTCGCGGCCGAGGAGCAACACGCAGGCTTGCGCGGCGACGGTGATGCGCACTTCGTCGGTCATGTCGAGGCCGCCGCAGCCCTCCCAGCTCTTCTCGTCGACGAACACGACGGCGAGATCGCGGAGGCGCTCTTGTTGGTCGGAGGTGAGGCGCTCGAATAACCTCACGTTGTCGTCGAGGTGTGTCTGCCAGCCGGCGGGGAACGGGGCTTCCTCGAGGCGCTTGCGTCGTCGATCTGTCAGCCAGCCGAACATCTACTCACGGTACCCCACGCCGCGCCATCGAGCGGTCCGCGCAGCATCATCAAGAACCCGAGCTCACGCGACGACGGTAGCACCGTGAGCTATCGTCCGAGGATGCCCGAAGTGATCATCATCGGCGACGGTCCCGGCGGACTCTCGGCCGCACTGTTCCTCGCCAAGAACAAGGTCAACGTCGTCGTGCTCGGCCACGACAAGACCGCGATGCACTGGGCGCACCTTCGCAACTATCTGGGCATCCCGGAGATCACGGGCAGCGACTTCCAGGTGATCGCGCGCAAGCAGGTCGTTGGCTTCGGTGGGGAGATCCGCGACGAGGTCGTCAAGGCGGTGGTGAAGACGAACGAAGGGTGGAGCGTCGAGCTCGAGAGTGGCGTCAAGCTGTCGTCGCAGCACCTCGTCCTCTCGGAGGGAAAGGCACCGAAGCTCGCGAAGCAGATCGGCCTCGAGTTCCATGACAACACGGGCATCGAGACCGATCGCAACGCGTGCACGTCGGTGGGTGCGTACGTCGTCGGGCGCTCGGCGCGGCCGGGTCGCAGTCAGGCGATCATCTCGGCGGGTGACGGTGCGGCGGCGGCGATCGACATCCTGTCGAAGCTCAAAGGAGAGAACTTCGTCGACTGGGACGAGCCACCGAAGCAGGAATAGTCGTGAACGGAAAGCGCTTCGAGCATCCGGGCAACAACCGGTTCTGGGAGATCTTCTGGGACCTCGACGAGGTCGAGATGTGTTCCGGAACCATCGGCACGAAGGGCCGCATGAGTCGCCCGCGGGGAGCAGGTGGCGTGCAGCGCGTAGTCGAGGCAGAGATCGCGAAGAAGCGGAAGGAGGGCTTCGTCGAGGTCCGGCCCGAGACTCCCGGGGATGCACCGCAAGCTCCGCGTGCGCCCGAGTGGGTCGCGCGGATCGCGGAGGCGTTCGACGACGACGCACCACGGCTCGTCTACGCTGACTGGCTGCAGGGGCAGGGCGACCCGCTCGGCGAATTCGTCATGCTGCAGTGCGAGCGTGCGCGACTCGAACGCTGGGATCCGAAGCAGAAGGCGATGCGCGAGCGGGAGGAGCACATGCTCGCGATGTACCGGTCGCGCTGGTTGCCGGATCCCCAGGCGAACGTCGAGTGGTCGCGCGGCTTCATCGAGAGGATCCGGATCACGTACCCGTTCGATGTCGCGGCCGTCGCCGGCTTGCTCGAAGCGGCGCCCCTCGCGCGCTCGCTCGAGATCATGCCCGAGACCAACTACAGCGACATGCCGGCGGAGGCCCTCGATCAGCTCGAGCTCCAGAAGTTCACCGGGCTGTTCATCAAGAGCTGTCGGTGGGACGAGCAGCACGTCAGCCATGTCCTCGAAGACGCGCGCCTCGCGGGCGTGGATCGTCTGGGGTTCACCGGTTGCAGCCTGACCGGTCGCGTTCTCAAGTCGCTGGCGCTGCGGAAGTTTCGCGCGCTCGATCTGCACAATAACGCACTCGGCGTTCGTGGCGTCCAGTACGCGCTCACGTCGGCGCCCACACTCGTCGAGCTCGATCTCTCCAACGCGGGGATTGGAGATCCTGGAGCTATCGCGATCGCGGAGACCGCGCTGCCAGCGATCGAGCGCCTGTCCATCCAGTTGAATCGGCTGACGCACCGATCGTTCGCGACCCTCGCGAAGGCGACGCTTCCTCACCTCCGCGTGCTCGACCTCGCGAACAACCAGCCGGGACCCGCTGGCGTGGAGGCGCTCGGCGCGGCGAAGCAGCCGGCGCTGCGCGAGCTCGATCTGTCGCACTGCGGGCTGACCGACGACATGGTGATCGCGCTCGCGGCGAGCCCGCTGATCAAGCAGCTCGCCTGGATCGATCTCGGCCACAACGAGATCGGTGCCGCCGCCGCGAAGGCGCTCGCCGCAGCGGAGCTCCCGGCGCTGCGCTTTCTCGACCTCAGCTCGACGGCGATGGGTGAGGACGCTGCGCCGGTGAAGCACGCGCACCCACACGCACGCATCGTCGCTCGCGCCCGTTAGACCTACGCAGTTTCGGCGTCCGGTCGACCCGAGTGGTCATGCGCTTCCTTGCAGCCGCGGTGCTCGTGTCGAGCACGGTAGCAGCCGCCGCTCCGCTCCAGATCCACTACACCCCCGCGGGCGATGGCCGCGCCGTCCAGCCGATTCCGCCGGTCTCCGCGGCAGCGGTCGCGACCACGCGCACGCTCTATCTCAACCGCAGCGGCGGCACGCTGATGCCGGGCACCAACAACTCCCAAGCGAACACCTCCTCGCTGGTCAATCAGGCGTCGACGATCGCCGGCTGGGATACCACCGATGCGAAGTGGGCCGAGACGATGGCCTGCGTGCGCGACATGTGGGCGCCGTTCGATGTCTCGATCACCGATGAGGATCCCGGCTCGACGCCACACGTCGAGGTCCACATCGGTGGCTCGCCGGCGTCGATCGGCTTCGGCTCGAACATCGGTGGCGTCGCCCCGATGGCGCTCGATT
>JBBQJJ010000452.1:0-7100 GCA_038325805.1 Haliangiales bacterium
GGGGCATGGCCGCGCGAGCTCGAGGACCTCAGGGGTAAGGCGGACGTCGTGCTCGTCGATGCACCGTGCTCGGGTATCGGCTCGCTGCGCCGTAATCCCGAAGCGCGCTGGCGGTTGCGCGAGACCGACCTCGCAGACTTCGCGAAGCGACAGCTGAGCATCCTCCGCGACGCCACCGCTCTCCTCGCCCCCGGCGGGCGCTTGGTCTACGCCACCTGCACCCTGTTGCGGGTCGAGAACCAGGAGGTCGTCGATGCCGTGCTCGCTGCGAAGCCGGAGCTCTCGCGCGTACCGCTGGCGAACGTGCTCGGGGAGCGAGCCGCGACCTTCGAAAACGACGGGAACTTTGTCACCGCGCCGGATGTCCACGGTACCGATGGCTTCTTCGCATCGGTGCTTGCGAGCTCGACCGCATCCGTGTAGCCGGTGTGGTTAGCTCGGCCGATGCGTCTCGCGTGGCTGATCGCCTGCTCCGCCTGCTGGACTGGCTCGACGACGGTCCCCGAGGTGAGGGTACCCAAGACATCGCGGGTGTGCGAAGTCCGCGATTCGGACGTCACCCTCTTGGGGTCGGCAAAGCTGTCGGTTGCCGGGCGGACGTTCGCGGAGCAGTTCGGCGAGTTCGCACGGTTCGACGTCGCGTTCCGCGAAGCGGTCGCCCACGTGAAGCTCGAAAACGACTTGTTCGTGCTCGAGGGCAACCTCGATCTTACCGAGCTCACCATGCGCACCCGCGACGCGGAGCTCCGCGATGGCTGGGCGGAGATTCGCAGCGCCAGGGCGAGGAGGGCGACCGACGATGACTTACGGATCGAGGTCGAGCTACCCGAGGGGTTGGAGCCGAAATCGGTGCCCTTCACGCTGCCGTGCAGCGGGCTGACGTTCGCCGCACCACCGGATCCGATCGAGACCACCGACCTCGAGGAGGTCGACGTACCGATCCAGACGCAGCTCCGTCCACGACCCGATGGTCCGGCGGTCGCACGCGTGATCGGCGTCGTCGATCCCGATGGCAGGGCCAAGGGATTGCAGCCGCTCCAGGCGTTCGTGCTCGAGCGCCGCGGCTCGATGACCAAGCTCCGCTTCGAGGGCTCGAACCCGGTGGTTGCGTGGGTGAGCTCGCTCGCGTTGCGCGCACCGACCGGCAGCGCTCGCGGCGGGTTCGGGTTTGGGCGATCCGGCATCGGTCGGAGCTCGGTGTCCTGCCGGCGTGATGTTTCGATCTACGTGCGCGTCGATGGCCGCGTGGTCCGCGTCGGACGCGTGAAGAAGGAGGTGCAGTTCTATCTCCACTCCAACGCCGGCGACGACCTCGCCATCGACCTCGGCCTACCGAAAGCCGACGTGCGAGCGTTCCTCGAGCAAGCCGAGTTCGAGGCGGCATGCGACCGTTGATCCTGGTCGCGACCGGCTGCTGGACCGGCATGCCACCAGAGACACCGAAACCCACGAGTTGCCAGATCGAGGAACGACTCGTCGAGCCCGCGGGTCGCGCGAAGCTGTCTGTTCGGAGCCTGCAGTTCGCCGATGTCGCCGGACCGTTCGTGAGGCTCGACGTCCGCGTGACCGACAAGACAGCGCATGCGGTCGTCGAGAACGACAAGGTGGTCCTCGAGGGTGACCTCGCACTCGAGGATCTGCCGTTGCGACCACGTCAACTCGCACTCCACGATCAATGGCTCGAGGTCGTCGAGGCGAAGGGCCGCGCCGCGATCGGAGGTTCGCTGCGGCTCGACGTCGAGCTCCCCTCGGGCTTCGAGCCGAGCTCGACCTCGATCGACCTGCCGTGCGACCGGCTGACGTTCGCCGTCGCGAAGCGCCCAGAGCGTTCGCACGACCTCATGCTTCGACGAGGTCACACGACCACGTTGTATCTCCGGCCCGGCACCCAACCGATCGCGAAATGGACCGCGCCGAAGTACGACCCCGATGTGCCGTCCGAAGATGTCGCGGCAACCGAGCTCGAGCGCGCGGGCAACTACATCAAGGTTCGCATCCTCGGCACCAACGACGTCGTCGCGTGGGTCGCGGCCGCGGCGATGGAACCAGTCTCGGAGGATCTCTACGGGGGGTTGCTCGGCTCCGAGGGCGGCGGTTTGGTGCGCAGCATCGAGTGCCCGCATCGCGTTCCGATCTACGTGCGTGCCGATGGTCAGGTCACGCGGGTCGGCACGACCAAGCCCGACGCGAACTTCTTGACCGGTGCATCACGCGCAGGTGAGCTCGAGATCCAGCTCGGCGGCACGAGCCTTCCGTTCCTCAAGCGAAAGGATCTGCAGCCGTGTCGCTACCCGTGATCGCCGCTCTTACACTTGTGGGTTGCTACTAGAACGCCTCTCAAAGGCCGTCTCTGCAAGTAGTGGAACTTCGATCGGTTTTTGAGGACATGATCTAGAGCGATCGCATCGAGATCTCGGAGGTCCAAGTGTTGTCGAACGCCTATCCCGAAGCCACCAGGCTTGATCCACTCGCGTGGACGCATCACGAGAGGCGGATACGATGGCAGCGAAGTGAGGCCGCGCGATGCGTGCGCGCGGCGCAACCGTCCGATCATTGATGTCGGTGGGTTTGCGGCGACGGGCGGTGACGTGATCTGCTCGCGTGCTTGTAGGCCTTGCCAGAATAACGAACGATCGGGCGTCATGAAGCCCCTGACCCCGCCCCAGCTCGGCACGATCAGTTCGTTCTCGTATCGCGACGGCGTCGGTCGGATCAACCTCGACGACGGGACCGAGCTCAAGGTCGGGACTGCCGGCCTCAAAGGCATCGTCAGCTTTTCGGGTGAGGAACGGTCGCTTGTCGGAGTCCGCGTGAAGGTGGAGGAAGTCGCGCCGCATCCGCTCGGCGGCTCTCGAGCGATGAAGCTGTCGCGCACACGCAAGGAGGTCTCGTTCAAGCGCGTGTCCACGCCCGCGGAGTGGGAAAGCAAGCTGTGCGAGGCGGGACTTTCGGCAGCACACACGGCCATGGTTCGCACGGCGATCCGTCCACGGGTCAGCTGTCGCTCAAGAAAGGTCCCATCGCACGAGCCGCGTCGAAGCTCGGTGGCCGACCCGATGTGCCGGCGGACTTCGTATGGCCAATGTCCGGAGAACAGCCGCTGGCGTTTGTCGGACAGCTTCAGCTGGCCGATCTTCCATCGAGGGTGACCACCGATCTTGCTCTTCCTCGCACGGGACTTGTCGCGTTCTTCATCGGCACCTCGCCCGGGTCCGACGACCCTGTCGGCAGAGCGATCGCGCTACTCGGTACGCCGAAGAAGCTCGCGCCTGCCGCCCTCCCAGACACTCCGCTCTTTGACGCCAGGGCACTGGCCGTGAAAGAGATTTGGACACCTCCTCCTGTCGAGCTCGTCAGCGTTCTCGTCGGTGGGGATGAGTCTGCTGAGCGGATCTACACGGCCGCTTTCGCGGATCACGAACGAGCGAGCGATGGCACCGCGCGCCATCGCGTCGGTGGCTATGCGCTGCCAGTTCAGGGGACTCCGGAGAACAGCGACGAGCGCCTGCTTCTCCAGATCGACTCCGAGGATGCGTGCGGAATGAACTGGGGCGATGCCGGTCGGCTGTACTTCCTGGTGACGCCGTCGGGTCTCGCCGGGATTCGCTGCGAGCTGCAGTCCGCTTGAAACAAGTCGGCGCCCACGCATCGATCCGATGAAAGGATCTCGACCGAACACGAGGTCCATGTTTGGTGAGTGATCTGCGGGGCGAGCCATGCGCAAGACGTTCTCAGCTCGTCGCTAGCCGCGCGTCATCGCGTCGATGTCGACCGCGGAACGAGCTCGCCTTGTCGAGCGCGCAATTCACGCGACACCTGATACCGATCGCCGATCTCCTGCGGGTCATGACGAGCGACCGCGACATTCCGATCTACGTGCGCAATCGACGTGGCACCGTCACCTCAAGGCGCGTGCGGCGTTTCGCCTCAAATCGGAGCTCGAGATCATGCTCGGTACCGGCGTGCGGACTTCTCTGCGTTCCGCAACTCCCCCGGCAGCTCGCCCCTTCGACCAGGAAAAGGCGAGTCCTCGAGCCGGGCACCTCAACTACACGAGCGCGACAGCACGAATGCCTGATCCCTGGGCTGACAGCGAGGTTCTGGCGAACCTGGAAGGTCGAGTCCGAGGTGAGCGCTGAGGTTAGGCATCCGCCGTGCACTAATGCTCGGTATGGAAACGGTGTCAGGTGAATCGCCGCTTCCGTCAACGTCCAATGTTGCCGATGGCAACGTACGTGGTTCATCACGTGCTACCGTCAGCAAGCGGATGCCGATCGAAGTCAGCGTGGTGCGCGATCTCGCGGCGCTGCGAGCGATCGAACCTGCGTGGCGCGAGCTCGCGCAAGGCGCGGGCACGCTGTTCCGTGGCCCGGAGTGGCTGCTGCCGTGGTGGGGCGCGTACCACAACACGCTCGGGGCCGAGCTCTGCGTGCTGGTCGGTCGCGCGAGCGCGGATGACGTCCAGACGCCCGGCCAGCTCTCGGGTCAGTTCAGTCTCGTCCAGCCCGGCGACGTCGTCTGCATCGCACCGTTCTATCGCCGCACGATCAAGGTCGCGCTCCTCGATACGCGCGAGCTACGGATGATCGGCGACGCCGGTCCGCGTCCACCTTCGCTCGATCTCCTGTCCCGTCCGGGTTGGGAAGATCGCGCCGGCGCTGCGTTCGCCAAGAAGCTGCTCGACGATGCCGAGACGTGGGACCTGATCGAGCTCGAGCCCCTCGCCGATCCATCACGCGTGCGCGCGAATCTCATGCAGCGCCTCGCCGCCGCGAGCTTCACCGTCGAATCGTCGACCTCCGCCGGCGGCGCCAGCCGGATCGCGCTCGCCCTCGCACCCGCCGAAGCCACCGATGGCATTGGTGTGATCACGACCTACGGCGATGATCTCGCCGCACTTCGCAAAGGCATGTCGGCACTCCGTCGCCTGTCGCGCCTCGAGTGGTCGGAGCGCGACGAACCGTCGCCGCTCGCCGATCCGGAAGCGATGGGTCTCCTCGAAGAAGTCGCGCTCGCCCTCGGCAAGCAAGGCCGCGTGCGACTCGCTCGCCTCGACGACGCCCAAGGTGAAGCCTGCGCCGCCGCACTCGTCGTCGACGATGGCGATCGGGCCGTCGTCCTCGCGATGGCGGTGGATCCGCAGGCCAAGCGCGCCTCGGCGCGGCTCCTTCACACCGAGGCGCTCGCTGCGCGCGCGCGTGGTTGCATCGCACTCGATGTCGTCACCGGCGTCGGCGATTACCCGCTCCCTGCCCTGCCCACGTCGAAGCAGCCCGCACTCGCCGTGCGCGTCTGGGGGCAGTCGAGGACGGCCTCCGTCGGCAAGACGGTGACGTCGGTCGCTCGACGTGCACGCCGTGCCCGCGAAACGCCGGCCGCCGCCGCTGCCCAGGCGCGCGCCGCGTGGACCAAGATCCGCAGCGCGGCTGCGAGCGTCGCGCACTACGATCGCTACTGCCTGTATCGCGGCCAGCTGTGGACGCGCGGCATCGAAGCACCCGCGGGACTCGAGCTGACCAAGTTCACCGAGGTCGACTACGACTTGCTCGATGAAAATCAACGCAGCGACATCCTCGAGCAGCTCTCGCTCGATGAACCGACGGCACGAACGCGCTGGCAGCGCGGCGATCAAGCGGTGCTCGCGCGGCTCGGCACTCGCCCCGCCGGCATCGCGTGGGCCGCGCGTGGACCGATCGACGCACCGGAGCTCGGTCGCACGCTGAAGATGTCGAAGTACGATGCGTACATTCACAGCGTCTACGTCGCCGCGGCTGCACGTGGTCGTGCCGTCGCGCCCGTGATGCTCGAGCATCTCGCGAAGGAGCTGCGCGCGACCGACGCGTATCGCTCGTGGGCGCTGATCGCCGCCGACAACCAGGCGTCGCTGCGCGCGTTCCAGAAGGCGTCGTTCACGCCGGTGTGCGACGTCATCCACGCGAAGATGGCGAACGTCGATCGCGTGGTCTGCCGGCCGCCCGACCCCGAAGCGCAGGAGCTCCTCGGAAACTCGGAGTGAAGCAGACGCTCCGCGGCTAAGCCAAGAACCGCAGCCGCTGGAGCCATGTACAACGTTGCCTGAACAGCCGAAACCAGGCCATGCGGATCCATCCGCCGGCACCTCCTCGATCGAGGAGGTCCATCGTCCGCGCCAGCTCGGGCAAGCGTCGATCGCCCCGCGGGGTCCGCTGCAACTTCCCGTAGAGCTCGAGCGCCTCGAGCATCGAGGAGACTGCTGTCGTCAGGTCGAACACGACGTACGCGAGCTGGCGATTGATCACCGTCTCGTGAGGCGCGGTCTGTAGCCGCTTGCGTGGCTCATCGAGCTGCGCCCCCACCACGGGATGTGCGTGCTTCAGCCCGTTCGCGAACCGGACGATCGGGTGATGTAACCGCGACGACTGGATCGCCGTGGTGATCAAGTCGCGATGCGCCTCTAACGTGGCCTCGAACTCGGCCACGCGATCGTGCTTGAGGTCGCCGATCATCTTGAAGCACACGAACACCGCGGCGCTGTCGTCCCACGGGAGGCGCTCGCAAACGGCGGTCGAGAGCTCCACCAGCTTGTGCAGGCTCTTGCTGTCGAGCTCGGTGACGCCCTGGAACAACGACCCCGCGTACGCAGACACCATCCACATGCGCGGCTTGCGCTCGACCCAGCTCTCGAACCACTTCGCGATCGTCGCGCCGTCGCCGATCCGCGACGTCGACATCACGAACAGCACGAGCTCCCACAGCGCGGTGTCAGACTCGAAGCGCTCTCGATGACGCTCGACGAGCTCGAGGAACAGCGTTCCCTGCGCACGCTCGGCGAGCCGTAGCAAGACCGCGGCGAGATAGGGATCCGCGCTCCACCTGTATTCGAGGACCAGCTCCGCGAGCTCGATCAGATCGGAGACCCGCTCGGTCAGCTCGATGAACGCGTGTCTCCGGATCCGGTTACCGGCCCGGACGCGTGTGAGCGTTGCCGCCACGGCATCGTCGAGCGCACCGGCTCGTTCGATCGCGTGCCACGCATCGATCGCTGCGCCGTCGATCGCGTCGGGTCGCTCCGGATCCTCGAGCCACAACAGCATCAGCGCGTCGATCGCCGCCTGCCGGTT
>JBBQJJ010000453.1:0-7072 GCA_038325805.1 Haliangiales bacterium
GCTCAAGCTGATCGAGGAGCGCGAGTACCACCCGCTGGGATCGGCATCGACGATCAAGGCCGACGTGCGGATCATGAGCGCGACGAACGCGAACCTGAAGCAGCTCGTCATCGACAAGCGGTTTCGCGAGGATCTCTACTATCGCCTCGAGCTGTTGCCGCTCGAGGTTCCAGGGCTCGATGAGCGCGTCGACGACATCCCCGATCTGGTCGAGCACTTCGTCGCGGACGCGTGCAGCAAGCACAAGCTGCCGGTGCCCGTGATCTCGCGGCGCGCCCTGATCGCGTGTCAGAACGCATCGTGGCCCGGCCACACGCGGCAGCTCAAGCGCCTCGTCGAGGCGGGGGTGATCCGTGCGAGCGGCGAGAAATCGACCACGCTGCACGAACACCACCTGTTCCCGCAGGCCGTGGTTGGTCCCGATGCACCGGCACCGGCGAAGACGCTGCAGGATCGCATGCGCGAGTTTCAACGCAAGGTCGTGCGCGACGCGCTCGAGAGCAATGACTGGAACGTCACCGAGACCGCGCGTCAGCTCGATCTCGCGCGGTCGCATCTCAACAACCTGATCATCAAGTTCGAACTGAAGAGGGAGGCGGGAAAGAAAGGGGCTCCAGGTGGAAACGACTAAAGGAGATAGATGCCCGCCTCACGAACGATCACCTACGGCTTTGGCGCGTGGGTCGGCCAACAGACCGGTCTGACAACTTGCGGCTGGTGGCCGCAGGATCCCAACACCCTCAATCCACCGTTCGATAACGCGAAGCTGATCAGCAGCGATCTCTCGAAGAACCTGCAAGCGGTTCGCAACGGGACGATCACGGCCGCGCAGATCCAGGTCGACGACCCGCCGGCCAATGGTGGAGAGACCAAGGTCGGCCCGACGTTTCCAAACGGATCGTTGATCAACGGCTGCTGGCTCGAGAAGGGCGACTACGATGTGCTCCCCGTCGCGAAGAAGCCGCCCCGCGTACCCGCGGGGATGCAGTGCCGCGACTACGAGCTGACGACCGTCTGGTACTGGAGCGGCACGATGGCGAATCGGCGGTTCTGGGGCTTCTACGCCGAGATCACCGCCGAGCAGGGCGCGAGTGCACTGTGCTCGATCTGGCCGGCGGGTAAGTCTCTCGAGACCGGGCAAGCCCCCGCGGGCTCGTGGTGGCTGAACCTGCCCGTCGTCGCGCACCCGATCGAAGCAGGCTTCACGCAGATCGGCACGGGACTTGGCAAACCGAAACAAGGCGCGTTGTTCATCGACGCACCCACCCGCCTGAGCCTGGGAATCGGCGGCCCGAAACTGCCGAAGTTCGCTGGGTCCACGCAGATTCCGAGGACGAGGTAGTCATGCAGTACGCCCATTCCAAAGCACGCCTATCGTTGATCACGGCTACTGCCGACGATCAGCTGCGGCGTATTCGCGACGCGATCGCGCAACCGGTGTTGGTGGATGGGCGTGGTGATATCGAGGCTGTGTTGAGCAGGCTCGCGCGTGATCAGCGCGTCGCTCCGACGCCGAGAACGCTCGATCTGATCGGGCACTCCACGCCCGATCGGTCGCTGCTGATGGTCGGCGACTGGGTGGTCGATGGCACCAGCACCAAGGTGCTCTCGTTCTTCCGAGGCCTGGTCGACGAGGAAGTGCTGTCGCGCCTCGGCATCAGGGCGATCCGCCTGCTCGGTTGCGAGACTGCGGTGACGCAAGCGGCTCGCCATACGATCGTCGCTCTATCAAACCTCACCGAAGTCGAGGTGTTCGGCACCACGCAGATGATCGACGAGAAGGAATATGTGGCAGACGGCTTCGCGAACGACTCGATCCTGGTGTCGTCGAGCGACATCCGTCGCGAACCGATGTTGATGCTGGTCAAGCGAGGTGGCGAGCCATTCAAGAAGGTGCTCGACATCGAGACCCTTCCAGCATCGCCGCTCGGGCCGCACCCGAGCCATCCACGACGCCTCGCGGATCTAGCTTCAGCACGTCGGTTGCTCTCGCTGATCCGTCGTGACGAAGGTGCGCAGATGCCGGGAATGCACGGCGCTCCTAGTTGCGAGGTCGGGCTGCCGAGCATGCAGAGCGGGTGGTGGCACCGCGTGCAGGTCGTGCTCGACGGCGAGTTCGTTCGTGCGTTCCCCGATGGTGAGGATCGACCCGGTGTGGTGTTCCCGGTCAGCGATGCGAAGCAGCTGCGTGAGCTGCTTGCTCAGCTGCCGCTGGGATAGGTCGCTGAGAGGTCGTGCCGACGGCGGTTGCTTCGATGCTCGCGCTAACGCACCGAAAGCCGACCAGAAACACGAGGCTGGACGTTCGAGGGTTCTCGATCGCCATCATGTCGACGAGTTGCTCCTTCTTGGTCTCTCCGAAGTTGCCACCTCGGACGATGTGCGAGTTGGGATCGTCGACGATCGAGCTCGACGTCCACTCGGTGAGACTTCCGGCGAGATCACGCACGCCGTAGGGAGACGCATCATCGGGGTGACTCGCGATGTCAGGCGGACCGTCCGCATCCTCCATATCGATCGCCGCGCGCGCCTCGCCGAGTCCCCAGGGAAGGTTGCGACGAGGATAAGGATTGGGCTGACTGCCAATTTGCTCGCCACCTCGCATCGACTTGGTCCACTGCTGCGTTGTCGGTAGATCCTTGCCGAGAAATCGGCAATACGCCCGCGCCATCGGCCACGGCACGGCAGGTGCCGGTTTCCTTGGAAGTGCCATCGTCTCGAGGATCTTCGGGATCCGCGGAGCCTCGAGTCCGGTGGTCTTCGACATCGCAGCGAAGACCGAGAACGCAGCATTACTCACCTCGGTGCGATCCATCGAAAATGCCGGTAGATGCAGCCGCTGCTCGACACTGCGCTCGGGATACTCCGCTTGCATCTTGGAAGGGGGGTCTCCGAGACCGCCATGCACGAACACGCCGCTTGGCACGTCGATCATGTCCACCCTGCTCGCCTGACAGGTTGGCACCTGGATACGGAACGTGGCCTCCTGCAAGTCACGCTGCGCATATCCCGGAAGGCGGATCGGGACCGTCGACGAGGTGCACCCGGGACGTGAGATCACCAAGTAACCGGTTCCGCCACGTGCCTCGACGTTCTCGATCATCGAGGTGCCATCGACCTGCACAGCGCTGTGCACGATCCACGCAGGATCGAACGATGGACCAGGCTGCTCGAGGTCCGCAGGATCCGCTGTTCGCAGCTCCCAGGTCAGACCGCCGGGCTGCATTGCCACAGGGCGGTGCTTCATCGCGACCGGATCCCAATCGAGCTGCTCGATGGACAGGGTGAAGCGGCCAAGATCGAGCGCCTTGAGACGCTCCATCTCACGCCGTGCGCTGGCCTCGACCCGGCTTTGATAGAACCCGATGCCGCCGATCAACAACGCCACCAGCACGATGCCCGAGTACGCCCCGATGTTGCGCTGATGGATCTGCTTCGACCGCGTGGCCAACCGCGTGGGCGTCCAGCCGATCTCGGGTGACTCGCGCTTCGCCCACTCGGTCTCGAGCTCGTCGATGGCACCGTCGTGTGTACGCAGCTCGCGGAGCTCCTTGAGGCTGAGCAGGGACGGCATCTCCTTCTTCGAATTTCGCAGGTGCTGGCGCACCACCTCGATGATGCGTCGCCGCGCGAGATCCTTGAGGTTGATCCAGGCACGCACGCGCGCGACCAGCGAGTCATGGACGAGCTCCCACGACGGCTCGTTGTCGCTGTGGACGCGCACGAGCAGGCCACGCGACTGCAAGATCCGGAGGACCTCGGTGACGCGATCGGGGCCGTTGTGCTTGGCACCGACGATCGAGAGCAGCTCGGATTCGGCGCGGATCGCGCGCTGATCCGCCGAGGTGACGAGCGCGAGGAAGACGTCTCGCGCGATCTTGTCGCGGCCGTCGTCGAGCTCGCTGTGGATCACGTTGTCGAGGTGCTCGCCGACGATCGCGTCGAAGCCGCCCAGCTTGCGGTAGTGCGCGAGGGTCAGCTCGGTCTCGCCGAGCTCGAGCTTGTCGTAGAGCACCGAGCAGGCGAGCTGGAGGTGCGAGGGGAACACGGCGGGCTCGTTGCCCCACCCCATCTCGGGGCCGATCGCCGCGGCGGCCTTCTGGAGATCGTCGAGGAGCGCGTCGAGGAGCTCGGGCTGCATGGTGAGGCGATGCTCGACGAGCGGCGCGGTGATCGCGGTCTTCGCACCCTCGGGCGAGAGCGGCGGCAACCGGATGATCGGCAGGTTCGGCTCGATCTCCTGGGTGCGGGCGAGCAGGCGCGCGAGCCAGTCCTCGCGGATCGACAGCACGACCGAGACGTCCGCACCGGCGGGCCAGCGATCGAAGCCGAGCAGCGCGGGCACGAACTCGGGATCGGCGAGCGCGGCCTCGAGCTGATCGATGATCAGGACCAGCTTGCCGCCGCGGTTGTCGTGGAACTTGGTGATCGCATCGGCGATCGACGACGCGCCGGGCGCGATCGCCTTGACCACCGACCAGGTGAAGTCGGTGCGGCAGCGGAGGTAGACCGCGTAGATGCCGAGCGCCTCGAGGCGCGGCATCAGGCCGGCGTTGAGGAGCGAGGTCTTGCCGGTGCCCGACGGTGCGGTGTAGACGACGGCGCGGCGGTACAGCGCGTGCTCGGTGAGCACGGCGACATCCGCGTCGCGACCGTGGAGGCGATCGTCCTTGGTCAGTGGCGCGAGGTGGCGAAACGGCAGGACCGGCGCGAGCTCCTGCGACTGGCGGGTTGCGGGGACCGCCTTGCCGCCGAGCGCGGCGGCGAGCTCGCGAGCGGACTGGTAGCGCTTCGCCGGATCGAGATCGAGCGCCTTGAGGAGCACCTGCTTGAGGTGATCGTCCTCGATCAGATCCTTGACCGGAGGCACCAGCGCCTGCGCGTTGGGGCGGCGCCAGCCGGTGAGCAACCAGACCAGCATCAGCGAGACAGAGAACAGATCGGAGCGCGCGTCGACGCGGCCCTCTTTGAGTTGCTCCGGGGCCATGTAGGCCGGGGTGCCGCCGGCGGACTCCGCGGGACGATCGGCGGCGGGACGCAGGCGGGCGAGGCCGAAATCGACGAGCACCGCACGCTCGCGGGTCATCGACGCAGGGGCGTCCTCGTCGGAGCTGCGCGGCGGTAGCACGATCGCGTTCGCCGGCTTGATGTCGGCGTGGACGAGGCCCGCGGCGTGCGCCGCACCGAGCCCGGAGAGCAGCTGGCGGACGAGCTCGACCGCGCGATCCTTCGCCATCCGCTCGGGTGTCCCGACGGTCTGCAGATCCTGGCCGTCGAGCAACTCCATCGCGAAGAACAGCCGGCCGTCGTGGGTGATGTCGGCCTGGTAGATCCCGACGACGTTCGTGTGCTGGAGCTTGCCGACCGCGCGGATCTCCTCGACGAACAGCTTGCCGTCGGCGGAGCCGGGATCGATGTCGGCGTGGAGGACCTTGACGGCGACGTCGCGCTCGATGGCGAGCTGGCGCGCGCGATAGACCGTGCCGAACGTGCCGCGCGCGACGAACTTGTCGATCCGGAACCGGCCGGGCAACACGTTGCCGGTGAGGTCCTCGAGAGCGTCGCTGCGCTTCGGGCGCGGCCGCGCGAGCTGACTCTGGCGGACGTCCCAGAAGCCGGCGAGCGGTGGCGGTTGCGCGACGGTCTCGCCGAGCGTCGAGGCCTGGAGCACCTTCGCGTGCGCGGCGAGGTGCTTCGACAGGCTCGCCATCGTCACCGTGCCGGTGCCGCGATCGAGCGCGTCCCCGCACAGCCCGGCGAGCAAGGC
This sequence comes from Haliangiales bacterium, assembly GCA_038325805.1. Lineage (GTDB taxonomy): Bacteria > Myxococcota_A > Polyangia > Haliangiales > Haliangiaceae > JABFXX01. The sequence continues at coordinate 5,768 of JBBQJJ010000453.1, forward strand.
ATCGATCAGCGGGTTGCCATTCGCGGGCGCATCGATCGCGACCAGGTGATTCGAGCGCTTGGTCCCGAGCGCACCGATCCAGCGCTCGGGCGTGCCGACGCCGCAGCCCGACACCGCGATCACCATGCGCTCGGCGTGGGCGTTGACGAGCCGCTCGCGGATCCACGACAGCGGCAACGTCGAGTCCTCGGGGTACTCGTGCGCCTCGGCGCCGGTGACCAGCGCGAGCTCGCCGGCGAACTCGATGATCTCGCCGAGCAACACCACCACACCGACGCGCACCGGATCCTGGATCAGCGTCGCGAGCGACCGCTTGATCGTCTTGCGATCGGCCAGGTAGCGATCGCCGAGCGTCGCGGTCAGGCGGCGGACGTGCCACGGCGAGCCCGTCGCGAGCAGGGCCTCGCCGATCTGACCGAGGGTGTGAACCGCGGACGCATCGAAGGCCCCGACCCCACGCGCCCCGTGCCCCGCGATCAGCAACGCGACTCCCTCGACGCTGCGAGCCATCAGCTCAACCACCGCTCGATGCGGCTCGCGATCGCGCTCGGGTCCTCGAGGTGAAGGAAGTGCCCGACGTTCGGGATCACCTCGAGCTCGCGACGCGTGAACCGGCGAGCGTCGTCTTCGGTGGGCGGCAGGATGCAGCCGTCGTCGGCGCCGTGCAGCTGGAGGACCGGCACCTCGATCGGGGATGCGAGCTTGCGCAGCCGCGTGCGATAGCTGCCGAACGCCTTCAGGATCGCGCGGTAGTAGCCGAGCGGCGCTGGCAGGCTGGCGGCGAGCGTGGCGTGGAGCGCGGTGCGTCGATGATCGTCGAGGACGAGGCCCGGAGACCACGTTCGCCACAGGTGATCGATCATCGCGAAGTCGTTCGTGCGAACGAGCCGCTCCGAGCCGGGGATCTGGAACATCGCCATGTACCAGCTGCGCCGCATCTGCGCGGCGCTCTGCAGCGCACGCAGGAACGTGAGCGGGTGAGGCAACGCGAGCGTCACGGCGCGCCGGATCTGCGTCGGCACCGCGAGGCACGTCGCGTACGTGAGCGCCGCGCCCCAATCGTGGCCGACGAGATCGACCTGCGTTCCGGTGTGATCGATCAGCGCGACCACGTCGGCGACCAGCGTGTCGAGATCGAATGGCCCGTCGATCGGAGAGGGAGCGTAGCCACGCAGGAACGGCGCGATCACGCGGTGCGTGCGGGTCAGCTGCTCGAGGAAGGGCAGCGCGGTGGGTGGATGATCCGGAAAGCCGTGCAGCCAGATCAGCGGCGGTGCCGTTCGAGGCCCCAGCTCGATCACCTCG
>JBBQJJ010000454.1:0-7007 GCA_038325805.1 Haliangiales bacterium
CACCGAGGAGCTGACGCGCTCGACGGCGACCAACATCCACGGCGAAGCGCAGCGCCGCGAGAAGGGCCTCAACCTCAAGAAGCCCGGTGAAGGGTGCGCGGATCGCCCGTACCTGTCGAAGGACCTCGAGGGCTTCTACACGCGCGCGGCCGCCGCGTACGACAACTACCTCGTCGCGTTCGGTGGTCCGAAGCAGACCAGCGAGAAGACGATCGAAGTTCGCTACTACCGCGCCGACATCCTGTGTTTCAAGCTGGCGAAGACCGAGGAAGCAGGCGACGAGTATCTCGCGGTCGGCAAGAGCGCACCCGTCGGCAAGCTCCACAAGGATGCCCTGCTCAACGCGATGGCCGCGTTCGAGAAGGCGCGCCCGAAGGATACCGCCGGCAAGACCAAGCTGTATGCCGTCGACAAGAAGTTCGGCGAGGCGATCGACATCTACGCCAGCCTGTTCAAGAACGATCCGACGATCGTCGGCGTGTTGTTCAAGAACGGCCAGATGTTCTACGACTACGGCGAGTGCGACGAGGCGATCAAACGCTTTGGCCTGATCGTCGTGAACTACGCGAAGGACACCAATGCCGGCCCCGCCGGCGATCGCATCCTGTCGTGTCTGACGCGCGCGAAGGACTACGAGGTGCTCGAGGAATGGGCGCGCAAGCTCAAGACCGCCCCGTCGTTCTCCGATGCCAAGAAGCAGAAGCTGCTGACGGAGCTGATCGTCGATTCGATCACCAAGAGCGGTGACAAGTACGCCGAAGCCGGCAAGTACGAGCAGGCATCGACGTTTTATCTCCGCGTGCCCAAGGAGACCGGCGATGCCAAGCTTGCCGGCCAGGCCTTGATGAACGCGGGTGTGATGTTGGAGAAGGCGAAGCAGCCCGAGAAGGCCGCGGACATCTATCTCGACCTCGCCGAGAAGTACGCCGACAAGAACACCGAGATGGCCGAGAAGGCCGCGTTCTCGGCAGGTCAGGTCTACGAGCGCGTCATCTACTACGACCGTGCCGCGAAGGCGTACGAGCTGGTGTGGGCGAAGTTCCGCACCGGTGCGAAGGCTCCGGACGCGCTGTTCAACGCCGGCGTGCTGCGGCAGGCGCTGGGGCAGAACAAGGAGGCGATCGCCCACTACCGCGAGTACGCGAACAAGTTCCGCGATCGCAAGGACGCGCCCGACGTGGCGTTCAACATCGGCGTCGTCCAGGAGAACGCTGGCGAGGACGGCCCTGCCTACAAGGCGTACGCCGACTACGCTCGGCAGTATCGCTCGAGCGGCAAGCGCGTGATCGAGGCGTACACCCGCGCGGGTCGGATGTCCTTCAAGCTCGGTCAGTTCCAACGTGCGAAGGAAGAGCTCGCGACGTCGCAACGGCTGTGGAAAGCCGCTAGTGGCGCCGACAAGAAGGCCGGCACGACGTGGGCCGCGGAGGCGCGCTACTACGAGGGCGAGCTGGTGTTCCGCGAATACGAGAAGGTGTCGCTCGATGTCAAGGTCGCGCAGCTCAACAAGGCGCTGACGCAGAAGACCAAGCTGCTCGCCGACGCCGAGAAGATCTATATCTCGGTCGCCGAATTTCAGGATCCGAAGTGGGCGACCGCGGCGCTGTATCGCTACGGCCAGATCTACGACCTGTTCGGTGATGCCCTCGCCGCGTCGGCGGCGAAGCCACCCGCGAACCTGCCCGCCGATCAGGTCACGGCGTATCAGGACAAGCTCAACGAGATCGCGGTGACGATCCAGGACAAGGCCGTCGAGGCCTACACCGTCGGCTACAAGAAGGCGATCGACCTTCAGGTCTACGACGAGTTCACCGCGAAGATCCGCACGCAGCTCGGCAAGCTGTCGGCGCAGAAGTTCCCGCCCGAGCGTGAATCACGCAGCCGCGAGCGCATCGGCGACCGCCCACCGAAGCAAGAGCTCGTGACGGAGATCGCGCGATGAAGACGCTCCTCCTCGCGGTCATGATCGCTGCTTGCGGTGGCGGCGCAACGAAAAACATCAACCCCAAGGGCCGCACCGTGCAGCGTCTCGATCCCGTCAACCCGAAGGCGCAGAAGGAGTTCGAGGCCGCGATGCGCGCGCTGCGGCTCGGCGGTCCCGAGGCGTACGACACCGCGAAGGTTCGGCTCAAGAACGCCCTCGACATCGACCCGAAGCTCTGGGAAGCGCACTACGACCTCGGCGTGATCGCCTACAAAGAAGGCGACGACGACGTCGCGATCGGCCACTTCAGCAAGGCGCTCGGCACGTACAAGGACCACACGGCGTCGCTGCTCGCACGCGCCGAAGCGCACCGCCGCGCCGGTCACAAGAAGGAAGCGCGCACGGACTACGAGACCGCGTTGCGCACCACCGAGGAGAGCGATCCGAACCGCCGCGATGCGGCCGCGCGTCTCGCGTCCCTGCTGCGCGATGCCGGCGACTACGACGATGCGGTTGCCGTGCTGCGCGACACCGTGCGCCTGTCCGGCGTCAACGCGAAGATCTACACCGAGCTGGCGCTGATCTACATCCAGCAAAAGCGCTACGAGCTCGCGGACCTGATCCTCCAGAAGGCGCTCGCGGACGACGTCAAGGACCCAGCGATCTACAACGCCGGCGCGCTGCTGTCTCTGCGTCAAGGTAGGGCCCAGGAGGCGTTCGATCGCTTCGACAAGGCCGTTTCACTCGACGCGAATTACATCGACGCGCGTTTCAACAAAGCATCCGTGTTGCTCGATGCCGGTGACTACACACGAGCCAAGACCGAGTTGATGGTGGTTGTCGAAAAGCGTCCCGACGATTACGCCGCGTGGGTCGCGCTCGGCGTGGCGCATCGCGGACTCAAGGAGCTCAAGGATGCGAGGCGCGTGTGGGAGACGGTGATCAAAGAGGCGCCCAAGCGCAGCACCCCGCGCTCCGACGCGATGTTCAACATGGCGATCCTGAAGATCGACTTCCTCGAAGATCTCACCGGCGGCAAGAAAGACCTGGAGCAGTACCTGCAGGACGCTCCGTCCAGCCACGGTAAGCGCGCCGCTGCCGAGGAAAAACGAAAGGAACTGAAATGAGGTTGAGGCTTAGCGCCCCCGCTAGGGGGTTGGCGTCCGCTATCGCATTGGTGCTCATGTGGGCTGGTGTCGCCTCCGCTCAGCCGAGGAAGAAGGCTCCCGTGAAGCCGGCGCCTGCGCCGCTGGCCGACAAGACCGACACCGCACCCGCCCCTGCTCCGGCCACGAAGGCCGACACGCCCAGGAAAGCGGGCGCCACGAAGGAGCAGAACTTCAACTTCGACAACCTCAACCTCAACGGCAAGTCGCGCACCCCGCAGCTGCTGTACTTCCTCGAGCGCGCGAATGAGGAGGTCGAGCGCGCGAGTCTCGAGAAGCGCTCGTTCATCCCGCACATGGTTCGCACGGTGGAGGAAGAAGCCCTGTGACCCAGCTGGCCACGACACGTCCCGTCGCTCTTCGCACCGCGCTGATCTGGCGCGACGAGGTGATGCACGACATCGTGGCCGATGCTCCGCAGAAGATCACGGTAGGCCACAAGGGCAAGCCCACCTTCGTCGTTCCCGACGTCGGCTTGCCGCCCGGCTTCGCGATCGTGTCGCCCGGCAATCGCGGCTACGTGCTGACGCTGTCCGAAGGAATGCGCGGCACGATCTGTATCGACGGCAAAGAGCAGTCGGTCGCCGACTACGTGCAGCGTGAAGGTGGCAGCTCGTCGGGTGGGTTCTGTGCGACGCCGATCGGTGGGCGTGACTGGGGCGTCGTCGATCTCGACGACTCGGGTGACTACAAGATCTACTTTCAGTTCGTCCCGGTCGAGGCACCGCTGCCGAGCCAGGCCGATCTGTTCACGATGCTGACGCTCGCCGGTGCAGCCGCGATCATGTTCATCGTCGGCTTGGCGGCCGCGGGACTCGTGGTCGTCACGCTGACGGCAGGCTCGTTCGAGGAGGCGCTACCGCGACTCGTCATCCTGATGGCGTGCGCGTACGCCGCCGGTCACCTGGTGACCGAGCCCGGCTCGAAGATGCGAGTCATCCTCGCGCGGTTCGGCATCGGCGCAGCTGCGGTGTTCGCCTTGATGGGCCTCGCGTGGGTCCAGATGCAGGTCGATTTCGGGGCGCTCGAGTGGGTGACCCGCGGCGCGCTGCTGATCCCCGCCGGCGTGATCATCTTCGGTATGTGCTGGTCGCTCGCGATGTCGGATCCCGAGCAACAAGCCTCGACGGGGTTCTCGATCATCCTGCACGGCGCGCTGCTGATCGGCACGATCATCATCTACGACCCGAACGACGATCCGAACGTGTGGCCGGGCCCGCGCGCGCTGACAGGCGCGTACCTCACCGAGCGCATCGAGCCCGTCAAACCGCCCGAGAAGCCGGTGCCGACGCTCGGCAAGGTGGAGAAGCAGGATGCCGCGCCGAAGAGCGAGAACAAGCAGAACCTCAAGACGGCGACGAAGAACGACGAAGGCGCGTCCGGCGGCAAGGGCGATCAGGAACGCGCGCGCAACAAGAACGCGAAGGACAACGAGAAGCCCGACCCGCCGAAGATCGCGTTCTTCGAGGACAAGAACAAGAAGATCCTCGACAACATCATCGACAAGACGGTCAACGTCGGCGCGTTCGCCGGCATCAAGGGCGACACCACGAAGAAGGGTGCGCTCGGCTTCGGCACGGGCAGTGGCACTGGCGTCGGTGACGAGCAAGGCGGTAGTGGCACCACGCGCGGCAGCAAGGGCAAGGGCACGGGCGGCGGTGGCAATGTCGAAGGCGACTTCGTGACCAACAAGGGCAAGGTCGACATGGGCAAGGATCGCCCGGGCGGCAACTGCGTCGGTCCGAACTGCAAAGGCGCCGGCCCGAAAGAAGTCCAGGTCAACGTCGGCGAGATGTCCGGTGATCCGGGTGGCTACACCGAGGAAGAGATCAACCGCGTCGTCAAACGTAGCGCCGGCATGTTCCGCGCTTGCTACCAGAAAGAGCTCAATCGCTCGCCGGGCATCGGCGGCAAGATCGTCGTCAAGTTCAAGATCGGCGCGGATGGCGCCGTGATCACCGCATCGCCCGCCGGTGGCACCACGCTCGCGAACGAAGCGGTCAAGGACTGCGTCGCGCGCAACGTCAACCGCCTCAAGTTCCCTCCGAAGGGCGCGATCGCGAACGTCACCTACCCGTTCCTGTTCTCACCAGGAGGCTGAAGATGAAGCGCCTAGGTTTCTTAGCGCTCCTCGGAGCGTGTGCAAACGACCCGGTCTACGTCGAGTGTCCGGACGCTGCTGTCGACCCTACGTGTCTGCGCGTGATCGAGGCCGGTCAGGACGACGGCACGGGCATGGGAGAGGTGGTCGCGGAAGCGAAGACGCGCCTGGTGCTGCCGATCAACCCCGAGAAGCCCGAGGATGCGGCGATCCGGACCATGCGCGCCGCCGAGCTCGGCGTCGACGTCCCGTACGTCAAGCTCGGGGACATCGAGGTCGCGGTCGAGTGGACGATCACCAACCTCGAGGACGAGGAAGGCGACGCGCTCGTCGAGCTCGATGGAGCCACCGAGTTCTTCGGCTACGACCCCGACCTGGTCGTGCTGTCGACCGACGACGAAGCCCCGCCCTCGCCCGGCCTCGACGGCAACATCCCGCTGCACATCGCCGGCGGCGGCACGCTGTCGGGCATCTTCCGCGAAGACCAGGTGCGCGAGGCCTCGATCGACATCGAGCAGATCACACGCGCGAACGTCAACCCGTTCGCTGCCACGCTCAAGATCAACAAGAACGATGCGCAGATCCAGCCGTTCCTGCCGTTCGACCCGATGGATCCCGAGGCCGGTCCGATGATCGACCCCAACGCGATCCCGATCCCGCGCGAGGCGTTCGCCCACATGATCCGGATCGATCTCGTGTTCCAACCGAGCCGGCACATGACGCTCGAGTACAACGTCCGGATCCGCGATATCCGCGGCGACATGATGAACGACAAGCTGATGGCCGCCGACCCCGCGGACCTCCAGGCCTTCGCGCCGGTGGACTTCGAAGTCATGGCGCTTCCGTAAACGAACTGGCTGGCTGGCTGTAATAAGCGTGCTCCGTTTCGCCAGCGAAGCGAGCCCTTGATACGATGTCGTCGATGCGTCGGTGGCCCATCGCTCTGGTGCTGTTAGCCAGCACGGCTCACGCACGACCCGCTTCCAGCGGCTGGTATGCCGAGGGTGGGTTCGGTGCTGTCGCCGTGCTGCCGAAGCACCGCGACGACGTGGCGGTCGGCCCAGGCCTCGACGTGCGCATCGGCCGCGACTTGTTCTCGTGGCTCTCGCTCGGCATCTCTCTCGCAGTCTCCAGCCACGAGGCCACCGTGCCGGCGCCACCCGAGGGCGAGTGGTTCCAGCTCTATCGCGGTGGCGGAGACCTCCGGATCGGCGGGCGCCTGGATCGCATCGCGCTCTTCATCGAGGGCGGTGTCGGACTCGCCGTGATCTCGTCGAACATCCTCGACAAGGTGATGGTCACCGAGCCCGGCGAGAACTTCTCGATCGCCTTCCACGGGGGCGTAGGCTTCGAGTACCAGCTCGAGAATCGCCACTACGCGCTCGGCCTCGGCGTCGATGCGTTCCTGCTGCCCCAGTTCGACACGATGAAGGCGCTCGAGACGCGCCTGTATCTTCGCTACACGTACTAACCCCCAGAGCTTCTGGGGCCGCTGCCACCCCGTTCCCCATGGTCGAAGGATCGACACAGGCGAACTCTCTGGGGTTAGAACATCGACGAGAACGCGTCGCGAACGACCTTGATGTTGTTCGGCCGGATCATCGCTTCACGCGAGATCAGCTTGCGGATCATGCCGGCCAGGCTGCGCGGCACGTCGGGTGGGAGCTCGACGTTGCCGGCGCTCGGCACCGTGCCGGTCAGTAGCTGAGCGAGCATGATGCCGACCGAGTAGAGATCCGACCGAACGTCGGGCGGCCCACCTGCGAGCTCGGGCGCCTGGTACGGCGTCGGGCGCCCGAGGGTGACACCAAAGCCG
>JBBQJJ010000455.1:0-7004 GCA_038325805.1 Haliangiales bacterium
CAACATGGGTCTCGGCATGACGATCGTGGTGCCCGTCGAGGCGGCCGCGAGGGCGGTCGAGTTGCTGAAGGGCAACAGCGCGCGCATCGTCGGCAAGCTGGTGCCTCGTGGGGACGGTCCGAGCTCGCGGTTGATCCCTGACGGCTCGCCGGCGTGATGCGTGTCGGCGTCCTGGTCAGCGGGCACGGCACGAATCTGCAGGCGCTGATCGATGCGCAGGGCCGGGGCGAGCTCGCACCGGCCGTCCTCGCGTGCGTGATCTCGAACAGGGCGGACGTGCAGGCGCTCCAACGTGCCGAGCTCGCGGGGATCTCGTCGAAGGTCGTGCGGCACGCCGGCGTGTCCCGCGAGGCGTTCGAGGATCAGCTGCTCGCCACGCTCGCGGAACACCGCGTCGATCTCGTGGTGCTCGCCGGGTTCATGCGCGTGCTCACCGCGCATTTCATCGACAGGTTTCCATCCAAGATCATCAACACCCACCCGTCGCTGCTGCCCGGCTTTCCCGGCAAGGACGCGGCCGCACAGGCGATCGCCCACGGCGCGAAGGTGTCGGGCGCGACGATTCACTTCGTCGACACCAGCCTCGACGGCGGGCCGATCATCGCGCAGGCCGCAGTGCCGATCCGCGACGGTGATGACCCAGCCGCGCTGCAGGCCCGGATCCAGGCCGAGGAGCACCTGCTGCTGCCGGAAATCGTGCGGCGCTTGGCGGCCGGCGAGCTCGTGTGCGAAGGTCGCGTGGTGACGCGAGCGGTGCGTGCCGAGTAACTCCTACGACCTGGTCGTCCTCGGGGATGATCTCGCGTCGTTGGTGTGCGCCACGCTGTGCGCGCGCCGCGGGTTGCGCACCCTGGTGCTCGGCGAAGAGCGCCCCGCGCGCTACCAGCTCGGCCCGCACAAGCTGCCCGTCGAGCCCGCTACCTGGCCCACGCTGCCGAGTGCCGGCGGCGAGCGCGTGCTCAAGGAGCTCCACGCCGAGATGGCGCTGCGCAGAAAGCTCCGCGAACCGAAGCTCACCGCGCAGCTCGTCGGTCCCGACTTCCGGATCGACCTCGGCACCGATCGTCTCGTCGGCGAGCTCGAGCGCGAGCTCGGCGCGGACGGCAAGCCGTGCGTGCAGAAGTGGGATGCCTGTTCCGAGGTCGCGCGGCTCTGGGATCCTCTGGTCTCCGGCGAGCACGCGTTTCCGGGCGTCGCGTTCTTCGAAAAACGCGAGGTCAACAAGCTCGCCGAGAAGCTCGAGGCAGATACCACCGCCTGGTGGAAGACGGCGGAGACCAGCAAGGGCTCGGCGCTGTGGAAGCACCTGGCGGCGATCGCGTTGCGCCACCCGTCAGCGCCTCCCGCCGCGATCGCGCGCGCGATCGATGTCTGGCGCACCGGCCCCGCCTCACTGCGCGGGGACGGCGACGCGATCCGCGAGCTGTTCGTCGAGAAGCTGACCACCGCAGGCGGCGAGGTTCGCTCCGGCAAGCTCTCCGAGATCGGGGTGTCGTGGGGCAAGATCTCGAGCGTCACGCTCGCGAACGGTGACGAGCTCGGTGCGGGTCAGGTGGTGTCGAGCAAGTCGCCCACGGAGCTCGCCGAGCTGCTCGGCAAGAAGGCGCCGAAGCGTCTCGCCGAGCTCGCGGAGACGATCCAGCTCGTCGGCTACCGCTACACGCTCAACGTCGTCCTCGACGAGGCCGGCATCCCCGAGCACATGGCACCCACGGTCGCCGTGGTCGCCGCGCCGGATCAGGAACCGGTCGGCGATGCCGCGTTCTCGATCCATCTCGGCGAGGCCGACGACGGCGGTCGCGTGGTCGCCACCATCGCCGCGATCCTGGCGACGCAAGGTCCACTCGAGCCCTCGAAGCTCGTACCGCGTGTGGCTGCGCTGCGCGCGGGGCTGTGGAACGCGCTCGGCGACGTGATGCCGTTCTTCGAGCGCCACCTCGTGCTCGCACACTCGCCCTTCGAGGCCACCCCACCGCACGTGCCCGGAGGGCGTGGCAGCTACGACGTGCCGCGCAACCTGCCGCTCGCGATGTCACCGATCTGGAAGGGCACCAACGAGCAGATGCTCGCGCACACGGCCGGCACCGGCGCCCTGCCCTACATGACCGGGCTCAAGAACCTGACGCTGACCGGCGATCAGATCCTGCCAGGGCTCGGACTCGAGGGCGCGCTGGTCGCTGGGTGGAGTGCGGCGAAGATCGCGTGCGCGATCGCAGGCAAGAAGAAGGACTACCTGCGCGACGAAGTCGTCGGCGCGGCGAGCTAGGCCCCTGTGTAGCTGAGATGGATACTTGCGTGGTGGCCTTCGAGGGCGGCGGCAGCTGCCTGCCAATCCGGATCGTCGAGCCCGAGCGCTGCGATGGCTGCATGTAGCGCTGCCGGCTGGATCCACAGCGAGCCCGCGGTCGCGAGCTTGGTCCAGATCCGGAACCATGTCGCGCGGACGTCGGAGGGAAGCTGGTCGTCGAGCAGCTCGAGCGCGTCGATCAACGGGGGCAGAGTCGCGGTGTGAGTGTGGATGTTGAGCGCTCGTCCATCGAGCTCGTCGATGGGCGGCCACGGCCATGCCACTGGATGGAGAACGTTCGCGCGAGCGAGCTCGACGCGGCGATCTCCGAAGCGCATGTACGCACGCGCGATCACAAGCTCGCGCAGGTTCGGCATGCGATCGGCAGCGAGCTCGACGGCAACAACGTCCGCGTGCGAGCGCAGCGCCGGCAGCTCGAGATGGACGAGCTGGCTCGCGAGCTCGAGGTCGGAGAGTCGCCGCAGCTCGAGCGGCTCGTTCGGCTCCTGGCGCGATAACCCGAGCCGGCGAACTCCAGGCAGCCGCTCGCGACGCAGATGGTGGTGGACGCCGGAAGACATCGAGCCTGGCTCGAACGCGAAGTCGAGAGTCTTCACCGACGACAGCGGCGGCCCTGCGGCCAGCGAGATCGCGGGGCCGGTGACGACGAGCGCGGTGACGCCGGCGTGATCGAAGTCGTCGAGCACGCGGTGACCTGCAAGCTCGAGGTGCGTCAGGTTCTGCAGCGTGGTGCCGAACGGGGTGGTGTCGGGCAGCGCCGGCTCGTCTCGTCGATCAAGCCGGCGAACGCAGAGCGCTCGCAGCCACGGGCGCTCCTGTGAGGTCAGGCTCGCAATCGCGCGCCGAAGGTCAGGCGTATCCGCGGAGAACGAGCAGCGATGGACGAAGCGACTGGCGGCCGAGTGGAGGAACTCCTGCAACGTCTCGGAGAGCTGCTCGCCCGGGTTCGCGGAGTGCGTGACCTCGAGCAGACCGTAGTTCGCCACGATCCACGGGCCAGCTTCCTTGTGGCCCGCATACCACCGGCGATTCGCAGGCTCCCACCAGATCTCGAGGTCGGACCCGAGCCACATGCGGATCAGCTCTCCACTCCGCCTGATCGCGAGCTCGCCGTCATCACCGTCGAGGTCGAACGCGATCAACTCGCCGCGCGGATCGCCTAGCGACTGTAGATGATCCGCGTAGACCGACAGCACATCGTCGTTCCAGTCGGCCCGCAACGCCGCTTCGAGCTCCTCGGTCCTACCCACGCAAGTCGATCCTGGGCACCAGCGTCGGAACCCCGCGGCGGACCGGCACTATTCCGCGGATCGCGAGGTACGCTCGGCCCGTGGTTGCCGCCTCCGCGTTCGTCCCCGCCACCACGCCAAAGCTGGCGGTGGCACGCGACGGCGCACATGCGGTGATCGTCGACGCTGGCCGCGCGGTCGCGATCCGGATCGCGGATCGCGAAACGGTGTGCGAGCTGGCGCTGGGTGACGGCGAGGTCGGCTGGATCGGCGCGGCCTCCCGGTTGCTCGTCGTCGGGGCAACGGACGCGTACACGGACGTGCGTCTGATCGATCCGTTCGGCGCCGAGCGCGCGCGCAGGGTCGCCGAGATCCGGCTCGATGGGCCGATGCGGCTCGGTGGTTGTAATGGCTCGCACGCGCTGCTCCTCGGGATCCGTGGTGCGGCCATCGTGTTCTCCGGGCAGGCCGACGGGGCGATCACGCCGTATCAGTTCCTCGCGCGCGTGATCCCCCAGGTGGTCGGCATCGCCGGCACGCAGTTCGTGGTCGCGCTGCCGGGCACGATCGAGGAATGGGATCCGGCGAGTCGGATGCCGAAGCGCCGGCTACGCCTCCCGAAGGTGGCAGCGATCACGTCGCTCGGCGGCAGCGAGCGCGTGCTGTGGATGACCACCGCACAGGATCCGCATCGCCTCGACGTGCTGCCGCTCGTCAATCGCGGCCAGCCGAAGGCACACGAGCTCCCCGAGCCGATCGCGGCGGTGTCAGGTCACCCGAGCACCGACTGCGTGATCTGCATCGGCGCCGAGACCGGACGGATCTACGCGATCGATCTCGATGGTCGCTCGCGACCGCGCGTGATCGCCCTGCCCGGCATCGATCGGGCGGAGGCTGCGGCGCTCGTTGTCCGAGGCACGGCGCTGGCAGTGATCGCTGCGCAGACCTCGCGCCCGATCGCGATCGTGGGGATCGAAGGTGCGCGTGAGGTGGAGACCACCGCGCCCTCGCTGCCGGCGATCAAGAAGGCGTTCACGCCCGTGATGCGTGGGTCCTCGCTCTACGAGGACACCGAACCGACGCGTGCGCGAACGGTCGCCGACGCCTTGCGACGCGCGCCCGTCCCCGCCGAAGAATCCTTCGCGGATCTCGACGAGGCCACCGAGCGTTCTGTCGCGGACCGACTGCGTCGGCAGATCAGCGCCGAGTCGCCAACCGCGCGGACGATCACCGAGGCGCTGCGTCGCGACTCGCCACCCGCCGATCCGCCGGCCGCGCGGACGATCACGGAGGCGTTGCGCCGACAATCCGAGCCACCTGAGAATCGTTCGATGGGAGCACCTGCGGGTGCGCCGCCGAGCTCGATCGAAGAGGCACGCCGCGATGCGCTGCCACCATTCCGTCCCGCACACCGCGTCCAACCCACGACCCCGATCGCCGAGCAGCAGCTTCTTCCGGGCGACGACCTCGAGCAGTCATTCAGCGTCGACACCGAGCTGGTGTTGCCGCGCCAGCCCACGACGACCGCGTGGTCCGAAGGTGCGTCCGAGCTGATGGCGAAGCTCGCCTCGCTGCGCACGAATCGCGACGGTGCGCCCGATGCGCCGCTGCGCTCGTCGTGGCGCGACGATGCAGGGGCATGGGCCCGCGCGGTCGCGAGCGGCACGTTCGATCGCGCGGCGCCGACCTGCGCGCCGATCGAGACGCTGCTGGCGCGATTCGAGCTCCCGGAGACGCTGTTGCCGGCGCTCGTCCTGCTCTACGGCTCGCACCTCGCAGGCATGCAGGGTGCGGCACCGATGGACGTGGCCAAAGTACTTGGCCGGCGCTGGGACGAAGCGCTCGGACGCGGCAAGCTCGCCGGGCTCGCGCTCGCAACGTATACGGACTCGCGCGTGCGTCTCGCGCCGGCGATCCAGCGCGTGCTCGACGAGCTACCGCCGAAGGGCGAGCTCGTCGGTGAACCTGGCGTCGTCGGCTTGCTCGGACCCACGGTGCTGGTCTCGCGCGAGCCGATCCGGGTCCTCGGCGTGCGGATCGTCGAGCAGCTCGGCGGTGCCGTGTTGCTCGGCAGTTACGTCGATGCCGTCGAGCTCGCACTCGAAGCCCGCGCGCTCGGAGCGATCGCGGTGGGCCAGGTCGACCTCGCGACGATCCCGCATCACCCGATCCTCATCGTCGTCGGAGACGAGGCCGCGGCGGAGCAGATCGACCTGCCCCGTTTCGAGCTCGCGCCAGCGAGTCTTGATCACGTGACCTGACCGACCGTGCCGAGGAGGTAGCCGCGCGCACGCAGCGCGGGGACCAGCATCCGCAGCGTGGTGATCGTGCGCTCGGCGTGGGTATCGTGGAACAGGACGATGCTGCCCGGCCTGACGCGATCGAGGACGCGCTCGGCCACTTCGCTCGGTGGCCGGCCCTTCCAGTCGAACGAGTTGACGTCCCACAGCACGAGGCGCTTCGCGAGTCGTGCGAAGGCGCGAACGGTCCACGGCGAGCGACCACCGTAGGGCGGACGCGCGAGCGTCGGGACCTGGCCGGTGGCATCGGCGATCGCCCGATCGGCGGCGCGCAGCTCGCGCTCGACGGACTTCGCCGGTGCGAGCGGCAGATAGCGATGGCTATACGTGTGGTTGCCGATCTCGTGACCCTCGCGCGCGATCCGCGCACACAGCTCGGGATGAGCGTCGACCCGATCGCCGACACAGAAGAACGTCGCCTTGACGCCCAGATCGTCGAGCGCGTCGAGGAGCGCCGGCGTGCGCACGGGATCAGGACCGTCGTCGAACGTCAGCGCGATGTGGCTCCCGGATCGCGAGCCATGGCGCATCGTGTCCATCACCCAGTCGATCGGCCCGCCGTAGCCGCCGTAGCAGAACAGGTAGAACCCTGCGGCGAGCGCGCCGATCACGAGCACCAACATCGAACAGATCAGGATCCTCATATCTTCTCCTTCACGACGAGCGCCGGGCGCCGCATCCAGGTCACCAGCAAGGCTGGCAGACCGACGAGAACCAACGGAATCACGTGCGCCGCGCGATACGCGAGTGCGACGGCGAGTGCAGCCGGTGCGGCGATCCCCGCCGCGCCGAACACCACGACGATCGCGGACTCCTGCACGCCGAGCTGCGCCGGAGTCACCGGCACCGCGCAGGCCCCGTTGACGGCGAGAAACGCGAGCAGCACCGCGCCGAGTCCGACCTCGACCCCCATGCCATGCGCGACGAGCAGCAACACGCTGACGTCGGCGAGGCTCGACAGGAACGCCCACACGGTGCTGTTCGCGAGTGCGCGCCCCGCACCGGCGTGACGGGCGAGTCGCGAGCGCAATCGACGCGAGATCATGACGACCGAGCCGGCGAGCGCCGCAGCGACCAAGACACCGAGCAAGATCCGACCGAACCACGACCCGAGCACCGCATCCGGTGCGATCAAGAGCACGGCGACCGCGATCGCGGCGATGCCGA
>JBBQJJ010000456.1:0-7003 GCA_038325805.1 Haliangiales bacterium
GAGCTCGGGCGAGGTGTACGTGCACCACGGAACGACGAGCGCGCTGTGCTTGGCGCGGCCGAAGAAGAACGCGTTGCGGATGACGGCGCGGGCCATGAAATCGGCGGCGTGGGTGAACTGATAGGGCGAGCAGATGTCGCCCGCGGCGAACACCCGCTTGTTGGTGGTGCGGAAGCGGTCGTCGACGGTGACGCCCTTCCTCGAGTGTTCGACGCCGGCCTTCTCGAGGTCGAGGCCCTCGACGTTCGGGGCGCGGCCGACGGCGATCAGGATCTGATCGACGGTGACGTCGTAGCCATGGACCTCGGAGTCGACGCGCATGCGCACGCCACCGCCGTCGCCGGGCGCGAGCTCGAGGTCCTTGCCGTGGCCGAGGATTCCGACGCCGTCCCGCACGAGCTGTTTGCGAATGAGGGCGGCGGCTTCAGGATCCTCCTTGGCGAGAATGCCGGGCGAGGACTCGACCAGGTAGACCTCGGACCCGAACCACACGAAGGCCTGCGCCATCTCGCAGCCGATGGGGCCGCCGCCGATGATGCCGATGCGCTTGGGGAGCTCGGTGAGGGAGAACAGCGTCTCGTTGGTGAGGTAGGGGACGGTGTCGAGGCCGTCGATCGGCGGGGCGGATGCGCGGGCGCCGGTGCAGATGACGGCCTTGGCGAACGCAAGCTTCGCATCGCCGACGGCGACGGTGGAGGCGTCGAGGAAGCGGCCCTGGCCGAGGAAGACGTCGACGCCGAGGTCGGAGAACCGCTGCGCCGAATCGTGCGGGGAGATGTCGCTGCGGAGCTTGCGCATGCGCTCCATGACCTTGGCGAAGTTGACGCGGGTGCCGTCGGGGACCTCGACGCCAAGCTCCGCGGCATCACGCACGGTGGCAGCGGCGTGGGCAGCGCTGAGGAGGGCCTTCGAGGGGACGCAGCCGACGTTGAGGCAGTCGCCGCCGAGGAAGTGTTTCTCGATCAGCGCGACCTTCGCGCCGAGCCCCGCCGCGCCGATGGCCGACACCAGCCCCGCCGTGCCACCTCCGATCACCACCAGGTTGTAGCGCTTGGCGGGCGTCGGGTTCTTCCAGTCCAGCGGATGGACGTTCGAGACCAGCTTCTGATTGTGCGCGTCCCACGGAAGGACAGGAGGCTGGGCTTGTTCGCTCATCGATGATCTCGCTTACGGGTTGGTCTTGTTCGCGAACGTCTTCTTGGCGACGCGGGTGACGATGACGGCGACGACGACCGTGGCCACGAGCCCGACACCGTAGAGCACCCATTCGCCGGTGGTACGCGTGCGCTCGCCGGTGGCGGCCTTTGCCAGCGAGCCGATGTACACGAACATGACCGTGCCCGGCATCATGCCGATCCACGAGGCGACGACGTAGTCGCGCAGCTTCACCTGCGTGAGGCCGAACGCGTAGTTCAGAAACGTAAAGGGGAACACTGGCGAGAGCCGCGCCAGCCCGACGATCTTCCAACCGTCCTCCGCGACGGCCTTGTCGATCGCGACGAAGCGTTGGTTGCCTCCGACCTTGCGGGCGATGGCGTCGCGGGCCAGATAGCGGCCGACGAGGAACGCGACGGTCGCGCCCGCGGTCGAGGCGATCGAGACGTAGATCGATCCCCACACCACGCCGAACGCCGCGCCCGCACCGAGGGTCAAGACCGAGCCGGGGATGAAGAGCACGGTCGCCAGGATGTAGATCGCGATGAAGATGATCGGTCCCCATGGCCCGAGTTGCCCCACCCAGTCGAGCGCCTGCTCGAGCAACTCCTGACCATCGAAATAGTGGAAGGCGACAACGGCGGCGGCGATCGCCGCCACGGCGACGCCGAGATAGAGCAGCCATCTCGAGCGAGCGCCGGTTCGTGCAGTCATCGCAGCCTCACGAGGTCGCCGCGCGCGAAGACGTTCGGCACCACGAGCTCGAGCGGTGGTCTGCTGTACAGCAAAAATAAGATCTCGATATCGGCGAGGTAGAGCTCGTCCACGACGCTGCTAGCGGCGCCGTTGCGTTGCCTCTGCTTCGGGAGCGCGAGCGTCATCGTGGCCGTGGCCTCGACGACGGGACCGAGCACTGCGCCCGTTCCAGTCCGGAGGGCACGTCGAGGGCGAGCACGGGCACCGAGAGCGCGTTCGTCCAACCGATGCAGTCCTCCACCATCGCGCGATCGACCTCGGCCATCTGCACGACCGTCAACCATGGCAGCGTCGCGGCATCGACGTCGGAGCTCCACGGGATCTGCGTCGCTGTTCGTACTTCGGAGGTCACCGTGAAGCCTTCGTCCCCGTGGCCTCGTCCGCGAGGAGGCTGGCGATGAGACCGGTCCATCCGGTCTGATGCGAGGCTCCTATCCCTCGGCCGTCGTCGCCGTGGAAGTATTCGTGGAACAGACAGTGATCGCGAAAGTGCGGATCGCGCTGGAACACCGGATGATCGCCGTGGCTCGGCCGCCGACCGTGAGCATCGGCGACGAACAGCCGCGAGAGTCGGCGCGATAGCTCGTCGGCGACCTCCGCGAGGCTGAGCAGCGTCCCCGAGCCGGTCGGGCACTCGATGCGAAAGTCGTCGCCGTAGTAGGCGTGAAACTTTCGCAACGACTCGATCAGCATGTAGTTCATCGGCATCCAGATCGGCCCTCGCCAGTTCGAATTGCCACCGAACATGCCGCTGTCGGATTCGCCGGGCTGGTAACTCAGCACGTGCGTGGTGCCGCCCAGCTCGAGGCGGTATGGATGCTCCCGGTAGTATTTGGAGAGAGCTCGAACTCCGAACTCGGACAAGAACTCGGTCTCGTCGAGCATCCGGCGCAACAGGAGCTTCATCCGATGGCCGCGCAGCAGCGAGAGCAGGTGCTGCTTACCGTCACCTGGCTCCTCCCAGCGCGACACCAGCGACGCCAGCTCCGGACGATTCTCGAGAAACCAGGTCATTCGCTTCCGGAACCCGGGAAGCCGTTCGAGGAGGTCCTCGTTCAATGTCTCGACAGCGAACAGCGGTGTCAGGCCCACGAGCGAGCGAATCTTCAGCGGGACCGACTCGGAGCGATGCTGGTCCGGGTGGTCGAAGTGCAAGACGTCGTAGAAGAATCCATCCTGCTCGTCCCACAGGTCGAGGCCCTCGCCTCCGATGTTGCGCATCGCGCCGGCGATGTGCAGGAAGTGTTCGAAGAACTTGGTGGCGATGTCTTCGTAAGCCGGGCGATGCTGGGCGAGCTCGAGGGCGATGCGCAGGAGGTTGAGCGAGTACATCGCCATCCAGGCCGTGCCGTCTGCCTGTTCGATGTGGCCCGCGACCGGGAGCGGGGCGCTGCGGTCGAAGATGCCGATGTTGTCGAGACCCAGGAACCCGCCTTGAAACAGGTTCTTGCCATGCGCGTCCTTGCGATTCACCCACCACGTGAAGTTGAGGAGGAGCTTGTGGAGGATCCTCTCGAGGAACTCCAGATCGCCAGCGTCGCCTCGGCGGGCACGGTCGATCTCGAACACGCGCCACGCCGCCCACGCGTGCACCGGTGGGTTGACGTCACCGAACGCCCATTCGTAGGCCGGAAGCTGCCCGTTGGGGTGCATGTACCATTCGCGCGTGAGTAGCAGGAGCTGCTGCTTGGCGAAGTCCGCGTCGACGAGCGCGAGCGGCGCACAATGGAACGCCAGATCCCACGCCGCGTACCACGGGTACTCCCACTTGTCGGGCATCGAGAGGATGTCGGCATTGTTGAGATGGAGCCACTCGTGATTGCGACCGGTACGGCGCTCGGTCGGTGGCTCCGGCTGCGCCGGATCACCCTCGAGCCACTGCGGCACGTCGAAGTAGTAGAACTGCTTGCTCCACAACATGCCGGCGAGCGCCTGGCGCTGGACGCGGCGCTTGTCTTCGTCGATCAACGCACCGTGGACCTCCTCGTAGAACGCGTCGGCCTCACGTTGGCGGAGCGCGAACACCGCGTCGAAGTCGTGCATCGGGTCGACACCTCCCGGCCGCGACAGCCGCAACCGGAATTCGATCTCGGCACCCGCCGCGATCGAGCGCCGCCAGATCGCGCCAACCTTGGTCCCGCAGCGTGCAGGATTGACTGCGCTCTCGACACCACCGACGACGAGCTCGTGGAGGCCATCCTTGAAGTACCCCGCGACGTCGTCACCGCCGTACAGGCGTCCGCGGTTTGTATCGTTGTCGCAGAACGCCAGCCGGTCGGGTCGGTCGCAATGCATCCGAAACGCGCCTAGCACCGGATGGGCGAGCTCGACCGTCCGATCATCGTCGGCGCGCATGCTCGGGCGTTCGGGCCATCGCCCCCACGACCACGTGTTGCGATACCACGCCTGGGGAATCACGACGATCGGAGCCTCGACCGGTCCGCGATTGCAGACTCGGACGCGCATGAGGATGTCGTCCGCGGCCTGCTTCGCATACTCGACGAACACATCGAAGTAGCGGCCCTCGTCGAACACCCCGGTGTCGACCAGCTCGAGCTCGCGCTCGGACTTGCCGCGCGAGCGGTTCCCAACGACCAGGCGCTCGTACGGGAACTCGGCCTGCGGATACTTGTAGAGCATGCGCATGAACGAGTGCGAGGGCGTGGCGTCGAGGTAGTAGTAGGCCTCCTTTACATCCTCGCCATGATTTCCCTCGGGCCCGGTGAGCCCGAACAGCCGTTCCTTCAGGATCGGATCTCGCGTGTTCCACAGGGCCACGCCGAGGCAGAGGAACTGCTGATCGTCGCAGAACCCGCCGATGCCGTCTTCACCCCATCGATACGCACGGCTGCGCGCATGGTCGTGCGGGAAGTACTCCCAGGCAGAACCATCGGCGCTGTAGTCCTCGCGCACCGTGCCCCACTGGCGCTCGCTCAGATAGGGCCCGAACCGCCGCCAGGAAGCGTCCCTCGCTTGCTCCATGCGCAGATGTTCCGGGGTCGCGGTCATGAAGTCACGTCCCGGCACGACGAGTTCTGTTACGCCAGATCGACCCGACCGGGGCCGGGCGTGGTGCTCGCGCGTGGCCAGAACGAGTGGTCCCCGACGAGGGCATCACAAGCAGCGCCGATCGCGCGCGTGACCACCGCATCGTTCGTCGCGTGGTCGCGATAGCAGCTCTGGGCGCGAAACGGTCCCAGCGCTCGCGCGAGGATCTCGCAACCCGCGTGTCGATCCGCATCGCGCAGGACCTCGTGCGAGAGGACGTCGCCTGCGCCGAGGTCCTCGAGCGCTTGGCGATAACTCATCGCGAAGCGATCGCGAAAGGCGATGAGCTCGAGCGAGCGAGATCGCGGGGCACGATCGGCGTGCATCCAGAGGTGCGCGAGCAGGTGGCCGAGGTCTTGACCGGGGTTGCCCGCGTGCGCGAACTCCCAGTCGATCACCCAGAGCCCGTCACTGTCGACCAGCAGCGAGCGCAGCCAGAGATCGCCCATGATCGCGCTTCGTCCGGGCTCGAGAAAGCGCTGCCCGAGCTCGCGCGCGATCCCATCGACGATGCGCCACGTCGAATGCCCGGCGTCGGCGAGCCAGTGGCTCACCTGCGAATACTGACTCGCGTATCGAACCTCCTGGATCGAGCGATTGTCGAGCTCTGCGAGCAACGCGGGTTGGCTGCGGCTCGAAGCGTGCAATCTAGCGAGGAAGGCGCCGAGCTCCCCACCCAGCGCTGGCGCGACAACCTCGGCGCTGCCGAGATCGGGAATGGGCCCGCAGTCCTCCATGATCAAGCAACCGCGCGCGCCATCGTACGCGAGAAGCCTCGGCACCCGGATCGCCGCGCTGGGAACGTCGGCGAGTCGGCCACCCGGACCGAGCTCGCGCAGACAGGTGGCTTCGATCGCGACTCGCCGGGTGGACAACGCCAGCTCCGGAATCGCCGCCGCGAACGGTGACGCCCGCTTCACGATCACCGATCGGTTTGGTGCGCGTGCGCGTGCGCGTGCGCGTGCGCGGAAGACCTCGTTGATCAGGCCACCTGCCACCGGTTCGACGACGATGTCGTCACCTGGCCAGTCGAGGTGATCGCAGACCAGGCTCACGACCTCGGCCGGCGTCATCTTCCGAATCGATGGATGCGGTTGGCAAACGGCACCGGCCGGAGCTCGTCGACCAAACGGCGCAACACGCGCTCGAAGCCGCGGCGCCCGCGCTCGAGGGTGTCTGCGATGTCTCCGGCTGCGGCCACGTCGGGGATCGAATACTTGTGGCCGATCACGAGTGCCGCCGTGGCGATCTCGAGCTCGTTCGCGAGTACGAGCTCCGGACCTACCGACATCGAGTTCACGTGCGCGCCGAGCTGGCGGAGCACGCGATTCTCGGCAGGGGTCTTGGTGCGTGGCCCCTGTGCGTAAGCGAACAGCACGTGCTTCGCGATCGGGGCCTGGGCCGCCGCGGCGATCGCCTCGATCTGTCGCGCGAGCAAGCCCGAACACAGTCCGTCGTCGAGGACGAGGTGGCCCTGCGAGTCAGACGGCACGTCGAACATCGTGCACGCGGAACCATCCGGGAGACGATTCTCCAGCATGAGCACATCGTCCACCAGGAGTGGCTCGTGTAGCGGGACGTTTGCATCGAGCACGCCCACCGAGCTCGTCACGACAAGGCTCGTGACGCCCACATCGGCCAGCGCGCGGGCATGAGCGCGGTAGGGGATCTGATTGGGGAGCCAGCGATGTGGCCAGCCATGCCGAAACACGATCGTGACGTCGCGATCGACGGTGCGGTGCAGGGTCACCTCGCCGTGAGCGGTCACGTGGCGCTGCTCGACGAGCTCGAGCCCCAGCGGACGCTCGCTCGCGAACGCGCTGCCGAGGATGATGCCGATCGTCATCGCGGAGCTCGTGCCATCGGACGCATCATGCACGTGATCGCGCTGGAGTTGCGATCCAGTCGACGCGCCCGCGCCGAGCTCGGGATGGCCGCGGTCGCGCCGTGGGGCCGCTCGAACTGCGGGGCAGCTCCAAGCCCGCCGCATCGTCAGCTTCGGGAAGGACGCCGAGGGATGTTACGTCGGCTCTGGATCTTTTTT
>JBBQJJ010000457.1:0-7001 GCA_038325805.1 Haliangiales bacterium
TGCGGCCTTGGAGATGTTGCCGTCGGCGCGCTTGATCAGCCACGCGAGGTAGCGGCGCTCGAACAGCTCGTTCCACTTCTCCTTGGTGTCGCGAAACGACACGTTCGGCTCGAACTCGACCTTCTCGTGGAGCTGGGCCGCCTTCGGCTCGAACTGCCCGAGCGGCGCGACGAGCATACCGGGATCCGCCCCGAGGGCGAGCGCACGCTCGATCACGTTGCGGAGCTCGCGGACGTTGCCCGGCCAGTCGTGCGCCATCAACGCGGCACGGGTCTGCTCGGTCAACGTCGCCTTGTTCTCGGGTCCACCGAGCTTCGCGAGCATCGAGTCGATCAGCAGCGGGATGTCCTCGCGGCGCTCGCGGAGCGAGGGTGCCGTGATCGGCACGACGTTGAGGCGGAAGTAGAGATCCTCGCGGAACTTGCCCTTCTCGACCTCGGAACGGAGGTCCTTGCGGGTCGCCGCGATCACGCGGAGGTCGACCTTGATCGTCTTCGTCCCGCCGACGCGGCGGAGCTCGCGCTGCTCGAGCACGCGCAACAGCTTGGGTTGGAGATCGAGCGACAGCTCGCCCAATTCGTCGAGGAACACGGTGCCACCCGAGGCGAGCTCGAAGGCACCTTGCCTGGCAGTCACGGCACCCGTGAACGAACCCTTCTCGTGACCGAACAACTCGGATTCGATCAACGTGCCGGCGACGGCGCCGCAATCGACGACGATGAAGGGTGCATCGTGGCGCGGCGACAGCAGGTGCAGCGTCCGCGCGATCATGTCCTTGCCGGTGCCGGTCTCGCCCTCGATCAGGACCGTCGCGTCGGTCGGCGCGATCTTCTCGATCAGCCCGAAGATCTCTCGCATCGCGGGTGACTTGCCGACCATCTCGCCGAGCTGTTCCTTCTCGGACGGAAGGATCTCGATCCGCTCCTCGAAGGGGGTGAACTTGAGCTCGCACGAGCCGAGCCCGATCACCGACCCGGCGCGGAGGTACGCCTCCTTGACCTCGGCACCGTCCAGGAACGTGCCGTTGGTGCTCTTCATGTCACGGACGAGGTAGCCCTTCGCATCGCGCGCGATCTCGAAGTGGACGCGCGACACGGTCTCGTCGGCGAGGACGAGGTCGTTCTCGGGCGCCTTGCCGACCCGAAAGGTGTCTCCGGACACGACGAACTCGGTGCCGCGCTGAGAGCCTTTGATCACCACCAGCTTGCAGCGGCGGAGATTGACGGTCGCCGGCGTCGCTTCGCGCCGGATCCGTGTCCCCGTCAAGTGATCCATCGGGAAAAGGGTACCTCGATCGCCGGCCAACCATCGACGGGTGTCGTCGAGTTGTTTGGCTTCTCTAACGAGAGTACCGTTTCGGAAGTGCTGCGTTCCTGGGGAGTCGCGCTAGCCACGCTAGCGATCTGTACGCGTCCAGCTGCCGCGGAGGACGACGCTGATCCGGCGCCCGTCGAGAAAGCCGGTCCCGACAAGTCACCGAGCAAACCGTCGGATGCGCCGCTGCCGTCGTGTCTCGACCAGACGATCCGCGATCAGCTCGGCGAGCAACTCAAGCCGCGCGGCGTCCAGAAGCGCGACTTCAAGAAGAACAAGAAGATCGTCCTCGGCGCTCAGGGCGGGCTATTCGGTGGAGATCTGACCTCGTCGAGCTGGATCGCCGGCGGCTCGCTCGGCTTCTTCTTCACCGAGGATTTCGGCTTCCAGGCCGAGTTCGCGATGACGCCGCTGACGCTCGATCTCGACGCGCCGCTCAACAAGTTCTTCGGCGACAACCGCTTCGATCCCGGGATGGCGTACGTCGCGATGGGGAATCTGCTGTGGTCGCCGGTGCACGCGAAGCTCAAGCTCGGCGGCGGCATCGTCCATGCCGACATGATGTTCTTCGTCGGCGGCGGTCGGATGTTCCACGACGCCGTCCAGGGGCTGTCGTTCGACGCCGGCATGGCACTCGATCTGTTCGTCACGCGCGCGCTGACGATCCGCTTCGACTTTCGCGACCTGATGGCCGTCGAGGAGATCGCCGGCGAGACTCGCTACACCAACAACTTCATCACCACGGCCGGTCTCGCGCTGTACCTCCCGAGCGGCCTATGAAGCTTGCAGTCGTCATCCTGCTTGCCTGCCTATCTCCCGTTCGAGCCTTCGCAGAAGACGGCGATCGCATGATGGATAAGAAGCCGGCGAAGCAGACGGCAAAGCCTGAGGACAAGACCGTCCTCGATCGCACGACGGGTCTCTGCATCGATCAAGAGATCGCCGATCGCCTCGCGATCAAGCGCAAGCGACGCGGCGCGGTCGATCGCCTGTTCGTCAAGGCGGGCCGTCACGAGCTGACGATCGGTGGCGGGTACTACGCCTCGGATCTGCTGAGCGGCACGTACTTGCTCGGCGGCTCGTACACGTTCCACATGACCGACGAGACGGCGGTCGAGTTCGGCGGTGCGTTCACCCACGCAAATGCCGACGTGATCCGCGCGCTCGAGGATGGCCGTGCCACCGTGCTCGAGGACACCTACGCACGGATGATCTTCGGCGAGTCACTGTTGGTGTGGAGTCCGGTGTACGGCAAGCTGCGACTCGGCGGGTCGATCGTCCACTTCGACCTTCACGCCGACCTCGGGGTCGGGGTGATCGACTCGAAGACCTCACGAGGTGCCGCCGGCGTCGTCGGCTTCGGGATTAAGCTCTTCCTGGGTCAGGTGGCGGCGTTCCGGATCGACGCTCGCAACCGGACGTTCCGCCAGGAGCTCCTCGACGAAAACTTTCTCGTCAACGACAGCGCGATCACCGCTTCGCTCTCGCTGTTTCTACCGTTTCATAACTAGTTCGGGCGCCCCGCGCGCCATGCTTGGAGACTACTCATGCGCATGCGCCTCGTACTCCCCGCCCTGCTCGTGCCGTTGATCGCGGTGGCTGCGCCGAAGTCCAAGCCGAAACCGAAACCGAAGGCGCCGCCCGCAGAGCCCACGCCCGCACCGGATCCGCAACCAGCGCCTCCTGCGGCACCTGCGGCCGGCGACAAGGACAAGGACAAACCCGCCGGCGGTGGCGCGGGTGGCGGTGGCGGCGCAGGTGCCGGGGGTGGAAGCGCGGAGCCGGCGAAGGACACCGAACAGGAACCGAAGCCGACGACGACGACCGAGCCCGATGTCGATTCGCTGCGGCAAGAGTATCTGTCGCTGCGTGACGAGCTGTTCAAGTCGCGCGCGCGTGCGAACGCCGTCGCGAGCTCGCTGTACTCGACGCGGATCCAGATCAAGCTGACCTACACGACCGGCCGCTACTACAACCCGGCGAAGGCCGTGATCCGGCTCGACGGCGCGAGCATCTACGAGAACGCGACCGGGGGCATCGCCAGCGATGACGGCATCCGGTTCGAGGGCTTCGTGGCTCCGGGCAAGCACCTGATCACGTTTCGTGTCGAGGCCGCGGGCAAGGACGACGATTCGTTCACCTCGGTGACCGAGAACCAGATCTCGGTGAAGGCAGTTGCCGGCAAAGATCTGATCGTCTCCGCGAAGGCGAAGGATGCCGGTGACATCGCGTACGAGTGGAAGCGCAAGGAGCGCGGCTCGTACGGGCTCGGCCTCGATGTCTCGGTGAAGACGATCGCGCGCCCCGGTGAAGCGCCGGCGAAGGGCAAGAAGTGAAGCTCCTCGTCGCCGCGGTCTTGCTTGCATCCGGTATCGCACACGCGCAGCCGGACGAGAAGACCGAGGACAAACCCGCGGAGGCCATGCCCCCGCCGGCGCCGCTCGACGCGATCGGCAAGTACTTCAAAGAGCTCGAGGCGATGAAGTTGATCGATGCCGAGAGCGGCAACATCAACTCCCTGCGACGCGAGCTCCAGGAAGCGGAGAATCTGCTCCGCGACGGCGCCTTCGGCAACGCCGCGGTCGCGCTCTACGCGATCGTCAAGTCGCCGCGCTACGACGCGTTCAAGGACTTCGTCGAGTATCAGAACGCCGAGTTCGATCTCGGTGTCGCCCTCGCTCGCGCCAGCTCGTACGGTGCCGCGCTCGATGCCCTCGAGCTCGTGATCAAGCGCGGACCCGCGGCGCCCTACTACGGTCCCGCCCATCGGCGCGCCGTCGACATCGCGATCGAGACGCGCGATCACAAGGGCGTGCTCGCGCGGCTCGAGTCGATCAAGCACTCCGATCCTATCCCGGTGTCTGCGACTGGCGAGCGCGCGTACCTGCGCGGCCGCGCGGCGTATGACGCCGGCAAGCTCGCCGATGCCGAGGGCGAGCTCGTCACGATCTCGAAGAAGAGCCGGATGTACTCGTCGGCGGTCTATCTGCGCGGTGTGATCCGCGCGCGCCGCGGCGAGTTCAAGGACTCGGCCGAGGCGATGTGCGAGATCGCGGCGACGCCCGACAACGATCGGTTCACGTTCGTCGTCGACGAGCGCTACTTCACGATCAAGGACCTCGCGCGCCTCGGTCTCGGTCGCCTCGCGCACGAGAGCTCCGAGTACGACGACGCCTACTATCACTACTTCCAGGTCCCCGACGACTCGGTCTATCTGTCCGAGGCGTTGTTCGAGGCGAGCTGGTCGATGTACCAGAAGCGCGAGTTGCCCACCGCACGCGACCTGGTGAAGGAGTTCCTCACGACATTTCCGTCGTCGCCCAACTGGGCCGAAGCGTCGCTGCTCGCCGGCTACGTCGAGCTCGCGGACTGCAAGTTCGACGCGTCGCAGAAGCACTACGACCAGCTGGTCGCGAAGCTGCAGCCGATCGTCAACGAGATCGACAAGATTCGAAAGGACCGCGGCCTCCGCGATCAGCTCTTCGCCGACGCGATCACGCGGTTTCGCGAGAGCAAGTACTCCAATACGCTCGAGAAGACCAAGGCGGCCACGCCGGTCGACGAGGTCCAGGCCCTGCTCCGGCTCGACCCCAAGTTCATTCGACTCAACGACGCGCTGACCGGGCTCCACGAGCTCGCGCGCAACGCCCCGAACAACGTTCGCCAGTGGCAGAACCTCGCGGCCCAGTTCGGCGAACGACGTGTCGCGGCAGTGTCCGGCGAGAAGTCGCTCGAGCAAGAGCAGCTCGCCGATGCGAACAGCGTGGTGGAAGACATGCGTCGCCTACGCGCCCAGGTCGCGAGCAGCCGCCTCGAGCTGTCGCGCGGCAAGCGCGAGGGCACGATCCCGACGGATGTCGCCGACGCAGAGCTCCAGCGGCTCGCCGAGCTCGAGACCAAGATCGCCGACTCCGAAGCGAAAGCGCTCAAGGTCGCCGACGGTGCCGCGGATGCGGTGGGCAACGGGGCCTCGAGCGGGATCCGACCGTTGATCCAGGCCGACATCGCCGAGGCGCGCCGTCTCGACAAGGCCGCGCAGTCGCTGTCGCAGAAGCTGACCCTCGCCGGTGACAAGCTCGCGCAGGATGCCGTCGAGAAGCTCTACAACGACGTTCGCCGCGTCCTCGACAAAGCGAAGCTCGGCAAGATCGACGCGATCATCGGGCAGAAGCGCAAGCTCGACATCGAAGTGCAGGACCTCGCCGCCGGCCGGTTCCCCGAGGAGCTGATCGGCAAGCTGTGGAACGCCTCGATGATCGCCGACGACGAAGAGTACTGGCCGTGGCAAGGCGAATACTGGGCCGACGAATATGCGGGGTGGAGATGAAGCATCTACGTCTACTCACGGCACTCGCACTCCTCGGCGCTCCACCGGCCTTCGCACAGAAGCCGGCTGGAGAGCTCCAGGTCAACTCGGTCCGGGGCCCCGCGCAGGAGCTCTACATCCGCAAGCGACCGAGCTCCCCGGAGGCGCCGGTGCTCAGCACGGATCTCAAGCAGCTGCTGACGTCGACGGAGAAGCGCCGCGACGACAAGCGACTCGAGGCGATCGGGTTACTCAAGCAGTTCCTCGAGTCGCGGCCCACCGGTGACGCGAAGGCCGAGGGCATGTTCAAGCTCGCCGAGCTGCTGTGGGAAGAAGCGCGGCGGCTCTACCTGATCCAGATCGACGAGTTCTCGCGCGCCGTCGAGAAGTGCACGCAGAAGAAAGCGTGCGAGCCTTCTCCGAAGGAGCCGCGGATCGATCTCAAGCAAGCCGAGGTGCTCTACCTCGAGCTCCACGCGAAGCATCCCAACTTCCGCCGGATGGACCTCGTCACCTACCTCATCGGCTTCGCCGCGAAGGAAGACCAGCGCGAAGACGACGCGATGAAGTTGTTCAACGAGGTGATCGAGAGGTACCCGCGGTCGCCGCTCCAGGGCGACGCGTGGATGATGATCGGCGAGCACCACTTCGCGCTCCAGAAGTGGGAGGAGGCAAAGGCCGCCTACAAGCACATCCCCGACGAGGCCGCGACCTCGGATCTCGCCACGTTCAAGGTCGCGTGGTGCGAGTGGAAGCTCGGCAACCCCACGCAGGCTGCGAAGGACTTCAAGCGCGTGCTCGACAAGGCCGTCGAGGCCGAGCGATCCGGCACTGCCGCACAGCGCCGCCGCAGCGCCTCCTTGCGCGACGAAGCGCTCGAGCAATTGGTCGTGGTGTTCACCGAAGACAAGAGCGTCTCCGCGAAGGAGGTGTTCGACTTCCTCGCGTCGATCGGTGGCGAGCAGTACTCGCGCGACGTGCTGCTACGCGTGGCGGAGAGCTACGGCGGGCAGACCGAGTGGGAGCGCTCCAACGAGGCATATCGGTTCCTGATCAAGATGGAACCGGAGTCGATCAAGGCTGCCGAGTACCAGCGCGACATCGTCGGCAACTGGAACGCGGCGCTCGACGTCGACAAGGCGCAAGAGGAGATCAAGGTCCTGCTCGAGGGCTACGGCCCGACGAGCACCTGGGCGAAGGCGCAGAAGAACCGCGATGCGCTCGGCCGTTCGCTGGTGATCACCGAGGAGCTGACGCGCTCGACGGCGACCAACATCCACGGCGAAGCGCAGCGCCGCGAGAAGGGCCTCAACCTCAAGAAGCCCGGTGAAGGGTGCGCGGATCGCCCGTACCTGTCGAAGGACCTCGAGGGCTTCTACAC
>JBBQJJ010000458.1:0-6939 GCA_038325805.1 Haliangiales bacterium
GAGGAAGAAGAGCTGACGCTGCGTCTTCCCCTTGAGGCCGCGCACGTAGGTCCAGCCGAACCGGAAGTGACCTTTCGGATCGCGACCGGGCGGAAACACGTGGAGCTCCGTGACGTCTGCACCGACGAGCTTCGCCATCAGAGCGTGACTACTCTCGTGGATCGAGACGCCGAGCAGGTAGTCGACCGGCGCGAGGGCGAGCCCCGTGTAGATCAGCGTGCGATCGCTTGGCTCCGCGTGACTGGGTGATGCGGCGAGGAGGATGACGACAACAACGATGAGGGCTCTCACGGTGGGGCCACCCAAATCTGATCGACCTCGACGAAGCCGAGCTTCGCAGCGAGGCGGAGCGAGGCGGTGTTGCTCTCGTCGGCACCCCATACTGGCCTGCGCTCCCGACCTGCACACTCGTGGCGGATCAGCGCGGAAGCGACGATCGTCCCGAGGCCGAGTTGCCGCGCACCAGGGAGCGTGTCGACCGAGACATCGAACAGCGTGGCGCTGCGCCACGGCGCGTACGCGAACGCCACCGGATCGCCATCGACGTAGCAGCACCAGATCTCGCCGCGCCCACGCGCCTCCGCCAGCTCTGCTGCGAGGGCCTCCGGGAGAGCGGAGAGCGATGCGTGGGCAGGTAGAGGGACGGCGCCCTCGAGATCCGGCAGTGCATCGGGGTCGGGCAGGGTGTGGAGCAGCGCGCGCACCGGGGTGCGACCTGCGCCGCGAAGTGCCTCGGCGAGGAGATCGCTGACGACGAGGAGCGTGTGCTTCGGATAGTCGCGCGCGATCGAGGCCACCGCGGCCGGAGCCGCGTCGGTGACGATCAGCTTCGCGACGTCGTGGCCGAGCGCGAAGCCGCCCGCGAGCTCGGTGCGCCAACCTCGCGAATCGCTCGCGATGCCGTGCGCCTCGACCCAGCGTGGTTCGTCGGGGATCACGGCTTCGGAGCTGCGAGCTTCGCGATCGCGGCCTTCGCGTCGTCGATCAAGCAGGCGTTGTATTTGATCTTCGACGAGTATTTCGAGTGGCGCTCGATCGCGACCTCGAGCGGCTCCTTCGCGCGCGGATCGCCGAGTGCACGCAGCTTCGCGACCGCGGCCTTGCGCTTCTCGCACGGCTCGAGTTGCTGGAGATCGAGGGCATATGCGCGCCACCACTCGACGCCGTCACGCAGCTTGTGGCGATCGATGATCGGCTCGACCGTATGGCGACGCCCCGGATCGTCGTGCACCGCGGCGATCTTGATCAGCGCCTTGGCCTCGGGATCCGACGTCTGCACCCAGAGATCGAACGCGTCGCGTACGACCTCGAGGTCCTTGTCGCCGGCGAGCGTGCGCAGGTTGCCGCGCATGTCGACATCGGACTCGAGATCGAGTCGCTTGGTCAACGCAGCACGGTACGCGACGAGGGCCCTCCGGCGCTGAAACTGATCCGAGTAGATGTGGCCGAGCACCAGCTGCATCTCACCATCGGCGGCGAGCTTGGCCGGATCGGCCTCGAGCACCCGCTTCGCCTCGTCGAACTTGCCCTGCTTGTAGAGCACGAACGCCTTGCCGGCCGGGGTCTCCGGGCTCATCGGCTCGACAACCTCGGGTTCGCCACGCGGCACGGTGAGCACCGCGATCACCACACCCGCGACGACGGCCACCGCAGCGATCGCGGCGTAGATCGGCCACCGCTTGCGGGTCTTGACGACGGGCGTGGTCGCGGGTGCATCCGGCTCGAGTGCGGCCGCGATACTCAGCGAGCGATCGTTGATCGAGACCTGGGCGTGGCGCTGCTCCGGCGTCAAGCCGAAGATCGGCTCGCCGCTCGGACCGGTGTAGGGCAGGCCGATGCCGACGCCACCTCGGGGAGCGGAGTCGCGCTTCGGTACAGCGACGATGGGAGGCTGCGGGATGGGTGCAACCACCGGCATCGGCGGCATCGGTGGCATCGGGGTGCCGAGCGCGTCGTCGATCGCATCGGCGATCCGACCGACGCCACTCGAGTCTGGTGCCATCTCGCTCGCGCCGGTGATCCGGCTATGGCCGTCGAAGTTGATCAGCGGCTGGCTGCCCGTCGTCGAGTGAAGAGGTTTGCGTGGGCCTGGTGGATGCTGCGGCGGGTTGGTCTGGACGCGCGTCGCCGCGCGCTCGAGGACATCCTCCGATTGAGGTCGCTCGAACGAGACGTCGGTGACTCCACCATCGGGCGTTCGCAGCGCATTCTCGACGGCGGCGAGGAAGACATCGGCGTTCGCGTACCGATCCGACGACTTCTTCGTCAGGCCCTTCGCGATCAAGCGCTCGATCGACGACGGCACCGGCTTCGCTCCCTTGAGCAGCCGCGTTCGCATCGGCGGCACCGGCTTCGCCGTGTGCTGCGACATCACCTCGAGCTTGTCGTCGCTATAGAACGGCGGCTGCCCGGTCAGCATCTCGTAGCCGATCACGGCCGCGGCGTAGAGGTCCGAGCGACCGTCCATCGGGTTACCGAGCGCCTGCTCCGGCGCCATGTAGATGGGAGTGCCGAACGCCATGCCGGCTTGCGTGAGCTTGACGCCCTCGTCGAGGTCGGACTTGCCCATCCCCTTCGCGATCCCGAAATCGAGGATCTTCGCGAAGTCCTCGTCGGAGCCTTGCCGGATCAGGAAGATGTTCTCGGGCTTGATGTCGCGATGGATCATGCCGGCACTGTGGATGTGGCCGAGGCCGCGCAGGATGTGCGCGAGGATATGAAGCGCGCGACCCGCTTCGATCTGACCCTCTTGCTCGAGCACTTCGCCGAGGGCGCGGCCGTCGAGCAACTCCATCGCGAGGTAGCGCGTGCCGTTGGGCAGCTTGCCCGAATCCATCACGTTGATGCAGTTCGGGTGATCGATCTTGCCGGCGGCGAACGCCTCGCGCTCGAAGCGATTGCGCACGTCGTGCGAGGTCGCGAGCGACGGATGCAGGATCTTGACGGCGACCTGGCGGCGTAGGCCGAGATGCGCGGCGCGATAGACGAGCCCCATGCCGCCGCGACCGAGGATCGCCTCGAGCTGGTAGCGGTCCGCGATCACGGTACCGAGTAGCTCGGACCCGTCCGGCTCAGCGAGCGCGTCCAGGTCGACCGGGTCGGTTCCGTCCCGCGGCATGCCCCGTCATTGTGCCACGTCCCGGGAGGGTTCGAGGTAGGCTGCGCCGCGATGCTGCGGCCTGCAATTGCGTGCTTTTTCTTATGTTGTTCGGGATCGCCCAAACACACTCCCGCAACCCAGGCTCCCCGCACCCGATCCCGAGCGAGCAACCGCCGAGTGCCCGGCCATCACCCGTCCCTGCCGGCGCCACGCCCGACAACCTGACTCGTTCACCAACACCGCGCCAGGGTTCACGCGCGACGGTAAGTCGCTGGTGTTCCTGTCCACTGGCGCAGGTCTACACGGCGACTGTCGATGGTCCCGCGCTGCGCGTCGTCACCCGTTGTTCGTCTACGCCGGTGCGAACGATCCGCGCGTGCCGCGGGCAGAGAGCGATCGCGTGGTCGCCGCGTTGCGCGAAAGGTGCCCGTCGAATACATGGTCGCGGACAACGAGGGCCACTCGCTGGCGCGACGCGAGACGCAGATCGCGTTGTACTCGCGAGTGCTGCGCTTCCTCGAACAGCATCTCCGGTAGTTTTCCGAAGGCGCGAAGGCCGAGCCTCGCGCAGCCGATGATCAACGACGTGACCCCGAGGTGGTCGCGCGCATTCGCGAACTGGTACCCTCCCTTCGTGTTGCTGATGTCTAGCTACACCGAACAGATCGTCGGTCCGATGCTCGCGCAGTGCGTGCGCGAGTTGCTCGACGCGGAGACCAGTTGCGCGACGTGATCGCGAACGAGCGAGAGCTCTCGGCGAGCGAGGTTCGCCGGTACGAGCTGAGGCAGCGCAACATGAGCTATCGGTTCGACTACGTGATCGTCCGTGCGAATCGCCGGCGCCGCGTCACCGGGTTCCATCACCTCGGCACCGACGAGCTCGAGCGCTAGGCCCGTCGAGCTGATCGACGGGGAACGCAGGGGCAATCTGTCGCGAACCGAAACGAAAAAAGGGAGCGAATGGTTAGATCAAATCGGTGTGGCTTGCCAACCCGGTGCTGTCCCAGTAGATTGCGGAGCCTTCAAGCCCAAGTAGCTCAGTTGGTAGAGCAGCGGACTGAAAATCCGCGTGTCGGCGGTTCAACTCCGTCCTTGGGCACCAACCACCATCAGCCTCGCGGACTCCGTTCGTTGCAGGCTGCGGGTCGACCGTCCGCTAGAGTCGCAGCCATACGTTCCGTGATCGCGTTCATCCGGCTCGGACGCCCGCTGTTTCTCGGCGGCGGCGTCATCTTGTTCGCGCTGGGTGCCGCGATCGCGGCCTTCCACGGCCACTCGATCGACGCGCGCCGGTATCTCCTCGGCCAGCTGGCCGTCACCGCGTTCCAGCTGATGACCCACTACGCGAACGACTACTTCGACTACGAGGTCGATCGCGCGAACCTCACCCCGACGCGATGGTCCGGCGGGAGCCGCGTGCTGCCCGACGGCGAGCTGTCACCACACGTCGCGCTGATCGCCGCACGTGTGCTCGCCGTGATCGGGTTGGGGGTCACGGTGGTGGTCGGGTTCGACCCGATCGTCACGATCACGCTGATCGCGATCGCCGTGCTGGCGTGGGCGTACAGCGCTCCGCCGCTGCGCTTGTGCGCGCGAGGCTTGGGTGAGCTCGATACCGCGATCGTCGTGACGTGTCTGGTGCCGTGGCTCGGGTTCGCGCTACAGGCACCCGACCTGCTGGGCGCCCGGACGCTGGTCCTCGCGATCGTGCCGCTCGCGTTGCTCCAGTTCGCGATGCTGCTCGCGATCGAGATCCCGGACGCGGCAGGCGATCGCGCGACCGGCAAGCGCACGCTGGTGGTCCAGCTGGGGGCCGCGCGCGCCGCACGGCTCTACCTCGTGATCACACTCGCCGCCTTCGCGTGGCTGCCGGTGGCCGTCGGACTCGGCCTGCCGCCCCTCGTCGCGTTCAGCTGCGGGGCTCTGGCACCCCTCGGGGTGTGGCGGGCCGTGGCGATCTCGGATCATCGCGATCCAGCGGCCTACGAGCGGATCACGCTGTGCGCCGTGGCACTCCTGGTCGCTACGTCGGCTTGCGCACTGGGCGCGTTCGTCGTCAGCCGAAGTTTCGCCTGACTGAGGGTAGAACGTGGCACTGTGACCCCGATGATTCGACGATACAGCGGCGACAAGAAGAGCATCGAGGCGCGAACCGCAGACAACGGGAAGACGTGGACCGTGAAGTTCTTCGACACGGGGCGGCTCACGCAGTACACGGGTGGGTCGCTTGCAGAGCTCGATGCCTTGGCTGCGAAGAACCAGTTGAAGCTCGACAAGTGACCCAGCGTTCGCCTGTGTCGATCCTTCGACCAGGCGACTGATGGGGAACGGGGTGGCTCGTCCTCGAGCCGGGGACCCCGAATACAATCTCTTCCGGAAGCCGGAAGATCGAGGTCATCCGAGGTGAGCTCTGGGGGTAGTCAGACCTTCCAGGGGCCGAACACCTCGACATCGACGCCCGCGGCGTAGTGCACCGCGCACGGGGATCCCGAGCGCTCAAGTCCCGCGGCACGGATCAGACTCTCGTCGATCGACGCGAGCTCGACCTCCTGCGCCGGATACGGCTCGTGCACGACCTGGCCCTCGTAGACCGCGTTCTGCTTCAACGAGAACAGCAGATAGCGCTCGAGCAAGAAGTACTCGAACGTGCCCTCGGTCGACGGGCCTAGGTGCGCGCCCGGGCGATAGCGCGCCGTGCACGCAGCCTCGGCTCCTCGCCGTTTCGTTGCATACGCGAACCAGTCACCCTCGCGTGTGCACTGCATCGCCGCGTGGAAGTAGGGCAGGCCCCAGCCCCACCGCGCGGCCTTGACCGCGAGGAGGGAGGCCGCTTCGAGCGAGAAGAAGAAGACGCCGGGGCGTCCCTTGTACGTCACGTACGTGCGCGTGTTGGTCTCGAGGAAGTCGAGCGCGAACATGGACGGCAACCACGCTGGCCGCACGTCCTGCATCGCGAACGGCACCACGCCGACGAGGGCGCGGCCCCTCCAGAGATCGAGCTCGAGCTGCGACGGAACGAGCGCACGCAACGACTCGACGGGCACGTCCCAGTGGACGAACAGCAAGTCGCGCCACTTCTGCCAGCCAGTCGGGCGGGTGTCGGGGCGCGCGAGCTTCACCCTCCGAGCATAGGCGGGAAGTCCAGGACCGTGAGCGGCTGGGTCTCGACCATCGACTGCGGGACCCGTGGCGGCTCGGAGTCGTTGAGGACCATGAACACGCGATCCCCGACGACCTTCGAGCGAGTCCGTCCGATCAGCACTCCTAACCTCTCCAGCCCGGCCTTGTGATCGTGCATGTCCAACGGATCGACCCAAGTCACCATGAGGTGTAGCTGGAACGTTGTCCTACAAACGCGGCTCCGCGCCACACCGGCCAGCGCCTCAGCGCTCACTGCGCGGGCATGCCCGGTTTTGCGCGCTAAGTCCGCGGCTCTCGGAAACCTTCGGGCGTTGCGGCTGCGCAGGTTCTTGCAATCGCTCCCGGCGATGCCCGAACCGGTTGCCAGCGTCGTTCGCGACGGTCGCGCCGCGGTCGTGCGTCTCCAGGGTGATCTCACCGTCCCCTCGGCCAAGGCTCTGTTCGGCGAGCTGAGCGAAGTGGCGCGCCGGCGCGATGTGAAGTCCGTCGTGCTCGACTTCGGCGGCGTCGGTCGGATCGACTCGTCGGGGATCGCCGCGGTCTCGCTGGTCGGACGGCAGCTCGAGCGCAGCGGCAAGAAGCTCGAGATGCGCGACCTCGAGGAGCGCCACCGCGCCGCGTTCGCGATGGTGCCGAAGAAGGTCGCCAAGCCCGAGCCCGTCGCGGAGGTCACCGCCCTCGAGCACGTCGGTGGCAGC
>JBBQJJ010000459.1:0-6909 GCA_038325805.1 Haliangiales bacterium
GGTGCATCGGGTCGCGATACGCGCGGCCT
Source organism: Haliangiales bacterium (assembly GCA_038325805.1). Lineage (GTDB taxonomy): Bacteria > Myxococcota_A > Polyangia > Haliangiales > Haliangiaceae > JABFXX01. The sequence goes on from JBBQJJ010000459.1 coordinate 30, forward strand.
GATCCGCCAGCACCAGTTCGACAAGGTCGAGCTCGTCAAGTTCGTCAAGCCCGAGACCAGCTATGCCGAGCTCGACAAGCTGCGCGACGATGCCGAGCGCGTGCTGCAAGGCCTCGGGCTGCACTACCGCGTGTCGACGCTGTGCTCCGGCGATCTCGGGTTTGCTGCGGCGAAGACCTACGACCTCGAGGTCTGGCTGCCAGGTCAGGACGCCTATCGCGAGATCTCGAGCTGCTCGAACTTCGAGGACTTTCAGGCGCGCCGCGCGAAGATCCGGTACCGGTCGGCGGCTGAAAAAACGAACCGCCCGGTTCACACGCTGAACGGGTCCGGCGTCGCGGTCGGGCGGACCATCGTCGCGATCCTCGAGCAGTACCAGCAGGCCGACGGGAGCGTCATCGTCCCAGTCGCGCTGCGTCCTTATATGGGTGGGCTCGAACGCATCGAGAACAAGCCGGCTCACAATAAGTCCGGTGAGGTAGCTCCTTAGTCGCTTCTCGGTCCGAGAACCTTCTCGATCCGGCTTTACAAGGTGACTTCGTTCCCTATACTGCCGCCCTACCTTCGGGACCGCCCGGAGGAGTGGCCGAGTGGTCGAAGGCAGCGGTCTTGAAAACCGCCGAGCGCAAGCTCCGGGGGTTCGAATCCCTCCTCCTCCGCAACAGCCCTGAAAACCGAATAGTGTCTCGCAGGTAGTTAGAGCAGACGTGCGGGGTCCGTACGACCCGCACGTCTCGCTCGAAGATTTGTTTGGTTGGTTTCGTTTGGCAACCTGTCTCCGTTGGGGCCGCCCAGGGAGAGATGGCCGAGTGGCTGAAGGCACCGGTTTGCTAAACCGGCATATGGGTTTTTTCCTGTATCGGGGGTTCGAATCCCCCTCTCTCCGCTGAAATGTTTGGTTGAGGATCCGTAGCTCAATGGATAGAGCACCGGTCTACGGAACCGGGGGTTAGAGGTTCGACCCCTCTCGGATCCGCTTGCATTATCGTATGGCTGAAGAAGCATGGATGCGCGCTGCACTCGACGAGGCGAAAGCCGCGGGCGAAGCAGGCGATGTACCAGTTGGGTGCGTGATCGTGAGCGATGGGAACATCGTCGCGCGAGGGCACAATCGACGCGAAGCGGATGGCGACCCTACGGCTCACGCCGAGATCGTCGCACTCCGAGAAGCTGCAAAGAAGCTGGGTCACTGGCGCGTCGAGGCCACCTTGGTCGTCACGCAAGAACCCTGTCCGATGTGTGCCGGCGCGCTCGTCAATGCGCGGGTCAAGAAGCTGATCTACGGTTGTGCGAATCCCAAAGCGGGTGCCGTCGCAACGCTCTATCAGATCACCACCGATAGCCGGCTCAATCACCGGGTCGAGGTGGTTGGAGGAATCCTCGCCGAGGAATGTGCCGCCGAGTTAACCGGCTTCTTCGCAAAGCTTCGTCGAGGACCGAGTTATCATTAAGGAGCGGGCAACCGCCCCAAACCCTAGTTTTCTGGAGGAGTGTCCGAGTGGCCGATGGTGTCTGATTCGAAATCAGATGTACGCAAGTACCGGGGGTTCAAATCCCTCCTCCTCCGCAATTTCAACGACCCGACGATCCAAGATTGGCTGCACCTCTCGAGTTGGAGAAGTGACCGAGTGGCCGAAGGTGCACGATTGGAAATCGTGTGTACTGAAAGGTACCAAGGGTTCGAATCCCTTCTTCTCCGCGACCAACTACCCTGCGATTCATGGTCCCGAGTGACGCAATAGCTGTGAACTCCGCCAGGCCCGGAAGGGAGCAACGGTAGCGGAAGTAGCGGGTGCTTGGGGCCACCTTTTCGCGACGAGCGGTTATCGAACAGATGACCGCTCGTCGCCTTTTCGGCGGTGCTATATCCATCGGGATGGGTGGACGAGCACAACTCTTGCTCTGCGTATGCCTGCTCAGCTGCGATGAGGGCGGCGATGGCGGTGGCGCGTTCGAGTCGAACACGACACCGAGCACCAAGAAGGGTGGCTTCTCGGCCGACCTCGCGAAGGAGACGGGCTCGGGATCGAGTACGACGGTTGCCACGAACGACAAGGCCGGCAGCGACGCGAAGCCCGCGGATGCCAAGCCCGCCGAGATCGTCGGGTCTGGGAGCGACGCGAAGGCCGCGGGATCTGGGAGCGATCCGAAGCCCGCGGATGCGAAGCCCGCGGATGCGAAGCCCGCGGATGTGAAGCCCGCGGATGCGAAGCCCGCGGACACGGCGGGATCTGGCAGCGATCCGAAGCCTGCGGACACCAAGCCTGCGGTGAAGGGCCCGCCTCCCATCGATACCGAGAAGCCGCGCGTCTACGTCAAGCCGCCGGCCGACATCGGCGCGATCAAGCTGTCGCTGCTTCCGAACTGGGATCGCGACTACGGCGAAGCCGGGACGATCTCGTTGGTCGTCAAGGTGCCGGGCACCGACAAGACGCAGGTGTTCGCGTTCCGCTACGGCTACGAGGATCCGAAAGCGCCGAGCGATCGCGAGACCTACAAGAAGTGGCTCGCCGACACCGGCGTCCTCAAGGCATCCGCCGACAAACCGTTGATCGATCGCCAGCGCGGGAGCACCTGGTACCTCGAAGGTGTCGACGGGAGCGGGTCGCCGAGTTTCCGCAACGTCGTCGTGTTCGGCGGCAAGAAGTTGATCTGCGGCGGCTCGCTGTATCGCGATGCCGTGCACAACACGCTCGGCGACATCCGCGACAAGACCGTGCTGCAGGCGAAAGAGATCTGCAGCGATCTCGGCCTCTGACGCGGAGATGTCTCGTAGCTAGCTCGTTGAAATCCGTGCCCGTTTGCGCGGAGATTCGTGCGGAGATCGCCGCGCCGTTGGGATTGTGACGTCGGAGGCAGCGGGTATAGTCGGCCGTCGCGTCATGTCCTATCTCGTGCTCGCTCGCAAATATCGGCCCGCGGCCTTCTCGGAGGTCGTCGGCCAGGAGCACGTGACGCGCACGCTCGCGAACGCGTTCTCCGCCAATCGCGTGCACCACGCGTTCTTGTTCTGCGGCCCGCGCGGCTGCGGCAAGACCACCGTCGCGCGCATCGTCGGCAAGGCGCTCAACTGCGAGCAGCCTCGCGAGGGTGCGGAGCCCTGCGGCTCGTGCAGTGCGTGCACCAGCATCAGCAACGGCAGCGCGATCGACTACCAGGAGATGGACGGCGCGAGCAATCGCGGCATCGATGCGATCCGCGAGCTCACCGAGGCGGTGCGGTACCAGCCCGCGGTGCTGAAGAAGAAGGTCTACGTCATCGACGAAGTCCACATGCTCACCACCGAGGCCTTCAACGCCCTCCTGAAGACCCTCGAGGAGCCGCCTCCGCACGTGACGTTCGTGCTCGCGACGACCGAGCCGCACAAGCTGCCGAACACGATCCTGTCGCGCTGCCAGCGCTATGACTTCAAGCTGGTGCCGGCGTCGCGGTTGGCGGTGCACCTGACCAGCGTGTTCGAACGCGAGCAGCTCGCCGTCGACGCTGGTGCGGTCAGCTTGCTGGTGCGCGAGTCCGGCGGCAGCGTGCGCGATGCGCTGTCGCTCTGCGATCAACTGATCTCGTACGTTGGCGCGGCCACGATCACCGAGAAGCATGTCGCCGAAGTGCTCGGCGTCGCGGATCGTTCGCTGACGCGCACGCTGGTTCGCGCGCTCGCAGCAGGTGAAGCCGGCGAGGCCCTCGGCGCGGTCGAATCCGCGATCGAACGCGGCGTCGATGAAGTGCAGCTCGCGCGCGCGATCGTGCGGTACCTGCGCGATCTGTCGGTGCTGCAGGTCGCGCCGAACCGGCCCGAGTTGATCGACGCGGCAGATGAAGAGCGCACCGAGCTGCTCGGCGAGGCCAACGCACTGGATCGCTCGCGCATCACGCAAATGTTCGAGCGCATGCTGCGGTGCTGCGACGAGCTCGGCAAGACGCTGCAGCCGCGGTTGGTGCTCGATTGCGCGCTGATCGATGTCGCCACCGTCGAGCCCCTGCTGCCGCTCGGCGATCTGATCGAGCGGCTCGGCGAGCTCGAGTCGCGGTTGATCCGTGGTGGTGCTCGGCAGGAGTCCCGACCGGCGCAGCGCGCTCCGATGCCACAGCGAGAGCACTACGTCGGTGCGGGTGCCGCACCTGCAAAGCCGTCGATGACGGGCCTGCTCGATGCGGCGCTCGAGGAAGACAGGCCGGCGCGCAAGCAAGCGCCGAGCTTCGCCACCGGCACCACGCCGGGTGCGCGGCCGACAGCTCAGCGGGACCAGCCATCCGCGCCGTCGTCGCCGTCGCCGTCGGCACCCACAAAAGCACCACCGCCGGGAAAACCCGAACCCGCCGGTAAGGCGCCGGCGGGCTCCTCGAATCGCGGTCGCTCCGATCTCGCCGTCGGTAGTGCGAACGGTGTCGGCGATCCCAATGCCGAGGTGGCGAGTGCGCTCGCTGCGGCGAAGGCTGCAAAGGCGGCTGCGGATGCCGCACGCACCGGTGGTGTCGATCCGCGCGTGGTTCCGCACGCCATCGCAGCACCTTCGGCAACACCTTCGCCGGCACCGATGCTCGAGGCTCCGTCGCCCAAGAGCATGGATCCGCGCGAGATTCCCCACGCCGCCGACATGCGCTCGGCTCCTCGAGCAGCGGCCGCACCGCAACCCGCCCCCGAGCAACGCGCGTCGATGGCGCCGTCGGGTCCCGTGCCGGCACCGGCGACCACAGCGAATGGCTCCGGTCCCACCGAGCAGCTCACCTCCGCACCGGCGGACGTGCTGCACGCGTGGAACACCGTGCTCGGCGAGCTCGAGACCCGTCGCAAGTTCACGTTGCTCGGGCCGTTTCAGCACGCGCGGGTGATGAAGTGGAGCGCGGAGCTGATCGAGCTCGGCTTCCCGCTCGACGTCCACAGCATGGGCGAGATGGCGTCCGAGCAGAAGCAGCTCGACGAGCTCCGCGCGATCATCCGCGAGCTAGGCGCCGAGCTCGCGCACGTCAAGATCGCGGTGCGCATGCTCGACGCCACCGAATCGGCGAAGGGTGGCGTGCGCTCCAGCCTCGAAGACTCGCGAGCGAAGTCCTCGGCGGAGCGTCACAAGCGCGAGGCGGAAGCGCGCGAGCACCCGATCACGAAACACGTACTGCAGACGTTTGGCGCGCAGATCAAGGAGATCAAGACCGATGTCTAACGGAAAAATGCCGGACCTCAATGCACTGATGAAGCAGGCGCAGAAACTCCAGGGCGATGTTCAGAAAGCCCAGGAGGAGCTCGCGCAGCTGGAGTGCGAAGGCGCTGCTGGTGGTGGCATGGTGACGGCGACGGTGAACGGTCAGTTCGAGGTCGTGCGCGTCAAGATCGACAAGTCGGTCGTCGACCCGAACGACATCGGCATGCTCGAGGATCTGGTGACCTCCGCGATCAACGCCGCGGCCACCAAGGTGCGCGAGCAGAGCAAGGATCGGATGGCGAAGGTGATGGGGCCGCTCGGCGGCGGTATGGGCGGCGGGATTCCCGGTCTGTTCTGATCCGTGTCTGACCCGATCCGTCGTTTGGTTCAGGAGCTGTCTCGGCTTCCCGGGATTGGCGAGAAGTCGGCGACGCGGCTCGCGTTCCATCTGATCCGTGGCAACCGCGCGCAGGTGGCGGCACTCGCGCAGGCGCTGATGGACGTCACCGACAAGATCCGGCTGTGCTCGATCTGCATGACCATGACCGAGGCGGACCCGTGCACCATGTGCAACGACCCTCGGAGAGATCCCGAGCTGATCTGCGTGGTGGCCAGCCCGTCGGACCTGCTCGCCATCGATCGCGGCGGCCACTTCCGCGGGCGTTACCACGTCTTGCACGGCCTGTTGTCACCGCTCGAGGGCATCGGCCCGGACGATCTGCGGATCGCCGAGCTCGTCAAGCGGCTCGGGACCGACGTTCGGGAAGTGATCCTCGCGACTTCGCCCTCGGTCGATGGCGAGGCCACCGCGATGTACATCGCCAGGACGATCAAGCCACTGGGCGTCAAGGTATCGAGGATCGCGACGGGACTCCCGGTCGGCGGCGAGCTGGAGTACTCCGATCAAGCCACGATCGCGCGCGCCTTGGCCGGTCGGGCGACCATGTAAGTCGCTTCGTTGCGCCGACTTTGTAGGGCGCAAAGGTTGTTCGAACCCTGGGGGATTGGTACCGTGACATCGACGGCGAGGGGCTCACGTTTGTAAGCGTGAGCCCATCTCCAAGGAGCCATGGCGCGATGATCCAACAGCTCGTGATGTACGAGGAGGAGGTAGTTCAGATCAATCGGATCTGCGAAGCCCTCCACCGAGATTCGAATGCGCGAGCCGTGCTCGTGATCGACAAGAATGGTCAGGCGATCGCCTCGACCGGTGAGGTCCAGGAACTGGATGTCACATCGCTGTCGTCGCTGACAGCCGGCAACGTCGCCGCGACCGGAGGCATTGCCTCGCTGCTCGCGGAGAAAGAGTTTGCTGGCCAGTTCCTCGAAGGCGAGAAGACGAACTACCACATCTCGATCGTCGGCCAGCGAGTCATCCTCGTGGTGTTGTTCGACGAGCGTAGCTCTCTCGGGCTCGTGCGCTTGCGCGTTCGCAAGGCGTCACAAGAGCTCGCCGTGACGATCGACGTGATGGTCAAAAAGAGCGCGGCCGGCTCGGGCCAGCCGTCGGTGTTCTCCGAGATCACCGACGACGACATCGACAACCTTTTCAACGATTAGGCGCGAGCTTCATGAGTTTCATCAATTACTCGTCGCGCGAAATCAACTGCAAGATCGTCTACTACGGCCCGGGCTTGTGCGGGAAGACGACGAATCTCCAGTACATCTACAACAAGACCAATCCCGAGGCGAAGGGCAAGATGATCTCGCTCGCCACGGAGACCGAGCGCACGCTGTTCTTC
>JBBQJJ010000460.1:0-6886 GCA_038325805.1 Haliangiales bacterium
TCCGAGCTGCCGAAAAAGGGCAAGCGCACGCAGCCGGCGTGGAAAGACAGTCACCCCGCAGCGGTCGGCAAGGCGCCGGTCGCGTGGGCGGATACCTACTGGCCGACCATCGAAGGTGGCCACAACAATCGGTTCCAGGGCGAGACCGAGAAGAGCCCGATCGAGAAGTACGACGCCGCATTCAACAACGCGCCGGGTTGCGAGACGTTCCCCTCCAAGATGTACGGCGCGGGTGCGAAGGCCGAGTGGGACACCTATCTGAAGTGCGCCGGCCCCGCCACCAAGTGGCAGAGCGAGACCTTCCAGGGCGCCGGCAAGATCCACGACGGCAAGGACAACGATAGCGATGGCGTGATCGACGACGAAGGCGAGGACGGCAACGTCGACGGCATGGCGACGTGGTGGGGCACCTGCCACGCGTGGGGCCCGGCCTCGCTGATGTACCCGGAGCCGCAGAAGTCGGTGACGATGAATGGCGTGACGTTCTCGGTCGGCGACATGAAGGCGCTGATGCAGAACTCGTTCGACCGGACGAGCGCGATCATGCTCGGTGGTCGCTGCAACGCGAAAGAGATCAAGCACGACGCGACGGGCTCTGCGAACAACGAGTGCGCGGACGTCAACCCGGGCTCGCTGCACGTCGTGATGACAAACTTCCTCGGCATCAACAACCTGCCGCTCGTCGAGGACCGCACGGCGAACTTCGAGGTCTGGAACCAGGCCGTGATGGGGTACGAGATCACCAAGCAGGCCGAGATCAGCAACACGAAGGCGAACGCCTGCGTCGGCGCTCCGGCTTCGAACAAGTGGTCGTACAACACGAACGCGAAGAAGCTGATGGAAGTCAAGATGACGGTCGAGTACCTGACCGAGAGCGGCGCCGAGGCCACTCCGGTCGGCTTCGAGAACAACGTTCGCGAGGACGACTATCACTACATCCTCGAGCTCAACAGCGACGGCAAGGTCGTCGGCGGTCGCTACTGCCAGGACAGCACGAACAACCACGTCGACTTCCTGTGGGCGCCGACCGGCTCGAACAGCGCGTCGAACCCGAGTGTCTCGGCCTCGAAGGTCAAGGAGCTGATCGCGAAGGCCTTCCAGGACGCCCCGTCGGGTGGACCGGAGAAGGTGTTCACCTCGACCGGCACCGCGTCGATCCCCGACAACAGCCCCACCGGCGGCGCAGTCGACGTCGCGGTCACAGGCCTCGACGGCAAGCAGAGCCTCGCGGTCACCGTCGACATCACGCACACGTTCGCGGGTGACCTCACGGTCGAGCTGCTCCGCGACGGCGCCCGCGTGAAGGTGCTCCGCCAGAACAAGGGCGGCTCGCAGAAGAACATCGCCGAGACCTACACGCTGACGACGACCGAAGTCGGCGGCACGCTCAACGGCACGTACACGCTGAAGGTGGTCGACAACGCCGCGCAGGACGTCGGCACCATCAACACCGTGAAGCTCGCGTTCACGAAGAACTAGTCCACCCCAACATTGGAGCAGGCGCCCCCTCGGAGGGGCGTTCCGCCGTTTCGGGGCGCGCAATCGTTGCGCCTGACACGAGCGCTTGATGAGGCGAGACTCGAGCCATGTCGATGGTGTTGCGGCCGCGGTTCGAGCTCGAGCTGGCGTGTCCAAGTCGTGACGTGATCGAGCGACTGTGCAGCTACTTCGCCGGGACGTCGTTGCAGCTCAAGCGGACCCGCGTACCTGGAGGTGGTGCCGAGCGTGGACCCCGGCACGAGGATCACCTCGCGCTCACGGTGCCGGCGGCGGACCAGCACGTGTGGTCGCCGTGGTTGGCGATCGAGGTGTCGGCGAGCGACAGCGGCACGCACATCGCCGCGAGGTTCAGCCCGCACCCGTCGGTGTGGACCGGTTTCGCGTTCGGCTATCTCTGCCTGGGGATGGTGTGCGCGGTGGCGCTGACCATCGTCGCATCGGGGGCGATGCTCGAGAACAGCGGCCAGCCGTGGGCGTGGTGGGTCGCCGGTGGCGCCGCGGTCGCGATGCTCGCGATGTGGAGTGCGTCGATGATCGGCCAGCGACTCGCGCACGATCAGATGGAGGTGCTCCGCACGAACCTCGATCGCGCGATCGATACCTGCCGCGCTGGCTGAGATTCGAGCTCCGGTGACCAGTCCGCCACTCGGGACCTGGTACGTTGGGACGTGCGTTTCACACTCCTCCTCACCACACTCGTCGCGCTGTCCGCCTGCAAGAAGCAGCAGTTCGACGAGGCCAAGCTCGCCTCGATGATCCGGGACGAGATGCTCGGCCCGAAGAACATCAAGGCCACCTCCGTCACCTGCCCGAAGGACCGCGAGGTCAAGGCCAACGACAAGTTCACCTGCGACGCCAAGCTCTCGACGGGCGAGACGGTGACGTTCGACATCCTGGTCAAGGATGCCGAGGGCAGCATCGAGGCGAACCTCCAGGGCACGATCATCGATCCGACCAAGATCGCAGGCACGATCGCCCCGAAGTTCGACCTGCCGGCATCGACCACCGCGACCTGCGATCGCGCGGTCTCGAAGGGTGAGACTCCGTTCACCTGTGAGCTCGTCGCTGGCGCGGTGCACCGCAAGTTCGAGATCAAGCCGCGCGACGGTGGCTACGAGTTCAACGAGATCGGCAAGCCCGCGGCACCGGCGGATCACGCCGACGAGGCTCCGGCCGACGACCATCCGCCGGAGTAGTCGTTTTTCAGCGGGCCGTTGGCTTTGCGGCGGTGACCGTGCTGCACTTCCGGCGTGCGCATTTCGAGGCTGCTCGTCCTGATCTCACTCGCCGGACTTCCACTCGCCTGCGGTGGCAAGAAGGGCGACAAGGACGACCCTACCAAGCTACCCGAGACCGATCGGCTGACGGGGCTGCACGCCTCGGCCGACACGGTCCTCGACGACCTCGTCGCGCTCGAGAGCAAGCGAGACGTGACGTGCTGGACGAGCTTCCGGCAGCTCGACTGGTTCATCGCCGAGAAGACCTATAGCGAGTTCGGCACGCTCGCGAAGATCTCTGCGATGAAGGGCCTGGTTCGCGCGACGTGGGAGAAGGCGAGCACGGCTGCGAAGGGTGGGGTGGTCACCGAGGCGGACATCAAGGGCGCGGTGAAGCTCCCCGACATCAAGCTGTCGGCGCAGCAGCAGACCAACCTGACCACGTTCGCGAACGACATCGGCCTCAAGAACTTCACCGACTATCAAAAGACCGCGGAGCACACGCGCATGGTGCTCGCCGTGATCCAGGACGAGATGTACTCGACCGGGGGCCAACCGCAGCTCAAGCCGCTCGATCCGGCGGCCATTCGTGCACTCACCGATGCCGCGACGACGCTGTCGCTGATGATGCTCAAGGAATCGGGGAAAGCAGCGGAGACGGCAAAGAGCACGATCGTCGAGGGCCCAAACGTGCAGTCCGCGTACAAGTCGCTGATCACCCAGCTCGGCCTCGCGAACACGCCACACGCGCGGCAGCCGCTCGCGCAGGAGCAGATCCAGCTCCACCTGCAGCCGATCACGAAGAAGCTGATCGACAACAAGGTCGAGGCGCTGCTCGCCTACAACAAGGGCACGCGCAACCCGGTCGCGGACCTCAACAAGGTGACGCGCATCCCGCTCACCGACGACGGGCTCGCCGCGATGATGATGCAGGCGCAGTCGTTCGTGCACTTCGTCGCCGCCGGCTTCGAGCCGATGCAGTCCGACAACTTCCTCGACGACGGCTCGTACGCGAAGAGCAAGATGGCCCGCAAGCCATACATCGACGAGGAGTGGGCGCAGAACGTGGTGATGAACCTGTTCCCACACCACATGGAGAACAACGGCGACATCACGATCAAGTTCGAGGTCAACCCGGGCCCAGTCAGCGACAAGCCGCTCAAGGGCTTCTCGATCAAGCTGCTCGATCACGAGATGAACGGCGTGCGCGACTCGGCGATCCACTGGCTCGCGATGCAGAACGTGTGGAAGGAGAAGCCGTTCGCGATGGATCCGTTCGCGGCCGAGTACGTCAGCGAAGTGGTCTCGATGATGATCACGCTGTGGATCCGCCGCGGTGAGACGATCGCCGGCGAGCTCGGGAAGAAGCAGATCGATGCGGAGGTCGTCAAACGGATCCGCGATCGCGCGTACGTGATGCGGCCGCCCGCGGAGATGAAGTTCGCGGAGTGGAATGACGAGCGCAAGAAGCTCAAGGCCGAGGTGATCGCGTCGGTGCCGGCGCAGCTGTTCAAGGACACGTCGAAGACGGCGGGGCTACCGACGAAGTTCGCGACCTGGAACGCCGATCTCGATTCGATGCAGGCGCACGTCGAGCCGAACAAGGATCTGAAGAACCAGCCGGGCCACGTCGAGCCGAACAAGGATCTGAAGAACCAGCCGGGCCACGTCGAGCCCAACAAGGATCTGAAGAACCAGCCGGGCCACGTGGCGCCGGACACCAAGAACCTGCCGGGGCACGTCGAGCCGAACAAGGATCTGAAGAACCAGCCGGGCCATGTCGCGCCGGACACCAAGAACCTGCCGGGGCACGTCGAGCCACCGAAGTTCGTCATCGAGCTCGGTGTCGATGGCAAGACGGTCGTCGACGGTAAGCCGATGACCGACGACGCGCTCACCTACGCGGTCCGCGGTGCCTTCGCCACCAACAACAACCTCGTGGTGCTGATCATGCCGGCGAAGGGCGTGCAGAAGGCGCAGGTCGCGGCAGTACTCGAGCGGATCAAGAAGCTCGGCCTCACCAAGATCTCGATCTCCGATCCCGCGCTCAGGACCATTCCGGGTCACGTCGAGCCGGATCTCAAGGACCTGCCGGGTCACGTCGAGCCATCGGGGCAGGGCGGCTTCAACTTGCAGACGATCATGGGCGGCGGCATCGCCGTCGGGGACCTCAACGGCGACGACTACCCGGACCTCTATCTCACCGGCGAGGAGCTCGGAAAGCTCTACCTCAACAAGGGCAAGGCCGGGCCGGGCACGTTCACCGATGCCACCGCGGCGTGGGGCTTGCCCGAGGTGCGCGACGGTCACGGCACGCTGTTCTTCGACTACGACGGCGACGGCGACCTCGACCTCCTGGTGCTGCGCAGCGAGCACGCCTCGGCGTTGTTCCGCAACGACAAGGGCAAGTTCACCGATGTCCACGACGAGCTCGGACTGCAGACGCATCGCGGTAGCCACGTCGCGCACGTGTTCGACTTCGATCGCGACGGCGATCTCGACATCTACATCGGCTACTACGGCAGTCACGCCTCCAACCTGAGCCCGGGCACCGCGCGCAGCGTGCCGTCACTCGATGGTCGCAACGGCAGCCCGAATCAGCTGTGGCGCAATGACGGGGCGAAGTTCGTCGACGTCGCGAAGCAGGCGAAGATCGACGACGTCGGCTGGTGTCTCGCGTTGGCGTCCGCCGATATCGATCTCGACGGTGATCTCGATCTGTTCCTCGCGAACGACTTCGGCGCCGACGTGTTCTACAGGAACAACGGCGACGGCACGTTCGGCGACATCACCGAAGCCACCGGCACGGGCGATCGCGGTTCGGGGATGAACGCCGAGTTCGGCGACGTCAACGGCGACGGTAAGTGGGACGTCTACGTGACGAACATCGACATGTTCAGCAAGAACATCAAGGTGATCTTCCCGCGCGACGAATCCACGATCAACGTCGACGACAAGCTGACCAAGGCGTTCCAGTACATCGCCGGCAACAAGCTGTACGTGTCGACGAAGGAAGGCGGCTTCCGGCCCGAGGAGAACCTCCGGATGGAGCCGATCGATCGTGGCTGGGGTTGGGATGCCTCGTTCTTCGACTACGAGAACGACGGCGACGACGATCTCTACGTCACCAACGGTTGGATCAACGGCTCGTACGCCGGCAACCAGAAGAAGCAGATGTACCTGAACCAGGACGGCTACCTCTACCTTGCCCCGCAGAGCTCGCCGGAGGCGTTCGCAGGGAATGCACGCAGCGCCGCCGCAGTCGACCTCGATCTCGACGGCGATATCGACCTGGTCGTCAACAGCTTCCGCCAGCCGCCGCGCGTGTTGATCAACCAGCAGACGTCGAAGAACAACTTCGTGCAGCTCCGGCTGTCGACCGCGAAGGGCAAGAACCCGCGTGCGCTCGGCGCCACGATCCACCTCACCGCGAACGGCAAGCCGCTGCTCCGCCAGGTCAGCGGTGGTCGCGGCTATCTCAGCCAGGCCGACACGCTGGTCACCGCCGGCCTCGGCAAGGCAACCACCGTCGACGTCGTGATCAAGTGGCCCGACGGCACCGAGAGCAAGCACCCCGGGCTCGCCGCGAACAAGCGCCACGCGATCGCTCAGCCGTAGGGACCGCTCGCCTAACCCAGAGCTCACCTCGGTTGACCTCGATCTTCCGGCTTTGTCGGAAGACTCTGTCCTCCAGGCTGAGCTCTGGAAGTAGGAGTTCGCGCGATCGCGCTCACCCGGTCGATTGTCTTCTGGGGTCAGAACCCGAACATGTCGCCGGCCTGATCGAGGAGACCACCGGCGGCGGCACCGGCCTCGAGGGCAGCCGCATACGCCGCGAGTTGCATCGGCACGCGCTCGGAGGGCGGACTCACGGGAGGGTTGCACCCCGCGAGCTGCGCATCGATCGGGCGCGACGGATCGGCCATCGCCCACTCGAGCGTCGCGATGAAGATCGTCGCCATCTCGACCGCGGCACCGACGAGCGAGCGACCGATCGCCCGCACGCTCTCGGGATCGACGGAACGACCCTTGTCGGCGAGCCGCGTCACCGCGTAGAACGCGCCGAACTCTTCGATCTGGTTCGCGACGATCACCGCGAGGCCGGGCTTGTTGACGAGCACGCCACCCGCGACGACACCACCGAGCTCGGTGAGCATCAACGCTGCGCG
>JBBQJJ010000461.1:0-6835 GCA_038325805.1 Haliangiales bacterium
GCGCTGCGGAAGTTGCACCTCGCCGGGGATGATCGACCGACGGCCGTCCAGATCTACGGCGGCAACGCGGAGCTGTTGATGCGCGCGGCGGTGATCGCCGAGCGTGCAGAGCCTGCCTTCCTCGATCTCAACTGCGGATGCTGGATCCCGCGGATCGCGGCACGCGGTGCAGGTGCCGCATGGCTGCGAGATCCGACCGCGATGGTGGAGATGGCGCGCGCGGTGGTCGCGGCGGTCTCGCTCCCCGTGACGGTCAAGACACGGATCGGCTGGGGACCCGAGTCGGACATGCCGATCTGCGATCTGGCCCGGCGGCTCGAGGATGTCGGCGTCTCCGCGATCTTCCTGCATTGCCGTACCGCGCAGATGGGGCACACGGGGTCCGCGGACTGGCAGTGGGCGCGGCGCACGCGCGAGGTGGTATCGATTCCGGTGATCGTCAACGGCGACGTCCGGACTGCGGACGATGTGCGGCGTGCGCTCGCCGAGACTGGGTGTGCCGGCGCGATGATCGGACGCGCGGCGATCACGCATCCGTGGGTGTTTCGCGAGACCCGTGCGCTCCTCGAGGGATCCGAGCTCGACGGCCCCACGCTCGCCGAGCGCATCGCGTTCTATCGCACGCTGGTGATCGCGAACGCGGAGGTCCGTGGGGAGAACCGAGGCGTGCCCGTGACGCGCCGGCATCTCGCGCTCCTCGGACCGCTCGCAGCGAGCGCGCGTCCGACGCTGTTCGCCGCGCACACGCTCTCCGAAACGCTCGAGGTGCTCGACGGGCTACAGGATCGTGGGGTCCCAGGCGGGAGCCTCGACGAGCGCGATGCTGCCCTTCCGGGTGGCCTTCGCGAAGGCCTTGGCGGTGTTGGCGCGGGCGAGGATCTCGCGGTCGGTGAGCGGGCACTCGGCGTCGACCCGGCATAGCCCCTGGGTGATCGAGAGCCGGACGTCCTTCGCGCGAAACCGCGCGTCGAGCACACGCGACCGGAGCTCGCCGAGCATCACGGCAGCGAGCTTGCTCGACACGTTCGGGAGGATGATCACGTACTCGTCGCCGCCAAAGCGATACGCGTGGCCGTGGCCGAACACCCACGCCTCGAGCAGCTCGAGGAACGGCCCGAGGACGAGCAGATCGACGACGGTCTCGGTCAGCTTGCTGTTGACCGCCTTGAAGTCGTCGATGTCGACGTAGACCACGGCAAGCTCGGCGCCGCGCAGGCCGCACTCGTGCCGGTAGTAGGCGAGGTCGGGGAGGAACAACCGCGGCGTCTCGAGGATGTGGAACTTCTCGTCGTAGACGCGTGGGCCGAGCGCCGGCGCGTCAGCGGTAGCCTCGGCGGCGAACCGGATCGACATGAAGTCGGTGAGTCGCGGGATCCGTTGCGGGCGCGCCGAGACGAACGGCTCCTGCGCCATGAACGCGTCGTAGCGGGAGACCCGCTGTTGCAGGCTCTTGACCACCGCAGGTGCGGTCGCCTTCGACAGCGGGCGATCGAGCTCCTCGGCGACGCGCCGCCGTTCGCTCGCGAGCACGCGCTTGATCAAGCCGACCATCTGCTCGTGCACCTTGGTGGTGGTCTGCCGCGACTCGAGCTGGCGCTGGAGCAGCCAAAGTTGTTCCTTGACCTCGCGCACCTCGGCCGGTTCGACACCGGGGAGCTCGCGCGCGAGGACCAGGGAGATGCTCCGCTCGAACTGGGCGGCGAACGAGGTCACGCACCCGAGGACGAACTTGGCTTCTCCACGCTTCAGCTCGACCACGCGAGCAGCATATCAGCGCTTCAGAAAGGTCTCGACCCAGGCCGCGAGCTTGAGCGATTCACGTTCTGCCCGGCGAGCGAGTACGACCTTCGCGGGGTCCTTCGCCAGCGCGAGCGCACTCTCGCCGAGCTGGACGGAGGCGCGTTCGGCACGCTGATACATGTCGTCATCCGGCTTCGCGGTGCACCGATGCGCGTCGTAGAACCCGAACATCTCGGAGACCAGCTCGTCGACGTCCTTCGCCCGAGACTCGTGGATCTTGAGCTCGACCTCGCACAGCGGGCACTTCTGGACGACCCAGCTGTGCTCGAACGCGATCGGCCGGCACAGCGATGCCGCGAGCTGGCGAACCGTTGCTTCGATCGTGGTCTCGCCGACATGTGGCACGAGTTGTGGTGTAAGCATGCGCCCCGGCGCCGGCAAGGCGCTACCCTCACCCACGTGGCACGCACCGCGTTGATCACCGGCGGCAATCGAGGCATCGGCCAGCAGGTCGCCCGCGTCCTCGCGCAGGACGGCTGGGACGTGTTGATCGCGGCACGCGACAAGGCGAAGGGCGAGGCGTCGGCTGCGCGGTTGCGCAAGGACACCGGCGGTCGGCTGCGCGGCGTCGAGCTCGACGTCACCAGCGATGCCTCGGTCGCGACCGCAGCGCAGAAGCTTCGCGATGGCGCGATCAAGCTCGACGCGCTGGTCAACAACGCGGGCATCTTCGGAAAGGGTGACGTGCCGACGACGCTCGAGACCAACTTTTTCGGTCCGCTGCGCGTCACCTCTGCACTGTTGCCGCTCTTGAAGGACGGCGCGACGGTGACCAACGTGACGAGCGGGCTCGGCGAGCTCGCGAACCTCGATGCCGCGCATCACGAGCTGCTGCGCGATCCGGCGCTGACGCGCGAGACGCTGGTCGGCGAGATCCATGCCTTCATCCGCGGCGACGGCAAGGGTTGGGGCACCGATGCCTACGGCGTCTCGAAGGCAGCACTCAACGCGCTGACGCGAATCCTCGCGAGCGAATTCCCAGCGATCCGCGTCAACTCGACGTGCCCCGGCTGGGTCCGCACCGAGATGGGCGGACGCAACGCGCCACGCACCGTCGAGGAAGGCGCTGCGAGCGTGCTCTACGGCGTCACCACGACAGAGACCGGCGGCGTGTTCCGCGACGGTCGAAGGATTCCATTCTAGTGACCACCCATGACTGGACGTGCCCGTGACCGAGGATCTCACCAGGCTGATCGAGGAAGCTCCCGACGACGCGGAGGGGTATCGGGTCTACGCGGACTGGCTCGAGCAGCAGCACGACCCTCGCGCGACCCTGATCCGCCTGCAGATGACGCGGGCGCGGATCACGGATCGCTCGAAGCTCGAGCACCTCGAGACGCGTCTCGGCGAGCACTTCGCGACGCACCGCGAGCAATTTCTCGGGCCCCTCGCGAAGGTGATGCAGGGGCGCGAGGCGCCGCAGCTCGAGTGGCGCAACGGCTTCGTCTACAAGGCCGAGCTCGCGCGCGTCAAACGCATGCCGATGCACCAGTTCCTCGAGCACCTCTTGACCCACCCCTCGGGGCGCTTTCTCGTCGATCTCCGGAAGATCTGGGCGGAGGAGCCGGCGGCGCTGGTCGGCGTGCTCGCAGCGCACGCACCGCGCTCGCTGCGGCGACTCGAGATCAGCGGCACCGACGGAACGCGGGTCACCAGCATCGCGCCGATCTGGCCGCGTCTGACACTGCTCGAGGAGATCGACGTCTCGAACGTTGCTGCGCTCGGCGACATCGCACTGCCGAACCTGCGGCGCGCGAGCTTCGACCTCTCCGATCCAAGGTTGCTGGCCTCGCTCGCAACCGCGCACTGGCCGAAGCTCGAACAGCTACGGCTGCGGATCTGGCCCGAGACCGCGACGGCTGACCAGGTGCTCGCCGTGTTCGCAAACGAGCTTCCGAGGCTGCGCTCGGTCGAGCTCGCCTTGGAGAAGCCGGCCCCAGCGCTGTTGCCGAGGCTGAAGCTCCCCCAGCTCGCGGAGCTCGACGTGCGGGCCTCGACCGAGATCGTCGACGCGCTCGCGCACTGCACGTTCGATCTCGAGGTGCTGCGGCTCCACGGGAACATGTATCCCGATCCGCGGCCTCAGCTCCAGCATCTCGCCAAGCGAGTCGAGCTCGTCTGATCAGGGAAGCGTCGATCCCTACCTCGCCGGTCTCAACTCTGGGGCTAGTCGAAGCGGTCGAGGTTCATCACCTTCGTCCACGCCGTGACGAAGTCACGCACGAACTTGTCGCGTGCATCGGAGCTCGCATAGACCTCGGCGAGGCTGCGCAAGATCGCGTTCGATCCGAACACCAGGTCCGCACGCGTGCCGGTCCACGTCGGTTCGGCGGTCTTGCGGTCCTTGCCCTCGAAGATGTCCGAGCCAGCGACGGGGTTCCACTCGGTGTTCATGGCGAGGAGGTTGACGAAGTAGTCGTTCGTCAGCTGCCCCGGACGCGTCGTCCACACGCCGTGCTTGGTGCCCCCGGTGTTGATGTCGAGCACGCGCAGGCCACCGAGTAGCACCGTCATCTCCGGCGCGGTCAGTGTGAGCAGCTGCGCGCGATCGACGAGCAGCTCCTCCGCCGGCACCGAGTAACGATCCTTGGCATAGTTGCGAAAGCCGTCGACGATCGGTTCGAGCACCGCGAACGACGCGACATCCGTCTGCTCCTGGGTCGCGTCCCCACGGCCCGACGTGAACGGCACGGTGATGTCGTGGCCGGCGGCCTTTGCAGCCTGCGCGATGCCGACGTTGCCGCCGAGGACGATCAGATCCGCGATCGAGACCTGCTTGCCCGCGGCCGAGAAGTCACGCTTGATCTTCTCGAGCACCGCCAGGACCTTGGCGAGCTTCGACGGCTCGTTGACGTCCCAGTCTCGCTGCGGCGCGAGCCGGATCCGCGCACCGTTCGCACCGCCGCGCTTGTCGGAGCCGCGGAACGTCGAGGCCGACGCCCACGCCGTCGCCACCAGCTGCGAGGTCGAGAGCCCCGACTTCGCGATCTGCGCCTCGAGCGCGGCGACGTCCTTGGCGTCGAGCGTCGGACCCGACGGGATCGGGTCCTGCCAGATCAAGTCCTCCTTCGGAACCTCGGGACCGAGATAGCGGGCCTTCGGGCCCATGTCGCGATGGGTGAGCTTGAACCAGGCGCGCGCGAACGCGTCGGCGAACTGAGCGGGGTTGGCGTGGAAGCGCCGCGACACCTTCTCGTACGCGGGATCGAAGCGCAGCGCGAGATCGGTGGTGAGCATCGCGGGTGCATGCTTCTTCGTCGGATCGTGCGCGTCGGGGACCGTGTTTGCGCCCGACTCGCCTTTCGGCTTCCACTGGTGCGCGCCGGCCGGGCTCTTCGTCAGCTCCCATTCGTAGTTGAACAGGTGATCGAAGAAGTCGTTGCTCCACTTGGTCGGCGTGGTCGTCCAGGTCACCTCGAGGCCACTCGAGATCGAGTGTGCGCCGTGACCCGCACCGAGCTTGTTGTGCCAGCCGAAGCCCTGCGCGACGAGGTCCGCGGCTTCCGGATCGAGGCCGACGTGATCGCCGGGGTTGCCGGCGCCATGCGCCTTGCCGAACGTGTGACCACCCGCGATCAGCGCGACGGTCTCCTCGTCATTCATCGCCATCCGCGCGAACGTCTCGCGAATGTCGCGCGCGGCGGCGAGCGGATCGGGGTTGCCGTTCGGGCCCTCGGGGTTGACGTAGATCAACCCCATCTGCACGGCCGCGAGCGGCGCCTCGAGCTCGCGATCACCGGAGTACCGCTTGTCCTCGAGCCACTTCTTCTCCTGGCCCCAGTACACATCGGTCTCGGGCGACCAGATGTCCTCGCGACCGCCGGCGAAGCCGAAGGTCGGACAGCCCATCGATTCGAGCGCGACGTTGCCGGCGAGGATCATCAGATCGGCCCACGAGATCTTGCGGCCGTACTTCTGCTTGGTCGGCCACAGCAGGCGGCGCGCCTTGTCGAGGTTGACGTTATCCGGCCACGCGTTGAGCGGTGCGAACCGCTGGCTTCCCTTGCCAGCGCCGCCGCGGCCGTCGCCGGTGCGGTAGGTGCCCGCGCTGTGCCACGCCATGCGAATGAACAGCGGCCCGTAGTGACCGAAATCGGCGGGCCACCACGGCTGCGAATCGGTCATCAGCGCGGTGAGGTCTCGCTTGAGCGCCGCGTAGTCGAGCGACGCGAACTCGGCGGCGTAGTCGAAGTCGCCATCCATCGGACTGTCTTGCGCCGAGGGCTGATGCAGCGTCTCGAGGCGAAGCGAGTTGGGCCACCAATCGCGGTTGCTAGGGCCGCCACCCGACTGATGCTTGAACGGACATTTTGCTTCGGACATTGGTCTCCCTGTTAGTGGAGACAGCCTACCGGTGCGCATGCCCTTCGTGAAATCAATCACGCAGAAGACTGTGATAGGTGAGACCTATCAGTCGCTCAGGAGCACGAACGCGACGACCGCCCCGCCGATCACGAGCAGCGCACCGAGCAGGATCATCAGGAGCTGCTTCTTCGATGACGAATCGTCGTCGGGATCGGCGACCCGGTTCGCGGAGATCATCGCGACCGGCGGTGGTAGCGAAGGTGCCGCGGTGCGCCGCGGCGCCGGCTTCGGCCCGACCCCGACCACCGGCGTCTCGCCGGTGTTGCCGAACGAGACCAGCGGCGCGGCCCCGATGTTCGTGAACTCGTCGAGCTCGAGCTCGAACGGGCGAGCCTGTTGTGGCGGCAGCTGCGCGTAGATCGCTGGCTCGGCGGGCGGTGGTGGAGGCTCGTACGCCGGAGGCGGGTAGTTCGGCGCTGGATCGTTCGGCGCGGGATCGTTCGGCGCGGGATCGTTCGGCGCGGGATAGTTCGGTGCCGGGTAGTTCGGCGCGGGATAGTTCGGCGCTGGCGTGGCCGATCCACCGACAACGCCGGCGACATACGCGTCGATCTCCGGATCGCCTGTCAGCGCGGCCTCGGCCTGATCGTTGGCGACGCTCGCGAGAAAGCCATCGATGTCGGCGGTCGATGCACGGGGCTGCTTGTTGCCGACGGGTGCGGGTAGGGCT
>JBBQJJ010000462.1:0-6814 GCA_038325805.1 Haliangiales bacterium
CCGAGGCCCCAGACGCCGAGCGCCGCCACCACGAAGCCGAATCCGATCAGCGTCTTGTTCATCGCCCCGATACAGACGACCCGCCTGGCACCAAGTCGCGTTGAGTCCTCGCGTTCGACAGAACTGCGTCTGCTATCGAGCTGTTAGCTGATCGCAGCGGGGTTCTCAGGGATGAACCTCAAGCCGATAAACCACCCCCGGGCGATTCGCTCCCGAGGCGGCAATCGTCGTCAGATAGAGCTCGTTGCGCGCATCCGCGTGGATCGAAGACACCCCGTTCGGAAACGTCTCTCCTGCCAGCGGAGAGAGATTGCTGATCACCACCGCGTCGCCGTCTTGGTTCGCCGTGGCGAGCTGGCCACCGTTGTGATCGGCGTAAAAGTAGGTGCCCACGAGGTCTGGGAAACAAGTTCCTCGATAGACCTGACCACCGATGATCGCCGTGAACAGATCAGGCGCGGCGTGCGCCCGCTCGTCGACAGGGAACACGCGTGCATCCGTCGGGCACGGGGTGTCGAAACAGCTTCTGCCTTCCCAGTTCTTCCAGCCGAAGTTTGCTCCAGCTAGGTCGCTCGGCTTCACGAAGTCGATCTCTTCGATTTCTCGCTGACCGACGTCACCGATCCAGATATCGCCGGTCTCGCTATCGAACGACCATCGCCACGGATTTCGCAGACCGCGTGCATACACCTCAGGAGCACTGTTGCCGACAAACGGATTGTCGACGGGAATTCCGTACAACCGGGCGCCATCCTCGAGGTCCACGTCGATCCGCAGCAGCTTTCCCATCAGGGCAACCGATAGCGGCGTTGGCTGGCCATCGGTCAGGGTTTGGCCATTGCCCTGTGGGTCACCGGCGCCACCACCATCTCCCGTGCCGATGTAGAGAAACCCGTCGCGACCAAACTCGATCATGCCGCCGTTGTGATTCGCGGCGCGATCGCGAATCGCGAGAATCTCGACGCAGGAAGTCGCGTCGGCCGTGTCCGGGTTCGTAGCCATCGTCTCGCATCGGGCAACGACGTTCCGCAGGTTGAACTCGCCATCGCCCGCCTGAACTCGCGTGTAGTAGATGAAGAACCGACGATTGGTCGCATAGCTCGGATGAAACGCGAGTCCAAGAAGGCCTGCTTCGCCGCCCACGAATAGCTGCCCTGTCAGATCCAGAAACGGCGTCCCGATCAGCTGTTCGTCCTCCATGATCCGAATCGTCCCCTCCTTCGAGACGATGAACTGGCGGGTATCGTTGATCGGCGCAGTGACGAGGACGGGACTTTCGAAATTCGGAAGCTCGAGCACGCGACGCAGCGATATGGCTGTTCCTGCGACTGGCATCTCGCATGGCGGCAACACGAATGCATCGACAGCACCGTCCGCGATCGTATCCGGGAGCCGCGGACCGTCCTCGAGTGTCTCGGTCTTGCGGCCGCAAGCGACCAGCAGACCGAAGAGAACTACGCGCACCGCCCAAGCCTAGCCCGTCTGGAGCGAGGTTGGGCGGCGATCACAACCAGCTGATTAACCCCAGAGACCAGCGGGCCGGGGCCGGCCACCACCTTGAACGAAAATGAGTTTTCGTGGCAGTTCGCCTGTGTCGATCCTTCGACCAGGCGAATGATGGGGAACGGGGTGGCTCGTCCTCGAGCCGGGGAGCCCGAAGACAATCGACCGGTTGAGCGCGATAGCGCGAACTCCTACTTCCAGAGCTCAGCCTGGAGGACAGCGTCTTCCGGCGAAGCCGGAAGATCGAGCAACCGAGGTGAGCTCTGGGGTTAGAGCGCCATCAGCTTGTACGCCGAGCCGTGCTCGGTGGCGCCATAGACGATCACGCGAGTGATCTGGCGATAGTTGCCATCGAGGTCGATCGTCAGAGTCGAGTTGCCGCGGCCGATCCACGAGTCGAGCTTGACCACCTGGTGCTTCGCGCGACCCTCTGCATCCGCGAACTCGATCGTAACCTGGTCGATCTTCGAGTGACCGTTACCTAACGCTTCGAGGCGCAGACCACGGAACGAGCCCTTGTTCGCGCCGATCTTGAAGAACTCACGACCAGCTTCGATCCGAGTCGCCTCGCTGAGGTCGAACCATGCGTTCGGACCAGGCGCGGCGAAGTAGCGGGGCTGGCTGTAGATCGCACCGGTGTACTGGCTCGCCGTCGAGCTCACGAGCACGTTGGTCGGGTTGTAGACCGGCGCCTGCCAGACAGGCTGCACGACCACCGGGAGAGTCGGCCGGTAGATCGGACGGTTGATCGGCTGGTAGATCGGGCGCGACGAAGCCGGACGGTACGGAGCTGCCTGCACCGGAGCGCAGTCCTCGTGCACGACCACCGGGCGAGGTGTGGGGCGGACGGTGCTGCCTAGGCTCACGGAAACCGAGCCACGAACAGTCAGCGAATCCGCCGACGCCATTGAAGAAGAGCCAACAACGAGCGTGGTGATGAGAGCCTTGATGTTCATATGATTTCTCCAGAGCACCCTTTCGAGCGCTTCGAACTGGAGATATTGCTCGTCACGTGCCATCCATCAAGTAGCTGAAATGTAATGGTAAATATGGGACTTCTCATGCGTCTCTCGCAGCTGCCTCTGCGGTTTCCGCAGACCACGCCGCTGCGAGAGGTTCTGGCCGTGCATGGTGCGAGCAATGCATCGAGCTGCGAGCATGAAACGCATCCTGCTGATCACTGCCCTCTCAGCCGCCGGATCGATGAGCGTCTCCGCTCAGCCGTATCGTCCAGCGCCGTCTCCGCAGGTCGATCGACGTGATGACCGCGACTACGATGGGGCCGACTACTTCGAGCGTGAGCGTGCTCCTTATCAGCGCTTCGATCGCACCCGCTGGCACCGTGACTTCCAATCCCGTTGGGTCACGCTCGCAAACGGATATGCAGCCAACACGACCCGTCAGAACCTGCCGCTGCGCGGCCAGACCTTCGACCGCCTGCGCATCGAAGGTGTGCGCGGCAATCCGGTGATCACACAGGTCCAGGTCATCTACACGAACGGCACGATCCAGAAGTTCGATCTGGGCGCGCGATTTCCGGTCGGTGCGGGTGAGGTACTTCGCCTGAACGCGAGCCCGATCCAACGGATCGTGATCAACACCGACCCACGCTCCGGTGGTGCCTACAGCCTGCATGGCGCCCACGGGCGCACCTGGAATCGAGTCGGGAGGCGCTAAACGCGGTGACCGCGGATTCGCTCTGCGTTAGCGTCGCGCGGTGAAGATTGCAGTTATCGGCACCGGCTACGTCGGCCTCGTCACGGGTGCCGGCTTCTCCGACTTTGGCCACGACGTGACCTGCGTCGACATCGATCCGAAGCGCATCGAGATCCTCGAGCGTGGCGAGATCCCCTTTCACGAGCCCGGGCTCCCAGAACTGGTCGCTCGAAACGCGCGGCTTGGCCGGCTGCACTTCACCACGAAGACGGCCGACGCTGTCGCCGGGGCGAAGATCGCGTTCATCGCAGTGGGGACACCGTCATCGGCAGATGGCTCGGCGGATCTGTCGCACGTGCTCGAAGCGTCCCGACAGATCGGGGCCGCGATCACCGCGTTCACGGTCGTGATCACCAAGAGCACGGTTCCGGTCGGAACCGCCGACAAGGTCCGCGAGGCCGTGGCGTCCACTGCGAAGCACGAGTTCGCCGTCGCCTCTAACCCCGAGTTCCTCAAGGAGGGCGATGCCGTCGACGACTTCCTCAAGCC
The DNA here is from genome assembly GCA_038325805.1 of Haliangiales bacterium. Classification (GTDB taxonomy): domain Bacteria; phylum Myxococcota_A; class Polyangia; order Haliangiales; family Haliangiaceae; genus JABFXX01. The sequence goes on from JBBQJJ010000462.1 coordinate 3,709, forward strand.
TGCACGCGTGATCGTCGGCGCCGAGGATCAGCGTGCGATCGAGTTACTGCGGGAGCTCTACCGCGGCGTGCTGCGCACCAATGATCGCATCCAGGTGATGGACATCCGCTCCGCCGAGCTCACCAAGTACGCGGCGAACGCGATGCTCGCGACGCGGATCTCGTTCATGAACGAGCTCGCGATCCTGTGCGAGGCGGTCGGCGCCGACATCGAGACGATCCGCAAGGGCATCGGTGCCGACCCGCGCATCGGCGCGAAGTTCTTGTTCGCGGGTGCCGGCTTCGGAGGCTCGTGCTTCCCAAAGGACTTGCGCGCGCTGATCCACACCGGGCGACAGCACGACGTTCCGCTCGGGGTGATCACCGCCGTGGAGCGCGCGAACGAACGCCAGAAGCGCGTGCTGGGCGAGCGCGTGATCGCGCACTTCGGCGGTTCCCTGGAAGGCAAGAAGATCGCGATCTGGGGTCTCGCATTCAAACCAGAGACTGATGACGTTCGCGAGTCGCCGGCGATCACGCTGCTGGAGCAACTCGTCTCCGCTGGTGCATCTGTCATCGGCTACGATCCCCAGGCTGCAAAAAACTTCGGCGGTATGATCGGCGATACGCCGTTTGCCGTCGCTACAGATGCCTACACGGCGGCCGTCGGCGCTGACGCGGTCGTACTCGTAACCGAGTGGCACGAGCTGCGACATCCCGATCTCGCACGATTGTCGTCGTGCATGCGCACGAAAGCGTTGTTCGACGGACGCAACGTGTGGTCGGGACCCGACGCTCGCGCCGCTGGATTCTTCTATCAGGGCATTGGTCGCCTAGTGGAAAGGCTGACACCGAGCTAGAGATTTCATAGACATCCCCAGGAATACCCCACCCCGACTATCTATCTGCCGCCGAAGGCCGATACAACGGGTGACCAAATACAAGTGGGGAGAGAGATATGAAGGGCTTGCTTTTCGCGTTCACTGGTCTCGTTGCAGCCGTAGGTTGCTCGGACAACACGGCCTACGAAGAAGACGTTGGCACCACCGCGCAGGAAGTTGCGGTTTTCTCGGCGCTGTCTGATCAAACGACTGGCGGCACCACGGGCTTCTTCATCTTCTCTCCCTGGGGCACCACCACGGATGCGACCGTCTTCACGGGTACGCCGTTCGCGTTCGCGACATCGCGCCTCAAGGGTGAATTCGTTCACCTCGCGTCGTGCGATCCAGACGGCCCCGCAGAGGATCCGATCGTGTTTGCCACGCTCGGCGCGACTGTCACGTCTGGCAACAAGTTCCAGATTTCGAGGAACACGGCGTCGATCGGCACCGGTCTCGTCGCCGGTCAATGCTATCGCGTCAAGCTCAAGCTCGACAACGTCGCGATGGGCTTCACCGACGTCCAGATGGTTACCGGCGCGCAGCAGGCGGCGGCTCCGTTCCATCGCCTCGTCACGGGCAGCAACTTCGTCGTGAAGTTCCGCACCGAGTCGTCGCTCAACACCGACACCGACCTCGACACGGTGCCCGACTGGCGCGACAACTGCCCGAACGATGCGAACACCGACCAGGCGGACACGGATCTCGACGGCATCGGCGATGCGTGCGAGCCCGCCATTGACAACTGCCCCACAGATCCGAACAAGACGGAGCCGGGCATTTGCGGCTGCGGTGTTGCCGAGACCGGCGACACCGACGGTGACGGCGCCCACGACTGCAACGAGAGTTGCCCCACCGATCCGTTCAAGACCGGCTCGGGTGGCTGCGGTTGCGGCAATGTCGACATCGACACGGATGGCGATGGCGTTGTTGATGGGTGCCTGACTGCGGCCCAGCGCTGCTCGCCCATCTAACCACCAGCACTCGACTGCGTGAGCCGGCCCGCGTGGTCGGCTCTATTGTTTTCGGCTACCCGCGTTGCCGCCAGCCCCAGTACCGAGCGATCCCGACATCGGGACGCGTGGTTGGTCGAAACTCGAGAGCCGCGCGTGCGCGATCGATGTTCGCGAACGTGATCGGCACGTCGCCGGGCTGATCGGGCTGCCATTCGATGGTGGCCCGCTTGTCGATGACCTGCTCGATCGTTCGCACGAGCTCGATCAACGAAATCGTCTGGGTACCGCCGAGGTTGTAGATCTCGTACGCACCCGGTGTGACTCGCTCGATCGCCGCGACGGTGCCACTGACGATGTCGTCGATGAACGTGTAGTCACGTCTCGATTCGCCGTCGCCGAACAACGTGATCGGTTTGCCGCTCGTGATCGCGGAGACAAATTTCGGAATCGCCATATCGGGGCGTTGCCGCGGTCCGTAGACGGTGAAGAAGCGCAGTGCGAACACGCCGAGCCCGAACAGGTCGCGATACGCCGAAAGCTGCAGCTCGTTCATCCGCTTCGACGCCGCGTACGGCGACGCCGGGGTAAGGCACGGATCGTCCTCGCGAAAGGCCTCGGTCACTCCCGGGCGCGCCCCATACACGGAGCTGGACGATGCGAACACCAACCGCTGCTTGCCCAGTGCGCGCATCCGCTCGATGATCACGCCGGTGCCATCGATGTTCGTGTGCCAGTAGCGCAGCGGCTCGGCGAGCGAAGGACGAACGCCAGCGAGCGCACCGAGGTGGCATACGACGTCGACCGAGTCGTCGACAGCCTGTGCGACGACCAGAGGGTCACAGAAATCACCCTCGACGAGTGTGAAGTTATCAAGGCCCGCGAGGTGCTGCGCGTTTTCGCGTTTGACCTCTGCCGGATACAGGTACACGTCGAAGCAATCGAGGCCGGTCACGCGGTGACCCCGCGCGACCAGGCGTTCGCACGTGTGCGAGCCAATGAAGCCGGCCGCTCCGGTGACCACGACGTGCATCTCGCTTGCGTACCGCTCGCTAGCGGCCTAAGCAAGACGTGAGGCCGATGACGTCGCTGGTTCCTATACTTGGTATCCTCGCCGGGCTGGCGTCTGCGGTCGCTGCAGATCCGCGCATCGCATCCCATCCACCGATCCGGCCGTTGCCCATCGCCTCGACGCGCCCGTTGGCAGGTGGTGCGGCGATGTTTGTCGACGCTCAGCGTGGCAACGACACGGCCGATGGCAGCAAGGCGACACCCTGGAGGTCCCTCGCCGTCGCTT
>JBBQJJ010000463.1:0-6813 GCA_038325805.1 Haliangiales bacterium
GCGACGACGCGCGGCCGCATCGACCTGCAACGCGCGGGTGCGCGGATGCGTGGCACCGTCGAGGGAAGCGAGGGCATCGAACGCGCGCCGGGCGTGGAGCTCGGCGGCGACGGTATCGGTGACGGCGGGGTCGGCGGCCCACCCGACGAGGTCGGTGTCGTCGGCGAGCGGGGCTGCGGCGCAGCGCAGCAGCGACATCCGCGAGGTCTGCTGCGCCACCTCGCGCACGCGCGCGAGGACGGCGTCGTAGAGCGTCTCGGCACTCGAGCGGATCACCCACGCGATCGCCCACTTCGTGGCCGCGGGCCGATCACTGCGGGCGAGGGCGCGACGCGCGAGCTCGAGTGCGGGATCTCCAAGACCGTCGATCAGCTCGACGACCGTGTCGCCGACCTGGGGAATGCGCGGCTCCTCGAGCCAGTCGAGGGCGGCTTCGAAGGCGTCGAGGTTGCCGGAGCGCGCGAGCCGCTTCGACGCGGCGGCGCGCAGGGTCGCGTGCGGATCGCAGAGCAGCTCGACGAGCGCGAGCGGTGTGACGTCCGGATCGTCGGGCACGCGCGCGGTGACCACGGCGGGATCGGGATCGAGCAACGCGGGCGGCAGCAGGCTCGCTGCGCCGGCGCGTGCGGGCGCCTCGACGGCGACGGGGCCCCAGGTCCCGCGGAGGAAGGCGAGCGTGGAGGACGGTGGCGCATCCTGCATCTCGAGGCGGACTTCGGGATCCTGCGCACCGAGGGCGGCGAGCACACGAACCGCGGCCTGGCGAACGCGCCAGAACGGATCGGCGAGCGTGCGAGTGAAGGTGGGGAGCTCGGCTTCACCGGCGACGGCGCCGAGCGCGTAGACCGCGGAGCGCCGAACCCACCAGATGCCATCACCCTCGATCAGGGTGCGGAGCGGTGCGCGGCTCGCGGCCGTCCCACACCGTGCGAGGGCGCGAAGGATCGTGTCGCGCACGAGGGGCGTGCGATCGTGGATCGTGTCGAGCAGCCAGGACTCGGCGGCATGGCCGTGCGGCAACGTGCCGAGCGTGCGCGCGGCGGCGGACCGGACGTGGGCATCGGCATCGGTGAACAGCAGGCGGCGCAATGCGAACGCCGTGGCATCGTCGGGGGTGGCGATCTCGCGGATCGCGCGTAAGCGATCGCGGGCCGAGGCAGCGAGCAGCTCGTTCACTTCGCGCCTCGACGCCGTGCGAGCCGCTTGGTCAGCGCCTCCGACACCGAGCGACGCACCGGCACCCGGCCGAGCTCGACGGGCGCCCAGAAGTGCAGCACGCGGGTTCCGGACACCGCAAACGAGCGCTTGAAGTGGATGCCCGCGGCCTCGGTGGTCTCGCTCGCGCGTGCGACGCAGAGCTTGCAAAGGCAGGGCAGGCCGGCATCGTCGTCGTGCCCGGTCACGTTGACGAGCGGCGCGAGCAGCTCGAGGGCTTCGGCGCGACGGCCGGCGGCATCGAGCGCGTCGGCGGTGCGGCTGCGCAACGCGGCATCACCGGGCGCGCTACTCAACTGCCCCAGGAGCGCCTGGATCTCGTCACCCATCGGCGGACGATAGGATCGGGGTCGGCGGTGATGCTAGGGGCCGGCCGTGCGATTTCGTCGCGTCCGCTCGCCGTGACGACCTGGCGGCCTGGCCACGGCGGTACGTCGGTGACGCGCTGATGTCCATCGACTTCGCCGAACGCTGCCAGCAGCTGTGTTCGGGATTCGGCGTGACGGGACCGGTCCGGCGCATGCGGACGTCGGAGCTGCTCCCCGGCGAGATCGACGGCGGCGCCGTGATCGCGAGGCGCAGGTGGAAGCCGAACGCGGTGTGGGACTGGTATTTCGTCGCGTGATCGAGTGAGTCAAGCTCGCGATGACGCACGGGTTTTGTGGTCACGTTCCTCGTTGTTTTCCGACCGTCTTCGGGCCAAGTTCACGGACGGTGTTTCGCGGCCTGCTGCTCGATCTAGACGACACGCTGTTCGATCGCGGTGCCGCGTTCGACGCGTGGTGCGATGGCATCGCGCAGCTCCAGCTCGGCAGAGTCCTCGAGCCCGGCGAGCGCGAGTCGCTGCATGGCTTCGACCGCCGCGGGCATCGTTCGCGCCACGAGTTTGCCGATGATGCTCGCGGGCTCGGCCTCACCGTCGACGCCGCACGGTTTCCGTTCGAGCTCGCCGACCACATCGTCCCCGAGGCGGGCGTCATCGACACGATCGCAGAGCTGGCAGGTAGCCGGCGCGTGGCGATCGTGACCAACGGCGGCGGCGCGCAGCGGATCAAGCTGCAGCGGATCGGCCTCGAGAAGATCGTGCGGATGGTGATGGTGTCGGAGGAGGTCGGGTTCGCGAAGCCCGACGCGCGGATCTTCGAGCGCGCGCTGGCGTGGAGCGAGCTGCGCGCCGACGAGATCCTGTTCGTCGGTGACGAGCCGGTGATCGATCTCGCGCCTGCAGCCTCGCTCGGCATGGCCACCGCCTGGCGCGTGCGCGGCGCACGGTGGCCGCAGGAGCTCGCGCCGCCGAGCTATCGCATCACGGCGATCGATCAGCTGCGGGAGATCTCGTGATCTCGGCCCCGATCGACATGAACCAGATCGTCGGCACCCACGATCTCGCGCTGATCGTGCTCGATGCGCTGCGCTACGACGTCGCCGTCGAGGAGATGACCGCGGGCCGGACGCCGAACCTCGCCGCGTTGCTCGGTGGCTGGGAGAAGCGCCACAGCCCGGGTACGTTCACGTACGCGTCGCACGCGGCCTTCTTCGCCGGCTTCCTGCCCACGCCCGCCAGACCCGGTCGTCACGCGCGGCTGTTCGCGCTCGCGTTCGAAGGCAGCGAGACCACGGGCGATGGCACCTGCGTGCTCGACGGCGCCGCCTCGCTGCCCGAGGGTCTCGCGGCGCGCGGCTATCACACGCTGTGTGTTGGTGGCGTCGGGTTCTTCAACCTGCGCAACCCGCTCGGCAACGTGCTTCCCGGGTTGTTCGCCGAGCGCCACTGGGATCGCTCGACCGGTGTCACCGATCCGAAGACGTTCGAGAACCAGATCGCGATCGTCGAGCGCTCGCTGAACGCCTTGCCCGCCGAACGGCTCGCGTTCACGTTCATCAACGTCGCCGCGCTCCACCAGCCGAATCACTTCTATCTCGAGGGTGGACCCGAGAAGGACACGGTCGCCTCGCACGCCGCCGCGCTGCGCTACCTCGATGCGCACGTGCCGCGCCTGATCGCGTCGCTGCGCCGCCGCCCGGTGTTCGTCATCGTGACGAGCGATCACGGCACGCTGTACGGCGAGGATGGCTTCGTCGGCCACCGCATCGCGCATCCACTCGTGACCACCGTTCCGTACGCAGAGGTGCAGTTGTGACCCAGCTCGACGAAGGCTCGCGCTTCGCGTCGTACGTCTACGCGTACCCGCACAAGACCGCTTATCGCCGGATCGAACCGGCCTTGCCGCTCGGTCCCCTGTGGGCGGGAGAGCAGCGAGATAACTTGTTTCTCTATCTCCACGTGCCGTTCTGCGAGCAGCGCTGCGGGTTCTGCAACCTGTTCACCCAGCCGGTGCCCGAGGCCGACCGGGTGGCCGCGTATCTCGACACGCTCGAGCGCCAGGTCCACGTCGTGCGCGGCGCCCTCGACGAGGGTGGAGCATTCTCGATCGCCCGCGCCGCGATCGGTGGTGGCACCCCCACGCTGCTCGACGCCGCGCAGCTCGAGCGCGTGTTCGGCCTGTTGCGCCACATGGGGTACACGAAGGCCGCGCCGATGAGCGTCGAGTCATCGCCGGAGACCGCGCTGCCGGACCGCCTTGCGGTGATCGTGGGCAACGGCGCCGATCGGATCAGCATCGGCGTCCAGAGCTTCATCGACAGCGAGTGCAAGTCGGTCAATCGTCCGCAGCAAGCAGCGGACGTTCACAAGGCGCTCGCCGCGATCCGGGACTCCGGTGTGCCGGTGCTCAACGTCGATCTGATGTACGGCCTGCCGAATCAGACGCTCGCGACCTGGGACTATTCGCTGCGCAACACGCTCGAGTACCGGCCCGAGGAGGTCTACCTCTATCCGTTGTACGTCCGCCCGCTCACCACGCTCGGCAAGAAGAACACGCAGACGTTCGACGAAGCGCGGATCGAGCTCTACGACCACGCGAAGCAAGCGCTACTCGACGCGGGGTACCGCCAGATCTCGATGCGGATGTTCAAGCGCCCCGAGGCGCAGGGCACGCCCGGTCCCGTCTACTGCTGCCAGGACGACGGCATGATCGGGCTCGGTGTCGGCGCGCGGTCGTACACGCGCGGCGTCCACTACTCGTCGGAGTGGGCCGTCGGTGCGCGCGGCGTGCGCGACATCATCGACCGCTGGATCACGAAGCCCGACGAGGCGTTCGGCGTCGCCGAGTACGGCTACGTGCTCGATACGCGCGAACAGCAACGCCGGTGGCTGATCCTGTCGCTGCTCTCCGACGACGGGCTCGATCTCGCCGCGTATCGCGCACGGTTCCACAGCACGCCTCTCGACGACTTCCCGCAGCTCGCCGAGCTGAACGGCTACGCGGTCACCGACGGCAACATCATGAAGCTGACCGGCGCCGGCCTCGCGCGCGCCGATCAGATCGGACCCTGGCTGTTCTCCGAGGCGGTTCGCCAGCGCATGGCGACCTACGATCTGCAATGAAGCTCGACATCCTCTATCGAGGCCCGCTCGCGAGCTGCAACTACGGCTGCGAGTACTGTCCGTTCGCGAAGCGCAAGGACACGCGCGAGGAGCTGGCGACGGATCGCGCGGGCTGGCAACGCTTCCTCGACTGGGCTGGTGCGAACACCGACGTCGAGCTCGGCGTGCTGGTCACACCGTGGGGCGAGGCGCTGATCCGCCGCTGGTATCAGGATGGCCTCGCGCAGCTCTCGCACCTCCCGCACGTCACGCGGTGTGCGGCGCAGACCAACTTGTCGGGCTCGCTCGACTGGATCTCCACCGCCGACGCCTCTCGCCTGGCGCTGTGGTGCACGTACCACCCGGAGTGGACGACCCTCGAGGACTTCCTTGCAAAGACCAGGACGCTCGCGGATGGAGGCGTCAGCTTCTCCGTCGGCGTCGTCGGTCAACGCGAGTACGCCGATGCGGCACGCGCGATCCGCGCGGCGCTTCCCGCCGAGACCTACGTCTGGATCAACGCGGTCAAGGCGCTGTCGTACACGCCCGACGAGGTCGCGGGCTGGAAGGCGATCGATCCGCTGTTCGAGCTCAACCTCCAGCGCTGGCCGAGCCTCGGCAAGCCGTGCGGTGCCGGCGATCGCGCGATCACCGTCGACGGCGACGGGACGATGCGCCGCTGCCACTTCATCTCGCAGGCGATCGGCAACCTCTACGAGGCGAACTGGCGCGCCGCACTCAAGCCGCGCAACTGCAGCAACACCGATTGCCACTGCCACATCGGCTACGTCCACCTCGACTACCTCGAGCTCGACAAGGTCTACGCGTCGGGGTTGCTCGAGCGAGTCCCGGTCCCGGAAGCGCGTCGCGGCATCCAGTTGCCCGTGCTTCAGTAGTCGTAGAGATCCGGATCGCGCTCGATCGGATCCTGCTGATCCGCGAGCAGGACCTCCTTCGCCACCGACGCCAAGCCGGTCATGACCTCGGGCGTCAGGTAGTTCCGGACCAGATCCAGCTTCGCGAGGTGAGCGAACGCATCGGCGTGCGCGAGGATGCGTGCCGCGCCGCGGTCGGTGAGCCCGCGGATCGAGAGCTTCCGCAGCCGGCCGAGCATGGGAGAGCGAATCAGCACGTCGATCACATCGTCGATGAACGTCCCGCGCAACATCATGCTCCGGACCGCCGGCAGCGGATGCGCGAGTAGGTCGCGAAGCGTCTCGGGAATGCTGGAGGTGCCGAACCCGAGCGCGAGTGATGTCAGCTCGCTCCACGGTTCGCGCAACACCGCGTCGATCGCGTCGGGACGCAGCGCGATCGAATCGATATCGAGGAAGCGCAACCGTGGAAGTGTCAACGCACCGAGCGTGAGGTTCTGCCCCGCCAGCAACAGCGTCTGGAGGTTCGGCAGTCGCGCCCAGAGGTGGGAGAGGCTGCCGAGGTCGTGACTCGTCGCGGGTTGGTCGTCGAGACTGGTGACGCCGAGGACGAGGTGCTGCAGTGCGGGTCGCGGTCTTCCGGCGAGCGCGTCGATCACGGGTTGAAGACCTCCCTCGGTCGCGGGGATCCAGAGCTCGGTGGCGAACCGCATCGATGGATGGTCGAGGGCGTCGTGGATGGCCTCGGCGGTCGTGTCGCGGACGTGGAGCTCGGCCGACTCCAGGAACCCCCATCGCCACTGGCAGCGGTGGAGCAGTGGGCTCGCGGGGAACAGGGTGTCGATCAACACGCGAGCCCGCTCCTCTCGGTCCGGTGTGACCTCGGCGAGCTGCAGCACGATCAGCTCGCCGCGCGGATCTCCGTGCCGCTGCAACTCGTCGGCATAGACCTCGTACAGCTCGCGGTCGCACGGGTCCGCGTCGATCGCGGCGGACAGCTGGACGAGCTTGTCGTCGGTCATTCGTCCTCTGGCTCGCGATAGCGATCGAGGACGCGCCTGTCGATCGGGCCGAGCTCGCGTCCCAGGCTATCGGGGACGTAGCGCGTGACGATGTGCTTCGCGACACCTGCGAGCTGGCCCTCGACGCTGCGCTGCGTCGCGGTCGTGCTCGCCATCCACAGCTCGCGCAGCTTGGTGAACCGCTGCTTGCGCTCGGCGACGTACGCGAGGTCGTGCGGGTTGTAGTTGCCGCCGCTGAGATCGACGAGCTCGAGCTGCCCGGCGAGCGGACCGT
>JBBQJJ010000464.1:0-6787 GCA_038325805.1 Haliangiales bacterium
GAGCTCGCTGATCGATCGCCCCGACGCGGCGGTGACCACCGTCTTGATGTCCGTCGGCACGACGTGCGTCGACTGCACCACCGCGAACGGCAGCGAGCTCTCGATCACGACGACCACGGCCGCATCGGAGATCGCCTCCCCACCCGCCCACACCACGGGCCGATGCACCGCGTCGGCGCAGCCACCGACAAATCGGATCTGCGGTGCTGCCGCCGCGGAGCCGATGCAACACGCTTCTTCTGCACCGCACTTACCGTCGACGATCATCACGCCGACGTGGCGCGCGGGATCGAGCTTGTCGACCGTGGTACCGAGCGCTCTCGCCGCCTGATGGACGGCATCGCGCGTCTTCGGGATCGGCGATCTCGGAACGTCGGTCGCGATGCCGACCCCAAACTTGAGCGCGTCGCCATAGAAGCCGAGGGCCACAGCCGTCCTCCCCCGCGTCGGCTTGGGCCCGATCACGCCCACCGCGGTGCCGCCGACGACCGGAACACCGAGCTCGCGAAACGGCAACTTTCCGAGCGTGTTTGCATCGAGTCGCCAGTCGGCGAACAGGAACGCGAAGGCGAGATCGGGCGCCCGAAGACCGTCGACGATTGCCCGTGCAACCCGCTCGGCGTCCTCACCTTCCATCACGACTTGCTTCGCGATCATCGGCCTCGTCCCCGCTCACTGTATACCGCCGAACCACGCTTAAAAGTTGCCCCGTTTCCCTCGATGCCGCTTCGATAAGGGCATGGAGAAGACGACGTGTACGGCGTGCGGGCAACTGTTCCAGCCGGCGTTCGTGTTTCAGATCGCGGTGACCGCACACGGCCGGCGCCACTTCTGTTCACTCGAGTGCCGGAGCAAAGGGCTTGGCGATGAAGCGTGGACCAGTAGACGCGCACGACGGATCGCGATCCTCAACCAGAAGGGCGGCACCGGAAAGACCACGACCGCCGTCAACCTCGCCGCGGGTCTCGCCGAGCGCGAGAGCGACGTCCTGCTGATCGACACCGACGCGCAGGGCAACGTCGGGGTGTCGCTCGGCGTCGCCGGTGAGAAGTCGCTCTATCACGTACTGGTCGATGGCGTGGATCCGACGGAGGCGTGCGTGCCGGTGCGCCAGCACCTCGACGTCATCACCTCGGACTCGACGCTCGCCGCCGCCGAGATCTTCCTCGCGCGTCAGACCGTCGACGCGCGCAGCAAGATGCTGAACAAGCGGCTCGACAAGATGCAGGTGTCGCGGCGCTACGACTTCGTGATCATCGACTGTGGTCCATCGCTCAACCTCCTCAACCAGAACGCGTTGTCGTATGTCGACGAGGTCATCATCCCGGTAACCTGCGATTACCTCGCGCTGGTCGGCGTCAAGCAGGTGCTGCGCACGATCAAGGATGTCGAGCGCCACCTCGGCCACGCGGTCCGCGTCTCCGGCGTCCTGCCGACGTTCTACGACGGCCGCACGCGGCTTGCGCGCGAGGTGCTCGAGACCCTGCAGGGCCACTTCAAGCACAAGTGCCTCGAGCCGGTGCGTCTCAACACGCGGCTCGCCGAAGCACCGAGCCACAAGAAGACCATCTTCGAGTACGCGCCGATCTCGCACGGCGCAGCTGACTACAACCGTGTCTGCGATTGGGTCCTGGCCTCGACCACTCAGGTCGCTGTCGAACCCATCGCCTTCCAAACTGCCGCGATCTGAGGAGTCCCATGAAAGAAGAGAAGCTGATGGCACATGATCCCTTGAGCGACGCCGACGCGATCCTGAGCGAGGGGTATTACGGTCGGAAAGCGCAGACGCAGGATGATCGCGGCGACCTGGCGCCCCGTCGTGGCGCCGCGAAACCGACGCACTACAAGGTGATCTGCATCTCCATGTACAACCGCGACATCGAGGAGCTCGAGGCGAAGGTCGCCGAGCTCAAGCGCCGCGGTTGGACGAAAGCGAACAAGTCGCAGTTGATCAGGCTCGCGCTGAGCCAGATCGATCTCGACAAGCTCGGCACGCCCCGGCAGTAGAGATCGGGGATACTGCCGCGGTGATCGACGATCTCCCCGCGCAGTACCACGAGTATCTCGATCGCTTCGCGGGGGAGCTCGGCGCTGACGTGAAAGTCGGCGCCTTTGCCAAGTACAACGGCAAGCTGATCAAGAAGCTCACGTTCGAAGAGTTCACGCCGGCGTTCCTCGAGTATCAGGAGATCGCCACGCGCTATCGAGAGAGTCTCGAGCGTGGCGATACGATCAACGACATCGTGCTGCGCTTGCTACGCGAGCGCAGCGCGAACCTGGTGCTCAAACCATCAACCGACTGAACGTCGACCTACCGTCCCGGCTATTTCCAGAGTTCGTTTGTGTCGATCCTTCGACCAGGCGAAGCCGGAAGACCGAGGTCAACCGAGGTGGGGTTAGAACGCTTTGGCGACACCCACGGTGACGCCGTGGAAGACGTCCGTGCGGTTGACCGCCGTCGCCGTCATATCGTGACCGCGCATGTTCGCGACCGGCGCGCCGAAGCTGTACTTCATGAAGTTGAGGTCGTACGACGCGTTGATGTCCATCGACGGCTTCCAGCGGTAGGTGAAGCCGATCCCACCAAGCACGCCCTTGACGGCCGCCTTGCTACCATCCTCGAGACCCTCGGTCTGCTGCATGCTCGCGCCGACCAGCACGGCATCGAGCGAGAACCGAAGCCCGATCTTGTTGGTCAGCTTCGGCAGGGCGAGCGCGGCACCGATCGTCGGCGCCTTGACGATCTCCGACGGCAACTTCGCCGTGTTCTTCGTCAGGTCCTCGACGTTTCCGATCTGATAGCTGTAGTAGCGAAAGCCGAGGCGACCGAACGCGGTCATCCCGCTCTTGCGCTTGAAGTCTTTGCCGAACTGCGCACGCGCATTGATGTTGTAGACCGTGATGCCGGTCGTGTTCATCGCGTCGACCTTGACGCCTGGGACGGCCTTCGCGATGTCGACCGTGAGCTCGCCGCCCACCACGTAGGCCTTCTTGTACGGACGGAGATACGCACCGCCGAGCGCGATGGTCGCTGCAGACGTCGAGAGGTCGTAGTTGTCGGGGCGATCCGTCGACGCGCTGCCCGCGGAGCGCGTGCCCTGCTGGATGATCGTCACGCCGAGCCGGCCGCGAACATCGATCTGCCCCTTCACCTTCGGGCCGGTCTCGCCCTTCTCCTCGATCTCGTCATCGCCGCCACCGCCGCGACCGCCGCCGGACTCGAGCTCGCTCGCGAGCACGAACCCGATGTCCCCATCCTCGGTCTCGACCTCGACGAACTTGCCCTTCTTGTTGCCGGTCAGGTGCATCGTCGTCGACGGCGTCGGGCTGAACGACTCCTCGCTCTCCGCATCGGCCTCGCTGTACGCGACGACCTTCTTCTTCACCTTGGCCCTCGGACGGTCGTCCGTGGCCTCAGCTTCCTCTTCGTCGTCGCTGCTGCCCTTGACCGGCTTGGGCTCCTCGCCGTCGGTGTTGCCCTCCTCGTCGTCGCTCTTGCCCTTCGCAGCTGGCTTCGCGGCAGGCTTTCCACCCTTGGCCACGGGCTTCGCCGGCGGATCGTCCTCCTCTTCTTCTTCGTCGTCGCCACCGCCGCCCTTCTTGTCATCGATGGCATCCGCGCCGACCCGATCCTCGGGAGCGGTGGTACCGCCGAAGCCACGCTTCGTGCTGCGACCATCGACGAACGGCCGGCGCCGCGTGTTGCGTGCCATCGTGTCGTCATCGGCGACGAGCTCGACCTTGCTGCGCGGGATCCAACCTGTCCGTCCGGCGACGCTGACCTTGAGCCAGCGACCTTCCTTACGGGTGATGCGCATCACCTGGCCCTCCTTGAGCTTGATGACCACCTCGCCTCGTTCGCCGGCGCGGTTGTAGATCCGGGCGTCGTCCTTGGCTTTCGCCTTCTCGGCGAACGCCGTTCCACCGCCGAGTCCAGCGGCGAGCAATCCGTACAATGCCAACGCTGGGAATGCCGTCCTCATCGGATCTCCATTCTACAAGCTCCGTGCCGAGACGTGGTGCGCACCGGTTGGGTGATCGTGAGCGGACCCGCGACTTCGTGCAAGGCAATCATTCGGAATCACCTACGTTTGGGCACACGTGTCGGTCTAGCGAGAATCACCTGGGGACCGTCGATCCCTCGCAGCGCCGGGGCTTCCAAACACCGTCGGGGGGATCCAGAGGCCAGCGTGCGTAAGAGATGCATTAAGCTCGGGGTTCACCGATGACTTTGACCAAACGCGCATATTCGGCGGGCCACTTCGAGCTCGCGATCGACGGGCACAAGTCGACCGCGTACGTGAAGTCCGTCGAGGGCGGTCATGTTCGCGCGAGCACGATCGAGGAACCGATCGGCCCCGAAAACCACCGCATCAAGCACACGTCGGTCGTCGATATCGAGCCGTTCACGTGTGACTGCGGCATGTCTGGCCTCGGCGATGTGCTGCGCTGGATCCAGGGTTCGTGGCGCAAGCAGTTCGATCGCCGCAACGGGCAGATCACCCACGCCAACTTCGATCTCAAGCGAACGTTCGAGCACGAGTTCTACGACGCCTTGATCTCGGAGACCACGTTCCCGACGCTCGATGGCTCGGCCAAAGACGCCGCGTACATGAAGATCAAGATCCAGCCGGAGAACGTCGTCTCGAAGAAGACGTCGGCTAGTCCGGTGCAGTCGAACATCGGCTCGAAGCAGAAGATGTGGACGCCCTCCAGCTTCCGCTTCAACATCGATGGCATCGATGAGATGAAGTACACGAACAAGCTCGAGTCCTTCACGGTCAAGCAAGGGATCAAGAAGCTCTACACCGGGCAGGAGCGGTTCCCTCAGATCGAGCCGACCAAGCTCGAGATCCCGAACATCGTCGGCACCATCTCCCTCGAGTTCGCGGACAAGCTACTCGAGTGGTACGACCAGTACGTCGTCAAAGGGCAGAGCGATCCGAAGGCGCAGAAGTCGGGATCGATCGAGTACCTCGCACCGGACAAGAAGACCGTGCTGTTCGAGGTCACCTTCGGTGGGCTCGGCATGCACCACCTGGCGATCGCACAGTCGTCGGCGAACCAGGACGCGATCAAGCGCGTCAAGTTCGAGCTCTACGCGAGCAGCATCGACATCAGCGGTCCTGGCTCGCTCGGCCTCGAGTAACGATCCTCCTTCTCCAGAACTCGTTCTCAGAAGCTCGCGCTACGCTCGCCAGTAGACGAGGAGATCGTAGAACGTGTGCGCATACACCGCGTGCGCGAGCGATCGGAAGTAGAAGACCAGGCCAAACACCAGGCCGGCAAGACAGCGGAACGCGAACGCGTGCTGCGTGAACGGCTCGCCATAGGGCCCGAGGTGATGTGCCGCGGAGAACGCCAGGCTCGACAGGATCAGCGCGAGGATGACGATCACGCGCCGCGACAGTTGCGTGCGCGACAGGGCCGCGATCAACCCGCCGCAGAGCAGGAGGCGAAACACCAGCTCCTCGTGGACGCCGGCACCGGCGGCGTTGATCGCCTCGCCGAGGTCGAGGCCGAGTCCCAGCAGTCGCTCCAGCACGAGGTTGACCAGCGCACCGAGCGTGAGGGCATAGATCGCGGCCTCGAGGACGACGGGCAAGACGACGTCGAGGCGCAACACGCTCTGGCGCTGCGCGCGCCGGATCCACAGCAGGAAGCCCAAGCCGAGCGCGGCGGCGAGCAGCAGGTAGTTCGTGCGACCGAGCGTGCCGTAGACCGCGCGGGTCACCACGTCGGCGCCGTTGACGCTGCCGGCGAACAGCACACCGACCTCGTAGAGGAAGAACAGCGGTGCGACCAGCACCAGACTGGAGGCGAGATCGTGGCTAGCCGGTCGAGAGGACGGCTCGGTCATACGTTGCCTCGTGGACGGACGCGCGGAGGACGCGGCTTCGGCGTGTCACGCACCGGAGCGCGGGGCGCTTGCTTGATCTTCGAGCGCTGCTGCGCGCCGGGCGACGCGATCTTGGACCGCACCGTGGCGGTGATCATGCGATCCTCGCGCAGGTACTTCGCGGCCGCGGCGGCGAGGTCGGCGGGCTTGACGGCGCGGATCGCATCGTCGTAGCGCGACCAGCTCTCCCAGCCGAGCCCGTACGCCTCGTGATAGGCCATCGCGTTGGCGACCGCGGCGCGGCGCTGCATCGCGATCTGGTGGCTGCCGATCGCGTAGCTCTTCGCACGTTCGAGCTCGGCGGCAGTCACCCCGTCGGTACGGATCTTCGCGAGCTCGGTACGGGTCACGTCGACCGCTTCGCCGAGCCGCTCGGGCGAGCAGGACAGGTAGACCGCGACGAAGCCCGGATCGACGCCCTCGATCGAGTGCGCGGAGACCCGATAGACCAGCGCGCGTTTGTCGCGAAGCTCGGCGAACAGCCGCCCGCCCTGCCCGCCGAGCACGGCGACCAGTAACTCGAGCGCATAGCGATCGGGTGCATCGAGCGTCGCGCCGGGAAACCCGACGACGAGGTGCGCCTGGGCGCGATCGAGGAACGCGAACACCTCGCGCTGATCGGGCCGCCGCTTGTCGAGGACTGCGAGGCGATCCGCGAACGCGGGCACATCGGGAAGGGCGTTGACGTTGCTGCCCGGCGCGGCGCGACGCGCCCCGGTTCGGCCGCTTTCGAATCGTGCGCGTGCAGCGGCGACCACTTCGTCGATGTCGACATCGCCGACGATCGCCAGCGTCAGCGCCGAGGCGGGATAGCGCTCGCGATAGAACGCGAGGAGCGTGGCGCGCTCGAAGGACTCGATCGAACGGACGGTGCCGAGCACGTCGCGC
>JBBQJJ010000465.1:0-6785 GCA_038325805.1 Haliangiales bacterium
CTTCTTGCCCGAGCACTGGACCGACTTCCCGTACAGCGTGTGGGCCGAAGAGTGGGGCTTCGTCGGCTCGGTGTTCCTGCTCGCGGTGTTCACGCTCCTGCTGGTCTGGATCCTCAACGTCGCGCTGTCTGCACGCGATCGTATGGGTGCGGTGATCTGCGTCGGCGTCGCGGCGATGACGTTCTGGCACGTGGTCGTCAACATCGCGATGGTGCTCTGCCTCGCGCCCGTCGTCGGTGTCACGCTGCCGTTCGTGTCGTACGGCGGCAGCTCGCTCGTCGTGTTCCTGTGCGCGATGGGCTTCGTCGCGAACGTGTCGTTGCGCAAGCACGGCTACTGAGCAAAAAATGTACAGGTCCGCGCACTACTCGACGCTTGTTCCCAATGGCAGGTGGGGCTACTCGTGAAGCATGAGGATTCTCGCCATCGTTCTCCTGGTCGCGTGCGGCACCGATAAGGCACCCACCGGTCAGCCGCTCGATCCGGACCGTCCCACCGACGGCGCGACCTTGTTCGAGCTCGAATGCGGAGGCTGTCATGGGGATGGTAGTGGCACGGAGTTCGGTCCGACGATCTTGAACCCAGTCGCCGGCTTCGCTGGCTTTGTCGTCCGGCACGGCCGCAACGAGATGGGCTTTGCTGGGGGTGGTATGGCCGCGTTCGATGCGAACACGCTGCCCGATCCCGAGCTCGACGCGATCATCGGCTACCTACGCGAGGCTCCGAAGCCGACGACAGGCGAGGGTCTCTACACGCGGTTCTGCGTCAACTGCCACGGCGCGAACGGCAAGAGCGGTCGCGTTCGCAAGGACATTGTCGGCGAGGTCGGAGACATCGTGGAGAAGGTCCGGCAGGGTCATGGAGGCACCAACTACGGCGCCCGCACCAGCTACATGCCGCGCTGGACCGCCACCGAGATCACCGACGCCGAGCTCGGGCTGCTCCGGACGTACATCTCCACGCTCTGACGATCATTGCTCGGCCAATGGCACGCTGCGTAACCGTGCAGCGTAGTTGCGGGTCTCGTAAGCGCTACGGCTCACCACGAGTGCGCGCCTCGATGCCGGCGAACGCCAGTTGGTGGCGCAATCCTGGGTCACGAGGGTGATCGACCAGCGGTACGAGATCCTGGTTGCCGGCTCTGGCTGCTTAGTGTAGATACTACACCAATGATGCCGGCCGGCAGCTCTCACCATGTCCAAGCACAAGTCCAAGTTCCTCTCTCTCGTCCTCCGTCACCAGCCTGAGCTGATCGGCATCGTCCTCGACGACGCCGGTTGGACCGACGTCGAAGCGTTGCTCGCGAAGGCGAGCGCCAAGGGCACCTCGATCACGCGCGACGAGCTCGCCGAGATCGTCAGGTCGTCCGACAAGCAGCGGTTCGCGCTGTCGCCGGATGGCAGTCGGATCCGCGCGAACCAGGGCCACTCGGTGGAGGTCGAGCTCGATCTCCCGCCGACGCCACCGCCCGCGGTCCTGGTGCACGGCACCGTCGACAAGTTCCTCGACTCGATCCGCACGACCGGCTTGGTCAAGGGCTCGCGTCACCACGTCCACCTGTCGGCGGACCTCGAGACCGCGTCGAAGGTCGGCGAGCGGCGCGGTAAGGCGGTGCTGCTCGAGATCCGTGCGGACGCGATGGCCGATGCTGGTCACGTGTTCTACCGCTCGGCGAACGGCGTCTGGCTCGTCGATCACGTGCCGCCCGAGTTCATCGTGTTCCCCACGGTGCCGACGACGGATCGGCTCAACGACATCTCGCGTGGCGCGAAGTCGGGCATCGCCAAGTCGACGCTGACCGCGTGCGAGCAGGGCGAGTATCACAACACGCGCGGTGAACGCGTCGCGATCGGCGAGGCCTTGCACGCGGCGCGGGCGGGCACCGAGCTCCACGAGCTCGGCGAGTCGCTGCGCGCACCGTCGCGGCATCCGAACACGACCATCACCGTCGCGCGCGAGACCACGATCCAGGCGCTGTCACGACTCGCGGGCGACCGTGGTCACCTCGCGTGCCTCAACTTCGCCTCGGCGAAGAACCCGGGCGGTGGCTTCCTCGGCGGCGCGCAGGCGCAGGAAGAATCGCTCGCACGATCGAGCGGGCTCTACCCGTGCTTGCTCGAACAGCGCTCGCACTACGAGCGGAATCGCCACGAGACTGTGCCGATCTACCTCGACCTCGCGATCTGGTCGCCTCAGGTCCCGTTCTTCAAGACCGACCGCGGCGAGTTTCTCGACGCGCCGGTGTTCGCCTCGGTGATCACCTGCGCGGCACCGAACGCGAGTGCGCTGCGCCAGCAGAAGCGGTTCGATGCCTCGATCGTGGAAGCTGCGCTCCGCAAGCGCGCCGTGCTGGTGCTCGCGGTGGCCGCGCATCACGGCGTCGAGCGGCTCGTGCTCGGTGCGTGGGGTGCGGGGGTGTTCGGTAACGATCCCGTGATGGTCGCGGATGCGTTTGCCACGCTGCTCGCCGGGGAGTTCGCCAACGCGTTCCCGGAGGTGGTGTTCGCGGTGCCTGGTGATGGGGTGAATCACGAGGCGTTTGCCAAGCGGTTCTCCTGAGCCTGGCTCCGTCGAGAAGCGCTATTCCAGCGCGCTCTTTGCAGCGACCATGCGGCCCTGCAGCTTGTCTTGCAGCCCCGGCGGCATCAGCGAGTTGCACTCGGCGAGCTGGCCGGGTTTGGCGTTGATCGCGCACTGCTTCACCGCGATCGGCCACTGATCCTCGTCGCACGACTCGCGGATCACTCGTTGGGTGATCTCGAACCAGCGCGCCAGCTTCGGGTTCTTGGTGAACGCCTCGCGCTGCGCGTCGGTGTAGCTCGCGCGGATCCTGTCCGCGACGGCGGCGCAGTCGAGCGCACCGGCGGCCGGATCATCGAGCATGCTCTTCGCGGGCTCGCAGGCGGTCAGCACTGCGAGCAAGACCCACCGACGCACCTAGAGGTGCTTCTGGATCTCGGCTTCGAGCTTGCTGCGCGGGGCAGCGCCGACCAGCTGACCGACGACCTTGCCGCCCTTGAAGATCAGCAGGGTAGGGATCGACCGGATGCCGTACTGCTGCGGGATGATCTGGTGGTGATCGACGTCCATCTTCGTCACCTTGAGGCGGCCCTTGTACTCGTCCGCGAGGGCGTCGACGGTGGGGGCGATCTGCTTGCAGGGGCCACACCAGACGGCCCAGAAGTCCACCAGCGTCGGCACATCTGCCTGGAGAACCTCGGCTTCGAAGTTCTGATCCGTGAGCTCTTTGACGTTCGCGCTGGCCATCTTCAGTACCTCCAGAAGGAACTCTTACATAACCCCTGGCGCTGCTGCTGACAACCTAGGCGGCCGGTTGGGCAGGGCGTAGAATTAGTCCCCAGATGTCACGGCTCTTCATCTCCATCGAGCGCCTCGATAACTGGACGGTAGAGGGCCGCGCTGCCCTGGAAGGAGATCGGATGACCCTGACGGAGCTCAATCGCGCGTTCCTGATGAAGCCGGGAGTGTGCTTCGTGAAGGCGACGGGCGGCGATTCGGACCCCAACGAGCTGGTCGGGCTGGTGAAGTCGAAGGAATGGCTCGAGGAAAACGGCGGCGAGCAATTCGAGAGCTCGGTGATCTTTCGCGACACCGCCTACGAAGTGATCGATGGCTTCATCGGCGAGCCGCTGCTCCCGTGAGACACCATGCCCGCGGATAGCGCCGCCGAGCGCCTGCTGTCGGTCGCGCCCTCACCGGCGTTCTGGATCGCGGTCGGAGCGTATGCCGCTGCGACGGCCGCGTTGTTCCTCGTGCTCGCCGGACGGCAGAAGCTTCGCCCGGCGGCGATCGCCCTCGTCGCGGTCGCGCTGATCGCGCACGGCACGGATATTGGCTGGCGCGGCACGCTGCACGTTCACCCCGCGCAGTCGGTGCGCGAGGCGATCGGCTTCCTCGCGTTCATCCTCACGGGCGGCTACCTGCTCGCGAGCGTGCGCTACCGGCTGACGATCGGCGGCGTGGTCGTGATGCCCGTCGCGTTGATCATGCTCGTGGTCGCGCGGCTGTCGCCCGCGGGAGACGTCCCCGAGGATCTGTCCACGCTGGGCCGGATCCACATCTCGCTCGCGACGGTCGGGGTCGGTGTGTTCGCCCTCGCGAGTGCGCTGTCGGCGATCTATCTGGTCGAGGAGCGCGCGCTCAAGAAGAAGAAGCTCGATTCGCTCGCGTTTCGCGACAAGGGCACGCCCCTCGAGTCACTCGACCGGATGAGCCACCGGCTGACCTGGGTCGGTTTCCCGATCTTCACGGTCGCGCTGATCCTCGGGGCGATGTGGGTCGCCAAGCTCGGCGAGTCGCTGGATCGACCCGAGTATCCACTCGCGGCGGTGACGTGGCTGGCGTTCGCCGGGCTGCTCCTCGCGCGCCAGGTCTACGGCTGGCGTGGCCGGCGTGCAGCTCGCTTGACCCTCGCCGGGTTCGCGGCGGCCGTGCTCGTGCTCGCGATCTACTTGATCCGGAGGATCGTCGAGTGAGCGAGCTGTTCGTCGTCGGCATCAGCTGGCGAACGGCCCCGGTGGCGGTGCGCGAGAAGCTGGCGTTCCGCGAGGAGGAGATCGCGGACACCTTGCGTGCGCTGGTCGCCGCGCAGCCCGTCGCCGAGGCGCTGCTGGTGTCGACGTGCAATCGCGTCGAGGTCTATGGCGTCGCGAAGCCCGGCGCCGATGCGACGGGGGGCGTGCGGAAGTTCCTCGCCGAGCAGCGCGGGCTCAAGCCGGCGGATGTCGCCGACGTGATCTACGACCACCGCGGGTCGGCGGCGGTCCGGCACATCTTCAGCGTCGCGAGCGCGCTCGATTCACTGGTGCTCGGCGAGGCGCAGATCCTGGGGCAGCTCAAGGATGCGTACGCGGTGGCCGGCACCGCGGGCACCTCGGGCTCGGTGCTCGGGCGTTGCCTCGAGCGTGCGTTCAGCGTCGGCAAACGCGTCCGTACCGAGACATCGATCTCGCGCGGTGCCGCGAACGTGTCGACCGTCGCCGTCGATCTCGCGAAGCGCGTGTTCAACGACCTCGCCTGCAAGCGTGTGCTCGTGATCGGTGCCGGCAAGATGTCGCGGCTCGCGGCGCGGCATCTCAGAACCTCGGGGGCGCACGAGATCGCGGTGACCAATCGATCGCCCGAAAAAGCTCAGCGGCTCGCCGACGAGATCGATGCCGTCGCGAAGCCATGGGAGCAGCTCGAGGAGTTGCTGGTCGACAGCGACATCGTGATCAGCTCGACGGGCGCGCGCGAGCCGATCCTGACCAAGAAGCTGTTCAAGAAGGTCGCGAAGCGGCGCAAGTGGCGCTCGATCTTCGTGATCGATATCGCGGTGCCGCGCGATGCCGAGCCCGCGATCGGCGAGCTCGACGGCGTCTTCCTCTACGACATCGACGATCTCGAGAAGGTCGTCCACGCGAACCTCGCCGAGCGTGCAAAGGCCGGCGAGCAAGCGGGGCGGATCGTCGAGCACGAGGCCGGGCAGTTCGAGCAGTGGATCCGGACGCAGGGTGTGGTGCCGACGATCCGTGCACTGCGCGATCACTTCAACGCGATCGCAGGGAACGAGCTGCAAAAGGTGCTCGACCAGCTGAGCCGCAAAGAGCACTCGCCGATGCAGCAGCGCGAGGTCGCACAGCGGCTCGTCGAGCTGGTCGTCAACAAGCTGCTGCACGCACCGACGACAGCCTTGCGCTCGGCGGATACCGACGAGGCCGCGCTGCGTGCCGAGGTGTTGTGCGACCTGTTCGGGATCGAGCCGAAGGCCGGCGAGCCGGAGCGCGAATCGGCACAGGGACTAACGAACGTGGCAGAGTCGGAGCCCGTGAAGCAGTCGAAGGCAGCGCAGTGAGTCGCACGATCACGATCGCCACGCGAGGATCCGCACTCGCGCTGTGGCAAGCCGAGCACTTGAAGGCGCGTCTGCTGGGTGTGGACCCGTCGCTGACGATCCCGTTCAACGTGATCACCACACAGGGCGACAAGATCCTCGACGTGCCGCTCGCGAAGGTCGGCGGCAAGGGGCTGTTCGTCAAGGAGATCGAACAAGCGCTGATCGACGGCACCGCCGACATCGCGGTGCACTCGATGAAGGATGTACCCGCCGAGCTCGAGCCCGGCCTGGTGTTGTCCGCGGTGTCGACGCGCGAGGTGCCGTGGGATGCGCTGTGCGCGCGCGAGCCGGTCACCGTCGACACGCTGCCCTACGGCGCGACCGTCGGGACCTCGTCGATGCGCCGCCAGTGTCAGCTGCTCGCGCGGCGGCCTGATCTCAAGATCGCGATGCTGCGCGGCAACGTCCCCACCCGCATCCGCAAGCTCGACGAGCACCAGTTCGACGCGATCGTCCTGGCGGCCGCCGGGCTGACCCGCCTCGGGATGGCGGATCGGATCACGCAGCTGCTGACGCTCGACTTCGCGGTCCCCGCGGTCGCGCAAGGCGTGCTCGGGCTCGAGACGCGTGCGGACGCCGATCCGGAACTGCTCTCGCTGCTGCGCCGCGCCATCCACGACGAGGCCGAGGAGCGCCGCGTGGCCGCCGAGCGAACGTTCCTCCTGCGCATGGGTAGCAGCTGCCAGACGCCACTCGCCGCGCACGCGATCGACGACGCGGGTGGACTCAAGCTGCTCGGGCTCTGCGGCATGCCCGATGGCACCAAGATCCTGCGCGGTGAAGTGCGTGGCGCCGCCTCCGATGCCGAGCGGCTCGGAGCGCAGCTCGCCGACGACCTGCTCGCGCGCGGTGCCGCCGACATCCTCGCCGCGACGAAGTAGCGTCGCGT
>JBBQJJ010000466.1:0-6761 GCA_038325805.1 Haliangiales bacterium
GTGCGCACCGAGCTGCGGTACCTCGAGCCGTGGGGCGAGGCACCGCGGCGCACCGAGCTGGTGTTGATCGGCGATGGGCTCGACGACGGGGCGGTGCACCGCGCGCTCTGGGCGTGCCGAGCCGGCGCGCCGTAGCCCGCACCAGCGTCGGGCAGCGGCACGCGACCTCGGTGACGTGCGTCAGCGCCAGGACGCGCTGCGGACCTGCGCGAGGGCAGCCTCGCCGGCGACGAGCCCCGCATCGTCGGCGTCGTGCACGGCGAGCCCGATCAGATCGCCACCGGCGGGTGCGGCACCGAACGCGGCGTCGACGGCGATCCAGGCCTTACCAGTCCACGACACCGCCCAGCGGTGGCGGACCAGGCGACCCCCGTCGATCCGGAGCCCGGTGACCACGCGCGTCGGGATCGAGCGACCGGTCGCGAGCGAGGCGTAGGCGAGGGCGAACGTCGTGCAGTCGCCAGCGGTCGCGGTGGCGGCATCGCGCGGCGAGCCGGGGTGCGCGCCGAGGTCGGGCGAGATCCGCGAACGCACCGTCGACACCAGCGTGTTGATCTCCCTCGAGCGATCGCGGCCGAACGCGCCGTACGGCAGATCGCCGGGCAGGCGAGGGGACAGCTCGAGTGCGACGCCGTCGGGTTCGGAGCGCGCGAGCTGGCCCGGCAGCGGCGGCACGGCGAGGCCACCTTCGAGCATCAGGATCTGCGATGCCACGCCGGCGATCGGGATCGACGTCGCCGCGATCAGATCGACGGGCTGGAACGGCTCGCGGGCCGCGGCCTCGGTGGTGCGGATCGCGATCACGCCCTCCCCGTCGACGACGCGGGTGTACGTGCCGTCGTCGGTGGTGTCGATCGTGGCTTCGGCGAGCGCTCCGCCGTCGAGGGCGAGTCGCGCGACCAGGCGGCGCTCGGCGATCCGATCGATCCTGCCATCGCCGATCAGAAAGCCGCGACCGGGCAAGAACACGCGACCCGAAAACGCAGGCGTCCTGCGATGCTCGCGGATGAGCGTGGGGACCAGCTCGGCCGGAATCGCATCGCCGGGGAGCTGCGTGCCGTCGGAGGTGTGCCATCCGCCGTTCGCGTCACGCGTGGCTTCGGCGCGGCGCTCGCGCGGCGTCTCCGCGATCGACGTCGCGAGCGGGGTCGCGATCGTGCGCTCGCGCCAGCGCACGCGTGACGGGACGAGGGCCCGACTGGTCTGGATCTCGATCGTCGTCGCCAGGGCGATGTCGGCGTCGCCGCGCAGGAAGTGCATGCGCTCCTCGCGGTGCAGCGTCAGCCCCGAGCGCGACCACTCCTCGCGCTCGATCGCGGTGCCGACGCGCGCGCCCCCGAGCCAGATCGTGTAGTGGTCCTCTCGATCGATCGGTGCATCCGGACCATCGAGCTCGGCCGGCGGCCGGCTCGTCGCGCACGCGCAGAGAACAACGGCTAGGACGGCGCGCACGAACGGTGATCGTAGCGAGCGCCGGAAATGGGGGCAAACTCTCGCCTATGGTTTGACGGCGAACCGGGGCAGACTCACCGGCCGTGCGTCCCTGGTTCGTGATCGGTTGCGGTTACACCGGCGTTGGCTTGACCCGAGCCCTGGTGTCGCGCGGCGAGACGGTGACGCTGACCCGTCGCGACGCCGCGGTCGCGGAAGCGCAGGGACGCGAGCTCGGGGGACGCGGCCTTCGCGCGGACCTCGGCGATCCCTCATCGCTGGCCGCCCTCGCGATCCCGTCCAACGCCATCGTGGTCTGCCTCGCCCCACCGGCGCAGGATCCCGCAGGCGAGCTCCGAAACCTGATCGCCGCAGCGAACGGCGCACGTCTTGTCTACGTGTCCTCGACCGGCGTGTACGGCGCGGGCGAGGGCGCGCTCGTCGACGAGAGCTGGCCGATCGCACCACTCACCGCAAAGGGTCGTGCGCGCGCCGCCGCGGAGGCTGCTCTGACGGGCAACTGGATCGCCCTGCGGCCGGCGGGCATCTATGGCCCGGGGCGCGGCATGATCGAGCGAATCCGCGCGGGCAGCTACCGGATCGTCGGGGATGGTAGCTCGCACGTTTGCCGGATTCACGTCGACGATCTGGTCGCCGCGATCCTCGCCGCGGCAACGAGCGACATCTCCGGACCGGTCAATATCGCGGATGACGATCCGAGCCCGATCGGTGAGGTCGCAGACACGATCGCGGCGCGACTCGGTGCCCAGCCGCCATCGCGAGTCTCGATCGACAGCGTGGATCCGGAGGTCGCGGGCATGCTGGCGGCGAACCGCCGGATCGACAACACCCGGATGAAGCGAGACCTCGGCGTCGTCCTTCGCGTGCCGAGCTGGCGCGATCACCTGCGAACCGTCGCGCCCTGACGCGCGCTCCTGCTCGCCGAGCGCGAACGCCGGCGGATCGGCAACCCCGAGACCCAGTTCGTCTCCTACGACCCGCCGAAGTCAGCGCGCAAGCGCCACGTCCGCAAGTACGCCGAAGGCAACCTCGGCAAAGCGCGCTCGTTGTACTTCAAGGGCCCCGCCAACAAGCTCAACTTGAAGGCGCACAACCTCCAGCTGTTCACCCACCTCGCCGACGGCGTCGACGACGAGACCTGGGAGTTCCACAGCGAGAGGACACGGAGCTCGCCGAGGAGGTCCTCCGGATCGAGCAGTACCCGAAGCCGAGCCGCGATCAAGGCGGCGATCGAGAAGCGCTACACGCTACCGGCGGATCGGCCGAGCGGTGTGGTCGACGAGGAAGCAGCCGCGATCCCGAGCTCGCGCCACGCGACGAGCTATCAGTAGCTACCGGCTAAAGCCAACGGCTTCGTACCCGCAGAAATGACTGAGTACGGCTGGTTACGGTTGGTAATCAGGTCAAGGTCGCTGCGAGGCGTTGTGAGAGGATGCGCGGATGCGAGCTGCCTTTGCGACCGCGCTCACGATCCTCTCGTTCGGGACCGCTGACGCGCATATCCACCTGACCAGTCCACTGTCGCGCACCGATAGCCTCACCGGAGATCAGAAGGCAGAACACTGCGGCGTGACCGGGCAAGGGCGCGTCGCCTCCCGCGTCACCGTATTCCAACCCGGCGAGACGATCACCGTCACGTGGATGGAGACCATCAACCATCCGGGACACTTTCGTATCGCGTTTCAGCCCGACGGGGACACGTTCGGGATTCCGCCGGCGGGCCCTGGTGCTCCACCGAACAACTTTCCAACGCTAGATCAAGATCAGACGGGGACGACCGACGCTACTGGAGCCCTGATCCTGAAGGACTTTATCCCCGATGGCACGTCGAGCATTCAGGTCACGTTGCCCTCGATAGAGTGCAACAACTGCACGTTGCAGTTCATCCAGCTGATGACGGACAAGAAACCGTACACGATCGAACCGGATAGTGACGACATCTACTTCAACTGCGCCGACATCACCCTGTCGACCTCGGGCCCAGGTCCGACGCCGGACGCGGGTACGCCTGGCTCCGAAGCCGGAGTCGATCCACCGGAGAGTGGTGGAGAGAGTGGTTGCTGCAGTGCGAGCAACAACTCGCCCACCGGCGTTCTCTTTGGATTGGCTGTTGGTGCCTTGCTGCTGCGCAAACGTCGGAGTCGTTAATCGACGGTTTAGTCGCCGAACTCATCCGCGCCGATGTCGGGCGGATTTCCCCGAGGAGCTCCATCGAAATCCTCTGTCACCGTGGTCGCCATCCCAGCGTTCGCAGCTGGGCTCAGTTCGTCAGCCAAGTGATAGTTGAACGGCACGACAATCGGTGACACGAAGTGGAGCTCGTTTGTGCCGTTGCCGTTGACGATCAATGAGCCGGTAAAATTGCAGACACCGCCGGTCTGCGAGTTTGGCATCGTGTTGTTACCGGCTGCGTTGTTGTAGATGAGGTTGTTCGGAGCTCCGGCGTTCTTGCAGAACAGGCCACCGGCGAACGCAGGACTTGCGAATGGGTCACTGTCATTGAACACGATCGTATTGTGCTCGATACGCTTCATCCCGCTCCCGGGTTCGAGGCGCATACCACCAAAGGTTCCGTTCTTGTCGTTACCGTTCCTGAACACGAAATTGTTCGTGATGTCGCAGCTCCCTCCAAGGCTTCGAAGGCCACCCTGCTTGTTCGCTGTGATCTCCGAGCGAGTGACCTGAAGCGATTGGGGTGTGGCGTCGATACCGATTTGTTGGCCCTCCCGTATCGCGGACTGTCGCACCGCACACACCGACGACGCGCAGACGATGCCGTTGCCCTGGCTACGCTCGATGCGCGTACCTGTGACGGTGAGCGAGCCCCCCGTGCTCGCAATACCGTGCTGGGTGGAGTCCATGAGCTCCGAATCTTCGATTGTCACGGTGCAATTCGTTGAGGTCACCCACGTCTGGAGTACCCCAACTGGTGAATTGTCGAAGTTGGTTCTCACCAGGTTCAAAGTGGCTCCGGTGCAGCTGACTCCCCGTTCGAAGCTGATCCCTTTCAAAGTTAGATCGCCGGCGTTTGCAACGCGGAACGAACCGCCAGCGTCCTCGAGCACTGAGTCGCGGTTGCCGACGATGGTTGCCGTGACCCCGTCGACCACGAAGTCATTTGTCAGGGTGTAGGAGCCTGATACGAGACGGATCGTCGCGCGCACGCTGGTGAGTTTCGACTTTGCGAATGCCAGGGCGCATGGTGTCTCGATTGAGCAGTCTCCCGTTGCTAGAGCGCCCGGAGCCGCGTAGATGACGTTCTCACTATCCTCACACGCGCCATCTGACCGGCAGACCTGCGAGTCACACTCGTCGTCGAGCGTGCAGGCATGACAGGTTTGATCGCTGCCGCAGATCGGCTTCAACGGATCGGCACATGCGATCTCGGCGCTGCATTCGGGATCGGGTGGCGGTGGAGCCTCGACGCAGGCATGGCTCTCCAGATCACACACAAACCCGTTCGAGCAGTCTTGCTCTGCCTCGCAGAATTCAGGGTTGGCCTTGGTGCAGGAAATCAGAAGTGAACAAACCAACAACGCCCGCATGGGACGAGTTGTCTCACGACTGGGTAGCCGGGTTGCTTCAAAGCTGGTGCGGTGGAATAGGGTTGCAGCGTGTTGCTTCATGGGCGTGGACGCGTTGGCCATCGGGCCGACACATCGCCCACAGCAACGCACGGTTGCGTCAGGGCAGCCGTCCTGCGCCATGTTCTGCGATCCAGGCGCTCAGCCGCGATCCGATGCCATCAGCCGCGAGATGCGCCGTCACTCACAGCAGCGCTTGCGCCGGCGGCGGAGAACGACGAGCCAGCCCACCGCGAAGCCCGCCGCGACGAGCGGCACCCCGGCATCACCGGCGTCGCAGCATCCACCTGGATCTTCAGGCATCACGGGCGTGACGTCGACCGGACCGTCGGGCTGCACGCCGCAGGTCGCCGGGCCCGTCGCCGCGAACTGCGCTTGCAGGCTCGGCCACGCCGGATCGCAGAGCTGCGCACTCGTCGTCCCCGAGGCGCATTGCAGCGGACCGGCGAGCTCGACGAAGCGGAACTGCTTGGTCCAGGTGCCCGTGTTGTCGGGTGACACCGCGACTGCCTTGAAGTCCGGTTCCCAGTTCGCCCCGCAGCCGAACAGCTTGCCGTCGCTGCGCTGCCCCAGGCACGCGAGCTGCGGGGAGCCGGCGAGCGGCGAGAACGTCAGCCCGTTGTTGGTCGACTTGAAGGTGGTGTTGATCGTCGCGACGTAGACGGTGCCGTCCTGCGCGAACAGCGTATCGCGGATCGGATCGGCGGTCGCGAGCACCTCGGTGAACGAGTACCCGGCGTCGGTCGAGCGATAGAGTCGATCGCCACGACTCCCGTTGGCGCCGAGAGAGATCAGCAGCAGCGTGTCGGGTTGTTTGGGATCGACGGCGGCGACCAGCACGATCGGCGTCGGCCCGAACTTCATGTCGGGCGGATCGCGGCGCGAGCCGAACAGCTCGAGCGAGGTCCAGGTGGCGCCGTTGTCGTCGGAGCGTCGGAGGTGCGCCGTGGGCGACGCCTGACCACCTCCGGGTAGGGCGCCGGCCACTTGATAGCCGGCGAGGTAGACGCGCTGCTTGTTCGACGGCGCGACCTTGACCGACTTCCACCAGATCGTCGCCGACTGCTGGCCGCGCGGGGTGAACGTGACGCCGTTGTCCGACGACGAGAACACGTCGTTCGATCCGGCGCTCTCCGCGGTGGCAACCCAGACCGTGCCGTCGGGTCCGATGTCGAGGGCGTCGATCCAGATGCCGGTGAGGTTCTTGGTGTTGTCGTCGGTGGCGGTCACCCACGAGCACCCGCCGTCGCGGCTGACGCGCAGGCCTTCGAAGGTGGTGGCGAACATCGTCCCGTCGACGGCGACCGCGTACTTCGGATCGAACTCGCCGCCATAGCCGAGCGCCTTCTCGCAGACCCAGTGGAACGAGCAACCGTCGTCGTGGCTGACCAGCAGACCGAAGGTCGACCGGATCAGGATCGTGGATGGATCGGCCGGGTGAAACGCGACGCCGTTGGTGGCGGGCGGGCGACCGTTTGCCTGCGCGATCGCCCCGAGCGCAACGAGCACCAGGCCGACCAGCAGTCGCATTCGCGGACTATAGACCCGCGATGGCATCCCAGGCCCCGAAATAGGTCGCCACGCCCATCACGATGGCACCCATCACACCGGCCGCGATGTCGTCCATCATCACGCCCCAGCCGCCGGGCAGATTCTCGTCGAGCCAGCGCACGGGCGGCGGCTTGACGATGTCGAAGAACCGGAAGGCGATGAAGCCGGCGAGCA
>JBBQJJ010000467.1:0-6727 GCA_038325805.1 Haliangiales bacterium
AGCGCCGTCGACGCGCTGTACCGGGCGATCGGCGAGCGCGTGCGGATGCCGGCACGCGAGCGGATCGACCGCGTGATCGTCGGCCTGGTCGGGATGCGCGTACAGCGCGCTGCGGCATGAAGTTCTTCGTGCTGTAGATCCGGACGCTGGCGACCTACAGGGGCATGAGAGGTTGCAGCTAGGTGTCGCGGAGCATTCACGACACGCACGCGGTTGCCGCGATCGAGTGGAAGACCGCGGTTCGCAAGGACACCGACGAAGCGTGGGCACGCGCGGACGCCGTGCGCGCGAA
The DNA here is from genome assembly GCA_038325805.1 of Haliangiales bacterium. Classification (GTDB taxonomy): domain Bacteria; phylum Myxococcota_A; class Polyangia; order Haliangiales; family Haliangiaceae; genus JABFXX01. The sequence continues at coordinate 293 of JBBQJJ010000467.1, forward strand.
CATTCATCGGCAGCGCAGCATTCGCAAGCGGGTACGGCAGACCCGCACGCGCGGGCCGCTGGCTCCCCACACGGCGGAGACCGTGCCGATCGTGATCGAGCCAGGAGACGAGCGCACGCACCACGGGGCGACCGAGCGCGACCTTCGCGAGGTGATGCGGCGGTTGCCTCCTGGGGATCTCGACGGGCTCGGGTCGATCGCGTTGCACAGGCCGATGGCCCATTGGGGGTGGTCGCGACTCGAAGGGGTCGTGGCGTCGTTCGTGCGGGGCCGGTATGGCGAACGCGCACGCGGCATCGCCGTCTACGCGTTCGAGGATGCGGCCGACCTCGAGCCCGAGATCACGTGCTTCCTGCTGTTATCGGCGCTCGGCACGTTCGTGCACGAGCTCGCGCATCACTTCGACTACATGTTCCGGACCACCGGCGACCGCTGGCGGATGGATGACTCCCAGAAGACCGAAGCGTTCGCCCATCGGCGCGCGCTCGCGCAGATGAGCGAGATCGTCTTGCCGTATCTCCTGCAGGCGTATCCCGACGACGTCGAGACCCTGGAGTGGTGGAGCTCGCACCTCGAGACGTTCGTCTAGCTCGTGGTTGTCACTTTCTGCCAAGCGCCCTGATCACGACATCGTCGTCAGGAATTGGTCGGACATGACGATTCTCCTGTTCGAGGCATGTCAGGGACCTGCCTCCAGTCCTTCGCAAAACTCGTTGCAGTACAACAGCGTAGGCGAGGCGCCTGCGCTGGCACCAAGAGTGCTTGAGGCAAACCGCATGAAGCAGGTCGTCGCCGCCGTCGCTCTCCTCACCTGGTCCGTCACCGCAGCGCAGGCTGATACCGAGACTACGAACGTAGACACCCTTGTCGTGGTCACGCCGAACGCACCGGTGGTGGTCACGCCGAACGGTGCTTCCCAACCCATGCTCCAGCCCCCGGGCATGCCGCCGGCTGCACCGATGGCTGCGAACGGGGCGCCCCAGAACGAGGACTGGAACAACGTCTCGCACATCAACGGCGTCCCCATCAAGGTCGGTGAGCGCGGGGACTACCTCGTGAAGCAGAAGAAGACCAACCTCGCGGCGAACCCCTTTGGGTTGTTCTTCGGGATGTATGACCTCTCGGTGACTCACGCTGTCGCGCAGAACGTCGCGTTGTCGGCCGCGATCACCGCGGTCGATGGCGAGTTCTTTCAGGTGAGTGCCACGGTGCCGCTCTACTTCCGGCGCGCCTTCTCGGGCCCGTTCCTCGAGGGCGGCCTGCTGTACCGCACGAACCTGCAGTCGGAGACGTCGTTCGCCGGTTGCGTCGATTGCGGCTCGGACAACTCGTGGGTGGGGCCGCAGCTCATGCTCGGATGGCAGTGGACGTTCGATTCGGGGCTCAACCTGGCGTTCGCAGCGGGTGTCGCGAAGCGGATGACCAGCAAGAACGAGTACGGCGACGACACCGAAGGCAACGCGTACTTTCGCGTCGGCTACGCGTTCTGAGCTCGCGCTTGTCGACCCACGACGGTTCGCGGTGGCGTTCAGCGACTTCGATCCCGATTGCCGGGATCGGAGCGGCCTCGAGGTGTCGGGCTACTTCGCCTTGAGGGCCGCTGCGCGCTGGCGGAGCACGTAGCTCAGGATGCCGCCATGTGCCACGTACTCGACCTCCTGCGGAGTGTCGACACGTGCGGTCGCGACGAACTTGATCGTCGTTCCGTCGGGCTTGGTCGCGATCACGTCGAGCTGCTTCTTCGGGGTGACGCCGCCGGCGATGCCCTCGATCGTGAAGGTCTCCTCGCCGGTGAAGCCGTAGGACTTCGCGTCGTGGCCGGGGTGGAACTGCAGGGGCAGCACGCCCATGCCGATCAGGTTCGAGCGATGGATGCGCTCGAACGACTTCGCGATCACCGCGCGAACTCCGAGCAGTAGCGTGCCCTTCGCCGCCCAGTCGCGCGAGCTGCCAGCCCCGTACTGGTCGCCGGTGATCACGATCAGCGGCACGCCCTCGGCCTGGTACTTCATCGCGGCGTCGTAGATTGCGAGCTGCTCTTCGCCGCTCTTGCCGAAGTACTTGGTCACGCCACCCTCGACGCCATCGAGCATCAAGTTCTTGATCCGGATGTTCGCGAACGTGCCGCGCACCATCACCTCGTGGTTGCCGCGGCGCGCGCCGTACTGGTTGTAGTCCCTCGCCTGAACCCCATGCGAATCGAGGTACTGCCCAGCCGGACTGCCCTTCGCGATGTTACCCGCGGGTGAGATGTGATCCGTGGTGACCGAGTCGCCCAGGATCGCGAGCACGCGCGCGTTGTTGATATCGACCAGCGGCTTCGGCGTCGGGCCGAGGTTGTCGAAGAACGTCGGCTTGCGGATGTACGTCGACGTTTCATCCCACGCGAAGGTGTCGCCGATCGGCGCTTCGAGCAGCTTCCACTCGGCATCGCCGTCGAGCACGTGCGCGTAGCGCGCCTCGAACTGCTCGCGCTTGACCGCCGTGCGCACCAGTTCGGCGATCTCCTGCGGAGACGGCCAGACGTCACGCAGGAACACGGCCTTGCCGTCCTGATCGAGACCGAGCGGCTCGGTCTCGAGATCGATGTTCATCGTTCCGGCGAGCGCGTACGCGACCACCAGCGGTGGTGACGCGAGGTAGTTCGCGCGAACCACCGGGTTGATCCGACCATCAAAGTTGCGATTGCCCGAGAGCACCGAGCAGACGACGAGATTCTCGTCTTTGACCGCCTGTGCGATCGAGTCGTGAACCGGGCCGGAGTTGCCGATGCACGTGGTGCAGCCGTAGCCTGCGAGGTAGAAACCGAGGGCTTCGAGGTCCTTCATCACACCGGCCGCGATCAGGTAGTCGGTGACCACCTGCGAACCGGGCGCCAGCGAGGTCTTGACCCACGGCTTCGACGTCAGGCCCTTCGCGACGGCCTTCTGTGCGAGCAGCCCGGCGGCCATCAGCACCGTCGGGTTCGACGTGTTCGTGCAGCTGGTGATCGCGGCGATCACCACCGAGCCATGCCCGAGCTTGAACGGCGTCGCATCGATCGTGACGTTGCGCGACGCGGCGAGCTTGCCCGGCGCGGCGATGCTGGTGGAGTCGACCCAGCTCTCGATCACCTTCGGCTCGGCCTCGGTCTTGTCACCGAGGATCGCGGCGACTGTCTTGCGCCACGAGCGGCGCGACACCTTCAGCGGTACGCGATCCTGCGGGCGCGCGGGACCGGCGAGCGACGGCTCGACCTGCGAGAGATCGAGCGACAGCGCGTCGGTGAACCGGAACTTCGGGTTGTCCTGGCGCCACAGCAGGTTCTCCTTGCAGTAGCGCTCGACCAGCTTGACGTGATCCTCCGCGCGGCCCGTGAAGCGGAGGTAGTTGAGCGTCTCGTCGTCGACGGGAAAGAAGCCCATCGTCGCGCCGTACTCGGGCGCCATGTTCGCGATCGTCGCGCGATCCGGCAGCGACAACGCCTTGATGCCGGCGCCGTAGAACTCGACGAACTTGTCGACCACGCCCTTCTTGCGCAGCTGCTGCGTGACCATCAGGACGAGATCGGTGGCCGTCGCGCCGGGCGGCAACTCCCCGGTGAGCTCGAAGCCGACGACCTCGGGGATCAACATCGCCATCGGCTGGCCGAGCATGACGGCCTCGGCCTCGATGCCACCGACGCCCCAGCCAAACACACCGAGGCCGTTGATCATCGTCGTGTGGGAGTCCGTTCCGACGAGCGAATCGGGGAACGCGACCGGGGTGCCACCCGACCCGTCCGTCCACACCACGCGCGCGAGGTACTCCAGGTTCACCTGGTGGCAGATGCCAGTGCCCGGCGGGACCACCTTCATGTTGTCGAACGCCTTCTGGCCCCACTTGAGGAACAGGTAGCGCTCGCGGTTGCGCTGGTACTCGAGGTCGACGTTCTGCTTGAACGCGAGCTGGGTGCCGGCGTGATCGACCTGCACCGAGTGGTCGATCACGAGATCCGTGGTGCGCAGCGGGTTGATCTCGTTGCCCTTGAGACCGAGGGCGACGAACGCGTCGCGCATCGCCGCGAGGTCACACACCGCGGGGACGCCGGTGAAGTCCTGCATCAGCACGCGCGCGGGCCGCAGCTGGACCTCGTGGTCGACGCGATGCTTGGGATCCCACTTCGCGACCGCCTCGATGTCGGCGGGGTTCACCGTCTTGCCATCCTCGTACCGCAGCAGGTTCTCCAGGAGGATGCGGAGCGAGAACGGCAACGTCTCGACGTCACCGACCTTCTCTTTGATCAAGGCATCGAGTCGGTAGAGCGCGACCTTGTTCGATCCAACTGCGATCTCGGCGCGGCTTCCAAAGCTATTCGTCACAGGTTCCTCCGGGGTGAAATCTAACAAAGTCGGTCGGGTTGGATCGTCTCGGGCGGGTGGTATCGTGCAGCGTGCTCGTCACCGAGGCTGCGGAGGTCGCCGCGATCTGCGACGCGATTTCGGGTGCCTCGCTCGCTGCGTTCGACCTCGAGTTCCTGACCGCCGATCGGCTGATCCCGAGGCTATGTGTCGTTCAAGTTGCTTGGCTGACCGTGCCCTTGGATGCCCCCCTCGGCGAGATCGTGGCAACCACGGCTGAAGTTCGGCTGATCGACGCGCTCGCCGTCGATCCGAGGCCGGTGTTCGAGGCACTCGCGGCCCATCCCCGGCCCGTGGTCCATGCCGGGCGGCAGGACCTCGCCATCATCGCCCGGCTCGGGATCGCGATGCCGGCGGTGATCGACACCCAGGTGATGGCAGCGTTCGCCGGCCTCGGCGATCAGCTCGGCCTCGGCGCGCTGACCCAGGAGGTCCTCGGCTTTCCTCTCGCGAAGGAGCAGCAGTGGACGGACTGGGCGAAGCGGCCGCTCAGCGACGCGCAGCTCGCGTATGCGCTCGCCGATGTCAGCCATCTTCACGTGCTCTACGCGAAGCTCGTCGCGAAGCTCGGACCCCGGCTGACGTGGGCACTCGCAGAAACCAGGGTGGTCGCCGCGGATGCGCTCGCCGCGGCCACGCTTGGACCGGAGGAGGCGTGGCGGGGGATCGGTGGCCTGCGCGGGCTCGATCCCCTGGCACTCGCGGTCGTCCACGAGTTGGCGGCGTGGCGGTTTCGCGTCGCGCACGAGCTCGACAAGCCGCTCGGCTGGGTGCTGACGGAGAAGTTGGTGATCGACCTCGCACGGACCCGCCCGACCGAGCCGGGCAAGCTCCTCGCACTCAAGGGCCTGCCGCAGCCGGCGCGCCAGCGCGTCGAGGAGATCGTCGAGATCATCGGCTCGGCGAAGGCGCTCGAGGGTGGCGTCGTGATGGCGAAGGGTGTCTCGACACGCGCGCAGCGCTGGTCGGAGCTGTTGTTCGCGATCGTCCAGCTCGCCTCGGAGCAGAGCGGGGTGACCTCGCGGTTGCTCGCCACGCGCAGCGATGCCGAGGAAGCGGCGCGGCTGATCGACGAGCAGGGGCTCGAAGCGGCGCGGTCGCTACCCGCCTTCTCGACCTGGCGGTACGAGGTGGTCGGCAGGCTGTGGGAGGGGTGGCTGACCGGTGCGATGGGCATCGTCGGCGACCCCGCGACGAACGTCGGGATGCGGCTGACGCCGAGGCCCGAAGAGGCAGGCATTCGTCGGCACGACGAGATCGACCAAGGCTAGATCTACCGATGCATCGCTTACTCGCCGCTGTGCTCGCATCCACGAGCTGCTGGATGGCGCCGGTGCCCGACCCGCCATCGAGCTCGGTGGTGGCGCCGCGGGTGACGGCCGACTCGTTGCGGGTCGAGGGGCTTCCGGCGGTCGCTGCCGATGGCCGCACGGTCCTGGCAGCGATCCGGCGCGAAGGTCCCGCCGACTGGGGCCAGCTCGAGATCTACAGGATCGCGCGCGATGACACGCCAACCCGACCCTACATCGCGATCCTGCCCGACCCGCTCGGCGAGCCTCTCGATGAAGCGCGAAAGGACGACCAGCGAGGCCGCGCGGATCGCTGGCTCGCCAAGCAGCACCTGGCGCTGGAGCTCCACCCGATGACGGTGCTGGCGGCCGTCGCTGACCGACGACGAGCGGCGGGTCGCTACGTGATCGACTGGGGGCCTGCGGGTGTGCGTGTGCTCGACGGCGCCAAGGTGCTCCAGCACCATGCAACTCCCAACTGGGTGGTGGGGGACCTCGGCGTCGATTGCACGGTCACCGCGGTCGTTGCTGCCGCGGCGATCGACGTCGATCGCCGGATCGCGGCGATCGAGATCGCGTATCGGTCTGGCATCGTGTCGGCGTGCGAGGGTGAGCTCGCCACCTGGCACGTGATCGCCTGGTAGTTACGACCAGCCAACCCAGAAGTAGATCAGCGCATGCGAGCCGCGATCGCGATGCGCGATCTCGATGTGCGGCGCGACCTTGTCGCGATCCTGCCCACCGCCCGCGACGCCCGGCCACGGATC
>JBBQJJ010000468.1:0-6720 GCA_038325805.1 Haliangiales bacterium
TCAGCTTGTCCTGCGAGACATCCGCGCGAGCGACCGACGCGAGCAGACCGATGGCGAGGACGACCCCAATTCGCATGGCCCTAGGACAGCACCACCTGGGCCCCGGTTTCCTGAGAAATCGCCGCTATAGTGCGCCCATGAGCGACCATCCCACCGACTTCGTCGGCTCGATCCCCGACGCGATCACCAACGGCATCAAGACCACGATCCCCGATGCCGTGGTCTCGGTGAAGGGCGGCGGTGGCCACTTCACGATCGAGGTCGTGTCCTCGGTGTTCGCCGGTAAGTCGATGCTCGAACAGCAGCGCCTCGTCCTCGGTTCGATCAAGCACCTGATCAACGGAGCGGCGCCGCCGGTCCACGCCGTCGACTCGCTGGTCACGCGCGTTCCGTGATGCGTTGTTGACGCTCGGTCAGTAACAGTTAGCGCGCGGCTGCCGCGAAGACGTGAACCGCGATCTCGGTGCGCCTACGTTTCCTCGCGATGAGGACGCCCAGGCTCGTACTGGTCGCAGCCGCGCTTTGGGGAGCGTGCGGCCGCGATCCGGAGTTGAACGCTTCACCCACGACCGTTTCCGGGGGGACCGCGAAGAGTTGTAAGCCCGAGCCGCCGGTGAACGTCGAGTTGACGAGTCGTCTCGTCGGTCCCGGGCGGTACGAGCTGGCGGTCGTCGTGACTCCGACGACTGGCGTCGCTTGGCTCGAGCTCGCGGTCGCGGGAGGATCCGGCAAGGGCTCGTACGGTCCGACCGCGCGCGGTCAGCAGCGCGTGGTCAGCACGATCGTCGAGGTTCGCGATCGCACCACCGAGATCTGGGCATCGGCCCGCGTCCCGGTGGAGGGAGTCGAGATGGTGAAGACCGCGATGATCACGCTCGGCGAACCGAAGCCCGTGCCGAAGACGAAGCTGTACGCGACGCCGGATGGCGAGCTCGCGCGGGAGGTCCGGCGATGAGGACGCTGCTCCTGATCCTGCTCGCGGGGTGTTCGTTCGACTCGCCGACGCCGGGTGGGGACACGCCGCCGGGAGGGGACGACGACCTGCCCAGCGATCGCTGCGGCGAGGTGCCCGAGAACGGCGTGTGTGATGACACGGGCGTCGCGCGGTGCGTGGACGGCGAGGTCCAGCACGAGTCGTGCGTGCTCGGATGCAACGCGATCGAAGGCGTGGCTGGGTGCATGCCACTCGATTGCTCGACGGTAGGACCGCTCGGTCACTGCGACGGCAACGTCCTCGGCCGTTGCGATAGCGAGCCGGTGATCTCCGATTGCGGTGCGTCGGGGCAGACCTGCGGGTATGTCGACGACGTCACCGGCTACGGCTGCGTGGATGCGCAGGCAAGTAAGCGTGTGACCGGAACGATCCGCTGGGAGGATCGCCCGCTATCACCGGGTCAGCTCGGGACTCCGATCGCGAAGCCGGCGCGCGGTGTGATGGTGGCGGTGCTCGACGACGCGACGGATGCCACGCTGGCGACGGTCTCCGCTGCCGATGATGGGACGTATGTCGCGACCTTCGAGGCGACCGGCAACGTGCGCGTGGTCGCGTACAGCCGGTCGCGCGCCGAGGCGAGACCGGCACGTGTGCGCGATGCCTCGGGGTATCTCCACGCGCTCGGGTCGGAGCCGTTCGCGCCGGGTGACAGCACGGTCGACCTCACGATCGAGGCGAGCGAGTCGGTCGCCGGTGCATGGAACGCCCTCGACAATGCGATCACCGCGATGGATTGGATCCGCGCACGCGGCCACCTCACGATCTCGCCCGTCTTCCTCTACTGGCAGCTCGGCTCGGCGACGGGCTCGTACTACCAGGGCGGCGACAACTCGCTGCACCTCGACGGTGACGACGGCTGGGACGACGTGGTCGCGCTCCACGAGCTCGGTCACTACGTTCAAGACGAATACTCCGTCAGCGATAACCCGGGCGGTTCGCACAATGGCAGTCCGGCGGATCCGCGCCTCGCATGGGGCGAGGGTGGGGCGACGTGGTTCGCGATCGCGGTGCGCGGCGTGCCGTACTACATCGACTACTCCGCCGGTGGCGGGTGGTCGGTCGAGCTCGAGAACGGCGTGCATGCCGCGAGCCTGAACGGCGGGATGAGTCAGTCCGTCAGCGAGTGGATGGTCGCCGAGCTCCTCTACGACATCGGCGATGGCGCCGGCGGCGACAACGATCCGATGGTGGCGACGCATCCCGAGGTGTGGGACGTGCTGTCGGGGTACATGCTGTCGGCGCAGCCGCGCGGCTTCCCCGGCGCGGATCTCGTCGAGTTCCTCGACGGCTGGTTCATGACGCATGGGATGGGCAGCTGCGCGCAGCTGGAGTCGTTGGTCGGTGGTCGCTACAAGTTTCCGTACGACTTCGCGGGACCTGCGGGTAGCTGTCCATAGGGTATAAGACCGCGTGGTTCGCACGCTGGTCTTCGTCTTGCTCGCAGCCTGCGGGCATCCGGCGAGACCATCTGCACCTCCGGCGCGCGATCCGCACTCCTTCGCCGAGCCCACGAAGGTCGCGATCACGCACGTCTCGCTCGACCTCACCGTCGACTTCACCGCGCGTGTCCTTCACGGCACGGCGAAGCTGACGGTCGCGCGCCGCGATCCGAACGCACCACTTCGTCTGGATACCCAGGATCTGGCGATCGAATCCGTGATCGATTGTGCGTCGAGCAAGCCGCTCGCCTACGCCGTGGATCATCCACACCCGTTCCTCGGCAGCTCGCTCGTGATCCAGGCGCCGGGCGAATGCGTCGCGATCGCGTACCGCACGTCGCCGCAGGCACGCGCGCTGCTGTGGATGGAGCCGTCGGGCACGGCGGGCAAGCGCGCGCCGATGCTGTTCACGCAGTCTCAGGCGATCCTCGCGCGTAGCTGGGTACCGCTGCAGGACACTCCGTCGGTGCGGTTCACGTACGACGCGGTGATCCACGTTCCCGACAAGCTGTGGGCGGTGATGTCGGCCACTAATCTCCAGCGCCCACCCGCTGACGGCGTCTGGCGGTTCGAGATGAAGCAGCCGATCCCGTCGTACCTGATGGCGCTCGCCGTCGGCGACTTCGCGTTCAAGGCGATCGGTACGCGCACCGGGATCTATGCCGAGCCCTCGATCGTCGACGCAGCCGCCGCGGAGTTCGGCGAGGTCGACGCGATGATGGCGACCGCCGAGAAGCTCTACGGTCCGTACGCATGGGGCCGCTACGACATGCTCGTGTTGCCGCCGAGCTTCCCCTACGGCGGGATGGAGAATCCGCGACTGACGTTTTTGACGCCGACCGCGATCGTCGGAGATCGAACGCTGGTGTCGCTGATCGCGCACGAGCTCGCGCACTCGTGGTCGGGCAACCTCGTCACCAACCGCACGTGGGCCGACTTCTGGCTCAACGAAGGGTTCACCACGTACGTCGAGCGCCGGATCATGGAGGAGCTGCGCGGGCGAGACTACGTCGACATGCAGTGGTCGATCGGCCATCGCGAGCTGCTCAAGGCGTTCGCCGAGACCGCGCCCGCCGATACCAGGCTCGCGCTCCAGGTCTCGCCGGATCGCGATCCCGAGGATGTCCCGGGCGATGCCGCGTACGAGAAGGGTGCGCTGTTCCTCCGCACGCTGGAGGAAGCCTTCGGCCGCGAGGTGTTCGACGGCTTCGTGCGTCGCCGCTTCGAACGCCTGGCGTTTTCGTCGACGGATTCGGTGACGTTCGAAGCCGACGTTCGCCGCGAGCTGATCGCCCGGCACCCCGGTATGTTCACCGCGAAGCAACTCGCGACCTGGCTGCACGGCACCGGCCTGCCCGACAACGCGGCACCCAAACCATCGCGCCGCGTCGCCGAGCTCGATGCGATCGCGAAGCGCTTCATCGCCACCGGCGATCTGTTCGACGCCACCCGCTGGAGCACGCTCGACTGGGTCGTGTTCCTGCGCGCCTTGCCAGCGACGACACCGCTCGGTCGCCTGCAGTCGCTCGATGCGACGTTCAAGCTGACCGCGCAGAGCAACCCCGAGATCGCGATGAACTGGTTGCCCCTCATGGTGCGCGCCGACGGCAAGGAAGCGATCCCCGCGATCGAGGCGTACCTGACGACGATCGGTCGTCGCCGCAACCTCGGCCCGCTCTACAAGGCACTCACGGACAAGGGTGGCAGCTGGCTCGAGCTCGCGCGCGCGACCTTCGACAGGGCGAAGGCGATGTATCACCCGACGGTGCGCGAGGACTTCGCGCGGCTGCTCGCCAAGTGAAGGCGATGCGCTAGAGCTTGATCATCCCGCCGAGCGTCTTGCCGTCGGCGCCGAGCACGAGCTCGAAGGCGTCGCCCTTCGTTCCATCTTCGTGGGTCGGCGAGATCTTCACCGTGCCCTTGATCATCTGATAGGTGCCGACGGTCGCGACGCCGAAGTCACCCGCGACCGAGTAGGTGCCGTTCGGCTGGAACGTGTACTTCTCGCAGTGCCGCTGCTCGTGCGCGGTGCCGAACGTGCGGCCCTGCGCATCGCGCTGACCGCAGGCGAAGGCCCAGCTCGTCGTGCACGACTGAAACGTGACCACCTGCGGAAAGCTGGCCGGTCTTATCGGCGGCTTGGGTTGCGCGATCGCCGTGGTCGAGATCAGGAGGAGGGAGAGTCCAAGAACCTTCATCGTGAGTGTCTTCCACGCTCGACCCGACGCCGCGGTCTGATCAGAAGTACGGCATCGAGGGTCCCGGACCAGGGGACACCACGGTCGGCATCGGCGGTACGCCACCACCACCACCACCCAGCACGCCCCCGTCGTTCGTGCCGGTGTTCTCGCACGCGCACTGTCCACCGACGAGCGTCGGCGCGCCATCCAGGCAGTCGATCGCGCCGCACAAGCTGTCGAGCTCCGGTTCACCCTCGGAGGTCACTCCACCCGACCCGCAGCACGCGCTCGATCCGCCGCGATCCGACGGGCCGCACCGCACCGCCCAGCACTGCTCCGAGCGCGACGAGAACGACGGCTCGGTGAGCTCGGTCAGGCATGTCTTGCCACTGCCATGGTTGGCCGGATCGATCGGATCACAGGCAAGCCCACAGCCACCCGGCCCTGCCATCGGATCGGTCCTCGTCGGATCCGTGCGCTCGGACAGGCAGTCGTTGAGCGCCGCGGTCATCGCTGCGAGTGCGCTGCAGCCGTTGCCACACGTCGTGCCTTCCATGCATCGCGTTCCGCCCTTCGCAGCAGCCGCGGCTTCGTCCGCCTCCTTCTGCTTCTCCGCGTTCTTGAGCTCCGCCTCACGCTTTTCCGCCGCGTCTTTCGTGTCTGCTGCGAGCTCGCCGATCGCCTTGTTGACCTCCTTCGCGCAATCCACGACGTCGGCTTCCCACATCGCTACGCTCGCCTGCTTGGCCGGGTCGGAAGGATCGTTCGCGAGATCATTTCTCGCAGACTCGAGTCTCATCTGCGACCACCTGAGCGAATTCGTCAGGTCGTTGATATTGGTGAGGCTCTCCTTCACCGTCTTTTCGTATGTCGCTCGCGCCGCGTCGACAGCGGTGTTGTAGGCGGTCTGGGCGGCCTTCATGTCCCTGTCACCTGCGGTCTCCCCGAGCGTGCAACCGGAGGTCAGCTTGATGCCGGCGAGGGTGACCGGGGTCAGCGCCTTGACCAGGAGATCGCGAGGATGCGACTGATGGCCCGTCGCCTCGAGCGTGCAGGTCATCTGCTCGCGCTGCGGCGACACCGACTGCGACGTCATGCAATCGAGCGCGCCCCCGCTCGACAGTCCGGAAATGTTCACCGCACCCGACGACGGCGGTGAGTCATTTGCGGTGGGCGTCTGGCACGTCGGATCCTTGGAGTCCTCGCAGATGTGCCCGAGGCACAGGTACCGACCTCCCGCGGTCCCTCGTTGCACCATCTCGACCAGCGAGCACGCGCCATCTCCGGGCCACGGTCGCGCCACCGTGCGCACGAAGGCGACCAGGTCGATCGCCTCGTCGTCGTGCGAGTCGCGATCCGAGCGAAAGCCGCGCATCCGCCCAGTCATCCGTTCGTAGAGCCACAGGCCCTGCGCCGCTGCAGGGAGGTGATGGGTCAGCGCGCCGTCGATCAGGATCTCCTCGTGCTCGGCGAACCAGCGCGACAACGGAGCGTCGGTACCGCGGACGCGCTCGACGTCATGCACGATCAACATCGGCGCCGCGAGCGCCTGGACGACATACGGCAACGCCCCGGCCTGCCCGTCGATGTTCAGCGACGTTCGAACGTCGTCGAACGCGATCACCATCGCCGTCGCGAGCTTCTCGGTCTGCGTGCCACCGAGACACGCCAGATGACGGCTGAGCCCCTGCAAGGCCTCGACGACCGCGCGCGTTCCCTCGCCATTGCCGAGCGTCGCGTCCGCGTAGTCGAGCAGCACCGCATCCCCGATCACGGAGCCTGCACACGCGGGATCTTCGACGAGCTCGGGGACGCGTGTGTGAAGCGCTTCGTCGAGGTGCCGCCTGACCAGCCGCGTCCAGTGCACGAGCGCGGTTCGCGCGATCCGGCGATAGCCTGCCTCGGTGTCGAGGTGGGTCGCATACCCAGCGGCCAGCTCGCGATCGAGCGCGGTCTCGATCTCGGCGAGCCCACGCGGGTTGCCCGCGAGGTGCTCGCGGATCGCGGATCGTTCGAGGGCGACGAGGTTGGTGTCCTCGATCGCGTGGGTCGTCGAGCGCAGCTCGTCAGTGGTCTGACAGCCGACCAGACAGGCGGTCATGCAGGC
>JBBQJJ010000469.1:0-6682 GCA_038325805.1 Haliangiales bacterium
TCGACGCCGCGATCACCGCGGTGGTGGACGTGGATGATCGATCTTGTCGGCATGATCGAGCTTGGCATCACCGATGTTTCCCCCGCGTTTCCGAGCCGTAAGCGTTCGCTGCAGACGGGCCGCGCGAAGCTGGGCGGTCCGTAAAAACGGCTGACGCAGCTTGATCTTGCAGTAGGATACCTGAACACTCGAACAGGTGTTCGCCGCGCTGTGGTGCAAGTCGGGGTACTCGTTCCTCGAAGGCGCGAGTCACCCCGAAGAGCTGGTCGAAGAAGCGCACCGGCTCGGCATCCGCGCGATCGCGATCACCGATCGCGACGGCGTCTACGGGATGGTTCGCGCGCACGTCAAGGCACGCGAGCTCGGCATCCAGTTGATCTGCGGCGCGCAGGTCACCGTCGCGGCGCCGGGCAGCGCGCTGACCGCATCACCGATCACGGTCGCGTTGCACGATCACGAGTTTCAAGGGCAAGGGTTCGGGACGCGGTCCCGAGATCGTCCCGGATGGGGTGCGGATACGGATCACCTGGAACCGGCGGTCGCCGGGAGGGCAGGGCGACGTCGCACCAAGCGCAGCAAGCCGCGCCAGGTCGCGATCGAGGCGGTCGAACCCAAGACGTCATCGCTCGTGCTGCTCGCGGTCGATCGCGCGGGTTGGGCAAACCTGACGCGGCTCCTCACGATCGGTCGCAGGCGGTGTGACAAGGGCGACGCGGTGGTGACGTGGCCCGAGGTCTGCGCACGCGCCGGCGGGTTGATCGCGCTGTGGGGTGGGGACGATGCGCTGCTCGCCGACGAGCCCGAGCTCGATCCACGCGTGGTCTCCGATCTCGGTACCGCGTTCGGCGATCGGCTGTACGCGATGCTCGTTCGGCATCGCCGCGCGTCCGACGTGCTTCGCGAGGCACGACTGCGCGAGCGTGCGAAGGCGTGGAAGCTGCCGCTGGTCGCCTCGACCGAGGTGCTCTATCACACGCGCGCACGCCGTCCGCTGCAGGACGTGCTGGCGTGCATCCGGCATGGCGTCACCCTCGCCACCGCCGGTCGCAAGATCCAGGACAACGACGAGCACGATCTGCGCACGCCGCACGCGTTCGGAAAGCTGTTTCACGACGAGCCCGGTGCGGTCGAGCGCTCGCTCGAGATCGCGTCGCGCTGCACGTTCTCGCTCGGCGAGCTGCGCTATCGCTACCCATCGGAGCGGCTGCCCGATGGCTCGACGTCGGCGGATCATCTCCGCGAGCTGACCTACCAAGGCGCAGCCCAGCGATACGACGGCGACATCCCGGCCAACGTTCGTCGTCAGCTCGACGCCGAGCTCGCGCTGATCGAAGAGCTCGATTACCCGGGCTACTTCCTGACCATGTACGAGCTGGTCTCGTACTGCCGCCGCAAGAACATCATCTGCCAGGGCCGAGGCTCGGCGGCGAACTCGGCCGTCTGCTACTGCCTCGGTGTCACCGCGGTCGATCCGGTACGCATGGGGCTGTTGTTCGAGCGCTTCCTGTCGCGCGAGCGTGCCGAGCCACCCGATATCGATCTCGACATCGAGCACGAGCGCCGCGAAGAGGTGATCCAGCACGTCTACGACGTCTACGGTCGCGATCACTCCGCGATGGTCTGCAACGTCGTGCGCTACCGGCCGCGCTCGGCGGTGCGCGATGTCGGCAAGGCGCTCGGCATTCCAGAGACCGCGCTCGATCGTGCCGCGAAGCACCTCTCGATGTACGGGCTCGTCGAGGAGGCCGCCCTCGAACGCGCCGGCCTGCGCGATCACCACGCGAGCTCGTTCGAGCTGTTGTCGAAGCTCGCGAACGAGATCCTCGAGCTGCCTCGCCACATCTCGATCCACCCCGGTGGGTTCTTGCTCGGGCACGAGCCGGTGCACGACATCGTACCGATCGAGAACGCGTCGATGCCCGGGCGCACCGTGATCCAGTGGGACAAGGACGACCTCGAGGATCTCGGGTTGTTCAAGGTGGATCTGCTCGCGCTCGGCGCGCTCTACCAGTTGCACCTCGCCTTCGACATGCTGAAGCAGCACCGCGACATCGACCTGACGATGGCCACGATCCCCGCCGAGGATCCGGCGACGTACGACATGATCTGCACCGCCGACACCGTCGGCACGTTTCAGATCGAGTCGCGCGCGCAGATGTCGATGCTGCCGCGACTGAAGCCGCGCACGTTCTACGATCTCGTGGTCGAGGTCTCGCTCGTGCGACCCGGTCCGATCTCCGGCGGGATGGTTCATCCCTATCTCCGTCGCCGAAGAGGCCTCGAGCAAGTCGTCTATCCGCACCCGTGCCTCGAGCCGGTGCTCGCGAAGACGCTCGGCGTTCCCCTGTTCCAGGAGCAGGTGATGCGGCTCGCGGTGGTCGCGGCCGACTACACACCCGGTGAAGCGGATCAGCTGCGGCGGGACATGGCGGCGTGGCGGCGCTCGGGTCGAATCGAGAAGCATCGCGAGCGGCTGATCTCGCGGATGGAAGCAAAGGGGATCGAGCGCGCGTTCGGCGAGCGCGTGTTCGAGCAGATCCGCGGCTTCGGCGAGTACGGCTTCCCGGAGTGCGTCGTGGGGTCGACGCGTGTGATCGATGCGGACAGTGGTCGCTGGGTGACGATCGAAGACGTGGTCACCGGCAAGCACCCGCTGCGCATGACGCTGACGTGCAGTCGTGATCGCGTGATCGAGCCGCGCCACGTGATCTCGGCGCGCGCGAGCGGACGCAAGCAGGTGTTCCGGTTGCGCACGGTCAGTGGTCGCGAGATCGAGGCGACAGCATCACATCCGTTCCTCACCGAGCAGGGGTGGGTGCAGCTCGGCGACCTGCGGTCGGGCGGTCTGGTCTTCGTCGCACAAGCCAAGCAGGCGATCCTCGACGAGATCCATGTGATCGAACCACGTGGGATCCGCGAGACCTACGACCTCGAGATCGACGAGCACCACAACTTCCTCGCGAACGACTTCGTGGTGCACAACTCGCACGCGGCTTCGTTTGCCTTGATCGCCTATGCGACGTCGTGGATGCGAAGGCACTACCTCGCCGAGTTCACCGCGTCGCTGCTCAACGCGCAGCCGATGGGCTTCTACTCGCCGGCGACGATCGTCGGGGATTCGCAGCGCCACGGCCTCCAGATCCTGCCGATCGATGTCACGCGCAGCGACTGGAGCTGCACGCTCGAACCGGCAGACGACGACTTCCAGTTCGCGGTGCGCATGGGGCTGCGCTGGACGCGCGGACTGCAGCTCTCCGACGGCCAGCGGATCACCACCGCACGCGACACCCGGCCATTCGCCAGTATCGAGGACTTCGTGCGGCGCACCGGCATCGGATCGCGCGCACACACGCAGCTCGCAGAGGCGGGAGCGTTTGGAGAGCTCATCGATGAACGGCGCGAGGCGTTGTGGCAGGTGAGGGGATGGATCGCGCGCCAACAGGATGAGGTCGCGCTGCGCAGCGATGCGGATGACGTCGCCTTCGCGGGCCTGTCAAAGCTCGACGAGATCTTCTGGGACTACGCGGCGAGCGACCACTCGGTGCGAGGACATCCCTTGCAGCCGCTGCGGACCGAGCTGCGCGCGCACCACTGGTTGGATGCGCTGACGATCTCGCGCGGCCGCGATGGGGCGCACGTCGAGTACGTCGGCGTGGTGATCTGCCGGCAGCAGCCGGGCACCGCGAGCGGCGTGGTGTTCATGACGCTCGAGGACGAGACCGGGTTCGTCAACCTCGTGGTGTGGCCGACGGTGTTCGCAGAGTACGGGCACGTGATCAAGACGACGAGCGTGATCGGGGTGACCGGCACTCTTCAGGTCTCGGAGGGCATCGTCCACGTGATCGCAGAGTCGGTGTGGGTCCCTCGACTCTCGAGACCGGTGGCCGATGTCGCGAGCCGGGACTTTCACTAGCGGCGCGCGACAACGTCTCTCCACGCCGGTTGCACGGTTTCTTCCAGCGGCTAACCGCTCGACTTCGCGTGGTTGAAAAATAACTCCAAGGGTCGGCGCCCTCGCGGGTCAGACCTCTCGAGTCCAGCGATGCACGTACGGCGTGCGTTGCGTGGGCTGCGTTCCCTCTGGAGGTGCGCGATGAAGATCCTATGTGATGCGTGTGGAACCAAGTACTCGATCGCCGACGACCGCGTCGCCGGCAAGGTGTTCAAGATCCGCTGCAAGAAGTGCAGTGCGATCCTCGTGGTCAAGGGCGCAGCACCCGAGCCCGAGCCCGAACCGCAGGACGCTCCCGCAGGTGAGTGGCACCTGGTCGTCGACGGCCAGCAGTCCGGCCCGTTCGAGAGCGAGGACTTGCAGCGCCGCCACGCAGCCGGCGAGCTCGACGACGATGCGTTGGTGTGGCGCGACGGCATGGAGGAGTGGGCCGCGTTCGGCACGATCGCGGAGCTCGCGAGCGGCGTGATGGAGTCGCGTGCCGCGACGCCCGAACCGGAGGCGATGTTCTCGACCAAGACCGTCGATGCGTTCGCGACCAGCGGGGCCAGGCCCGCCGCCGACGACAAGAAGCTGCTCGCCGAGCGCAACGAGAGCTCTGTGCTGTTCACCCTCGGCAACCTCGCGAAGCTCGCGAGCTCCGCGCCGACGCCGGCGCGACCCAATGACGGGGCGAAGCCCGGCGTGGTCGAAGGTTCGGGGCTGATCGATATCCGTGCGCTCGCCAGCACGTTCGCTGCGAAGCCGGGCGCCGCCAAGGCGACGGCAAGCGTCGGTTCGCTCGACGATCTGCCGACGTTTGGCCCGGCGACGTTCGGCGAGCCGATCGTGATGATGCCGGTCTCGCACCGCGGACCCGATCGCAAGATGCTGTACGCGCTGTTCGCGGCGCTCGCGATGCTCGCGATCATCGGATCGATCCTGCTCGTCATCGTGATGCGCGATGACAAGCCGACGGAGGTCGCGACCGAGCCGCCCGCCACGCGTGTCGCGTCGCTGTCACCGCCGACCTCGGAGATCGCGTCGACCTCGGATGTCGCGCCGACCTCGACGGCAACCACCGCGCCGACTGCAACACCGACTTCGACAACGACTCCGACCACGACTCCGACCACGACCACGGCGCCGTTGACTACAACCACGACACGTCCGACGACGACGCGTCCGACCACGCGTCCGTCGACGACGCGTCCGACGACCACGACGACCACGACGACGCGTCCGACAACGACGACAACGACAACGACCACCACTACTACTCGTCCGACCACGACGCGTCCGACGACGACGACCCCGGGCACGTCGACGAAACCCGACAGGGTGCAGTGCGAGTTCTCGGGCTACGCCGACAAGGGCTGCGAGATCTACAAGCCGGCGACGTCGACGACGACCAACTCGAACCTGCCCGACAACCTCGACCGCACCGCGATCGCCGCCGGGCTCGGCACGATCAAGGCGCAGGGTTGCGGCAACAAGTCTTCGACACGTGGCGATGTCGCGGTGCAGATCAAGATCAACGCGGAGGGTGGTGTCAGTGGCGTCACCGTCAAGAGCTCGCCCGATCCGGCACTGTCGAGCTGCGTGATCGCAGCCGCACAGAAGGGCACGTTCGCGAAGACGAAGAGGGGCGCCTCGTTCGGCTACGTCTGGAGGTTTTGACCGACCCTCCTCAACCCCTGCTGCGAGCTACTTGGTGGCTTCGGCCGCGAGCTTCTTCGCCTCGGCGACGACGGCCTCGACGTGACCCTTGACGGTCACCTTCGGCCAGTGGTGCGCGACCTTGCCCTCGCTGTCGATCAGCACCGTCGAGCGGATGATGCCCATGCTCTTCTTGCCGTACATCGACTTCTCGCCCCACGCGCCGTACGCCTCGAGCACCTTGCCATCGGGATCCGAGAGCAGTGGGAAGCTGAGCTTGAACTTGTCGCGGAACTTGCAGTGCGACTCGATCGAATCCTTGCTGACGCCGTAGACCATGGCGCCGAGCTTCTTGAGCGCGGGCACCGCGTCGCGAAACCCTTCGGCTTCGACGGTGCAACCCGGCGTGTTGTCGCGCGGGTAGAAGTAGAGGACGACCACCTTGCCCGCGAGCGCCGAGAGCCTGACCTTGTCGCCATCCGACGAGGCGAGCGTGAAGGCGGGGGCTTTCTTACCGACCGTGACTGCCATGGCGCGCAGTACCATGCTCGATGAGCTCGCTGCGACCTGCTACGCTGATCGAATGCTTCGCTTCGCGCTCCTGATCGGCTTCCTCACTGCCTGCGGTGGCACCTCGAAAGGCCCGACCTGGCCGAAGCCCTCCGCGAGTGACTCCGACGGTGGCGAGAGCCTCGCGCCGAAGCCGGGCTCGGTCGCGGTCAGCTCGTCGGACGACGACGATGACATCGTGATCGACAAGCCCGCCGAGACGCCGGCAGCGAAGGCGATCACCGACGACAAGCCGTCAGAGTCGCGCCCGACCGCACCCACGATCACGGCGCCCGACGACGTGATCAACACGGAAGATCTCGTGATCGAGATCGACGACTGATCAGAACGGGACGATGATGTTGTTGTAGCAAAACACCGGCTTGGTGGCCGGGAAGAAGTAGCCCGACGCCATGCACATCTCGTCGAATGCGGCACTGTCGCCGGTGTTGACGACCGAGCTGTGGTTGCTACCGGTGTTGTCGTAGGTGCACTCGTACGTCAGCTTGTTGGTGCCGAACGAGTAGAACTCCGACGGCGTCA
>JBBQJJ010000470.1:0-6669 GCA_038325805.1 Haliangiales bacterium
GGCGCGCGATCCGCTTCTGACCGACCACGATCACGTCCGCCTGCCGCGCAGCAACCAGGACCTCGGTTGGTGAACGCATCGACCAGCAGCGCGCGAAGACCGCGGCCGGCCGCTGCGAAGCGCACGCCACCATCGACATCAGAGCGATGGCCCAGGCACCCACGCGCATCCGACGAGGGTCGCCGATGGCAACGAGGATCACGAGAGCGGTGATACCGTTTCTCATGGTCACTCCGCAGGCTGCTCCTCCGTATCCACAACAACCACAGGGCAACGGGCTCGCCGTTGCCGGCATGGTGCTCGGCATCATCGGCCTCGCCCTGTGCTGGTTCCCGTTCGTCGGCTGGCTGTGCGCGCTGGTCGGCGTGATCCTCGGCGGGCTCGGGATGAGCAAGGCCAAGAAGATCGGAGGCAAGGGCAAGGGCATGGCGATCGCCGGGCTGGTCTGCGGCATCGTCGGGCTCGCGATCGGAGTCCTGTTGTTCGTGCTGACGATGATGGCGACGCGCGCC
Organism: Haliangiales bacterium; assembly: GCA_038325805.1. Taxonomy (GTDB): domain Bacteria; phylum Myxococcota_A; class Polyangia; order Haliangiales; family Haliangiaceae; genus JABFXX01. The sequence goes on from JBBQJJ010000470.1 coordinate 513, forward strand.
TTCGATGACTACATGACGAAGGGCAAGCAGAGCGAAGCTCAGCTCGAGCTGCGATCGATCGAGCGCAAAGTGAAGATGCTCTACGCCGAGAAGTCGGCGTTCCCGAAGTCTGCACCGGAGATGCCCGGCCAGATCGCGAGCGTCTGCAGCACAGCCAACGGGAAGTTCCCCGTCGTCCCGTCGAGCCAGTGGACCCTGGGCTGGCAGGAGCTGGACTTCTCGATCATGGAGCCGTCGAACTGCTCGTACGAGCTCGTCTCCGCCGGCCAAGAGGCGAAGGTGATCGCGCGCTGCGATCTCGATTGCGACGGCACCGCCTCGGTGACGACGATGACGCTCACCGCCGCGCAGGGCAACGTCACCGCGACGACCAGCGAGCCGACGCCGGACTGAGCTCGACGAACAGCGCCGCCGCCGCACCCTGGTCATCCCAACCGAGATGCGCCTTGAGATCGTTTCCGCTCGGGTTGGAGTCGCTGATCGCCGATCTCCAGCTAAGCTCGAGCACGTGCGGCGCGATGCTCGCTTCGACCCTGTTCAGTTCAGCACGATCTTCTTGAGATCGAGCCCACCGGCGAACATGTACGAGACCGAGTCTGAGTAGCCCATCACCTCGACGCCGCAGCCGTTCGGACACTTGATCACGTGCTGGCCCGCGTTGACCTGCATGCGCGCCGCGCGATACACGCCGCCTGCATAGGGCGTCATCGCGACGACGAGCCCGTCGACGATCACGGCGCCGGCACCGGTCGTCGCGATCGACAGGAAGTTCTTCGCGTACGCGCTCGGCACCAGGACCGTGTACTCGGTGCGGAACTGCTCGACCGGCACCGCGATCGAGAACGACGGGTCGCCTTCACCGACGGGCGGAGAGAACAGACCGCCGAACCCATCCGTCCAGATCGCCGATTCGAGGTAGTGGGCGACGAGGACTGGCTCGGTCGCGGTGATGCCGGTGTCGCCCTCGATCCTGACCTCACAGAACTGACCGGGCTGCAGCATGTTGCAGCTACCGAATGCCGGCGTCGGATCGAACGTGATCGTGGTGTTCGCCTTCTGCGCCATGATGCGGAGCAGATCGGGCTCGTTGGTCCCCCGCGACTTGCTGCGCGTGATCGCGAAGGTCTTGCCCCACGTCGAGGTCGGGAACAGCATCTCCTCGATGTGATCGGCACAGCACGGTCCAGAGGGATGCTGCGCATCGGGTGACGTGGCCTCGCCGAAGAACATCGCTTCGTGACCGCCGAACACGCCGAACGCCGGCGTCGCGCCGACGGCCTTGATCTTGGTACCGCTGAGATCACCGTCGGCGGCGGCCTGCAGCGTGAGCACCTCGAACGGCTGCAGGGTGAACTGCGTCGGCGTGTTGATCGCGATCGCTCCCTGCGTTGCACCTGCAACGACCGCTGCGGTGGGCGTCACCTCGATGACCGTGCCGGCCTGGTTCGCCACGACCGTGATGTAGCCGTAGTAGTTGTGCTGGAAGTTCGCCGCGGCGATCCGGCGATTGAGGGTCGGCCAGGTGAACGCGTAGTACTCGGTGTCGTAGGCCGTCGTCGGGAGCAGCAGCGACGCGTCGTTGCTGAACACGTTGACGTTGTCGAGCGGGTTGAACTGGTACGCGACGATCGGCAGATCCGAGGTGACCTTGTACGCCTTCTTGACCAGGCTCGTGCCGTCGATCGATTGATCGGGGACGGTGTTCGGCGCCTTGTTCGGCGTGATCGCCTCGACCATGCCGGCACCGACCGTCTTGAGGATGATCTCGCCATTGGGTCCGGTCAGGGTGACGTTGACGGGGCGTGCCTGCGGGTTCGACACCACGACCGCGAACGGAGACAGCTGCGCATCGAGGACGCAGATGTTCATCGACTTGCAGGTGAACCCACTCGGACACGTGTTGTCGGGATCGCAGAGACCGGAGACCGCCGTGCTGTTTGCATTGCCGCACGCCGTGCGCGTCACGTTCTTGGAGCCGGGCGCGCCACATTGGGCGCCGCCCTGGACATCGAGGACCTCGACGGCGTTATCGAGATCGACCGCCATGTACTCGCAGCCGATGTAGCTCTTGTTCTCCGCGGCCGAGGCGCACGCGTCGACACACGCGCCGGCTTCGCAGATGTTTGCACCGGTGCATTGCTCGGTCTCACCGCCGACGTTGCCGGAGGCATCGCAGCTGTGGACGTTGCCGTCCTCGCAGACCGCCGTTCCCGGCACGCAGTTGACGCAGCCGAGCTGCGCATCGCAGGCGACCTGGCACTCCTCCTGGATCGACCACTGGCCACCGACACAGACCTGGTAGACCGAGCCACCGCACTGGTGCGTGCCGTCGTCGCAGATGGCCGGCGGCGAATCACCCGGCGTGTCATCGCCGTTGTTTCGGTTCGATGGTCCACAGGCCGCGAGCACACTGATCAAGACAACGAAACGCATGCGTCCCTCCAAGCCGGGCGGTCTTAACACGACGGCTGGAGGGCCTTGCCGCCTGTTTTCCTGACCGTGCATCACAGCACGGGATCCGGTGAGAACGGCTGGTCTGCCGGAACCGCAGAGAGTGTCGTGAACAGACCACACGAGGCCGTTGGGGGCGATCCGGGTCTCGCGGAGTTAGCCGCGGTACGCTTGGGCCTCGTCTTGCTTGGACCTCCCTCGATGCGATCGCTCCTTCTCGCCTTGTTGGTCTCCTTGGGTGGTGGGTGCGATCGCGTCGATTGTTCCGACGGTGGCCCGAACGAGGCCGCCTACCGCGATGGGGAAGACTCGGCCCGCCGCGAGAACGCCCGGAAGTTCGACGAGGGCAAGACCGCCGGACTCGCGCTGACGCGTACCGACGGTGAGAAGGATGGTCGGCGCGAGGGCTTCGACGACGGGTTCGCCGCCGGGTACAGCGACGGCTACGGCAACGGCTACGGGTCGGGCGCCTCGGATGGCAGCACCGACGGTGCCTCGGATCCCACGGCATGCTCGTCGGGTGCCTCCGCCGGCAGCGCGGCCGGTGAAGCCGACGCGTACGGTGATTCGTACAACGCGGGTCAGAGCGACGGCAACGGCGCGGGCTACGACGCCGGGTTCGTCGACGGTGCCTCGACGTGCGAAGGTGGTCGGGAGAAACCCGGCGCACCGGCCTCGCAGGAGACCGAGGAAGAGAAGGTCTGCCGGGCCCGTGGCTTCCGGGCGACCGAGGATGCCAACGCGTTCGGCAACGGCTTCGCCGAGGGCAAGCGGCAGAACCCCGACTACCAGGCGGGCTACAAAGCGACGTATCCGGTCGCGTTCACCAGCGGCGAGGACGAAGGCTTCACCACGGGTGAGCGCGACGGGTACGACGACGGGTATGACGACGGCTACGGCTCGAGCTACGCGATCGCGTACGACAGCTGCTACAGCAGCGCCTACGACAGCGCGTTCGACAGCGCGTCGGGGAGCGGCTATTACTCCGGCTTCGACGCCGGCTACAGCTCCGGGTACAGCTCGGGTTACAGCGACGGCGCTAGCTGCGAATAGCTGCGCACCGAGCTCTCAATCACAGGCGCCGGTCGCGCAGTCACACGGCACTTCGACGCCGCCGACTTTGCATTCGTCGACGACCTTCTTCGCACCGATCAAGAACTGCTGGACCTGACGCATCGGCGCCGGCTTCTTGTTGATGCCGGAGTGCGTGCCGTTGTCCTCGATCGGCGGGATGTTCGAATCGAACGGCATCGGCGTCGGATGATCGTCGTAGATCGAGACACCGCTCTCCATCGGTCCGGTGATCTGCTGCAGGCCCCACGGCATCTTCACCGACGGCGCGACCACCGGCAGGCCCATCTCGCGCGCGACCAGCTCGCTCGAGATGTTGTTGACGAGGCAATCGCCGAGCGAGTACCAGAACAGGATCTGCTTCGGGGGCTGCCCCGCGAACAGCGGATCCTTGGTGACGTGGGCGGCGGTGGTCATCGGGTCGAACGGCTCGAAGCCCATGCCGAACGACATCGACAGCGCGAGCTGATACTCCTCGGGATCGTCGTACGCACCCTGCGCGGCACCGACGAGCAGCGCCCACGCGGTGGAGCGCTCGATCATCAGCCACCAGTTGCCGCCCGGCACCGCGAGCACGCCCTTGGTGATGTTCGGGTCGTACGCCATGAACGTGTTGCCCATGTTGCCGCCGAGCGAGCCACCCACGTAGTAGGTGTTGGCCGGGTCGATCACGGGCTGGCCGTTGAACTGGAAGTCCGCCGACGTTGACATCGGGCCACGGGCGACGTTCTCGAGCGCGATGAAGTCGATGATCGACTGCGTCAGCTTCTCGGTGATCTGCGGGCCCTTGTTGAGGTCGTTGACCGCCAGCGGCGCGAGCTGGAGCTGGCGCGAGGTCAGGCCGATGAAGTCACCGGCGATGATCACGAAGCAGTGTTCCTCGGCGAGGTTGGCGACAAAGTCGTCATCGAGATAGTCCTCGGCCGAGCCGAACAGACCGTGACCGAAGATGATCGTCGGGCGCGGTAGTGGCTGGGTCTCGACGCACTTCGGGATGATCGCGGCGAACCGCGCGTCGCGCATGCCCTGCATCACCGGCGTGCCGTTGCCGTCGCGGCGCATCACCGAGTTGTCGAGCTCGCCGTTGGTCAGGAAGTCCGGCGAGGTGAACGTGCCGATGTAGCGCTTGAAGCTGGTCGGCGTGTTCCCCTTGACCTCGCTGGTGAACGTCAGGTTCGCGCCCGCAGTGCCGATCGCGGGCAGCGCCTGTTCGCGCATCGACGTCAGGTCGCCGCGGATGAACTCGTCGGAGACGGTGACGAAGTCCCACGCCAGGACGACGTCGGCGGCGGGCACGCCGGCGGCCTCGAGCGCTTCGAGTACTTCGCCGGTGCGGGTCTTGAGCTCGGCCGCCTTGGGGTGCGTGAACGAGCCACCCTCCTTGAGGATCTTGAAGGCCTCGGGGACCGGCAGGTCCGAACCGTCGAGCGCCTTGACGCCGGTGCGAATAGCCACGGCGTGGCGCGTGCCCGGCGCCATCCGAGCGAGCGGGCGGATCATCAGGTTCCGCGCCTCGACGACGGCGATGTTCTGGTCGATCTCGGCGAAGAACGGGACGCGCTCGCCGGTCTCCATGTTGATCAGCACGATCGGTGAATCGGCAGCGAGCGACTCGTCGGGGTTCTTGAACGACGGCAGGCCATCGCCCGAGACGCCCCCAGGGAACGCGGCCAAGATCGGGCCGAGCGTCGAGAAGCCGTCGCGGCGGTTGAACGCTGCAGGGTCGACGGGGACACCGTCGATGTTGACGGGCATCGCCGCGGCGGGCATCGACAGCCGGAAGCCCGTGGGAGACGTCGCGTCTGCCGAGGCGTAGACCATCGAGGGGAACGGCATCATGCAGGCCTGGCCGCCGAGCGGATTGCACTCGTCGGGGATGCCGTCGAGATTGCCCCCGCCGTCGCTGCCGCACGCCGCAGTCGCAAATAACAATACGAGTCCCCTGCTGCTCATCGCGGCGACCGTAACACCGTCCGGACGCCCGTCGCGAGACGATAGTTCGAGCCGGTCATGTGAGTCCGCTCACCTTGTGGAAGGTAATGGTTTGCTGGAATCTACGCCCCTTGTACTTCCCGCTGTTCGACCGGCTGCTGTTCCGCCATCCCTTCGAGGGTGGGAGCGCGCGCCGGTACGAGCATGACGAGCGCCCGGCCTTCGGCGATCTCGACGACCGACTCCTCGATCACCTGGCGTTGACCGGGTGCGAACGACTGCTCGACCTCGGTTGCGGCCCCGGCACGTTCTCGCGCTCCGCGGCGCTACGACATCCCGCGTTGACCGTCGTCGCGGTCGATCCGAGCAAGGACTTCGCTCGTGCCGATCATCAGGATCATCAGGATGGCCGCGTGTGTCTGGTGCGTGCGGCGGGGGAAGCCCTCCCGCTTGCCGACCGATCGGTCGATGTGGCGATCTGTCTGTCGTCGATCCGTCACGTGCGCGATCGATCACGAACGTTTCGCGAGCTCCGGCGCGTGGTGACCGGCAAGCTCCTGATCGTCGAGCTCGACCCCGATGCCTCGGCCGAGCGCACCCACGCGCACGCCGATCATCTACCGCCGCTGCTGCGCGCCGCGTTCGGTCCGCTGGTGTTGCGGACGGCACCGCCCGCAGCAGCGATCGCCGCGATCGCCATCGA
>JBBQJJ010000471.1:0-6623 GCA_038325805.1 Haliangiales bacterium
GGGTGTCGCCCTCGAAGGTGACGCTGACCTCACCGAACAAGAAGTGGACCGCGGAGATCACGCCGTCGAACGATCCGAAGGTCGGTGCGCGAGCGACGCTTGGCCCCACCGGTGGCGCGATGAAGACGATCACGCTGCAAGACGAGTGGATGCCCGTCGACTCGGTGCTGCTCGACGACGGCACGCTACTGACGCTCGATCACTGGCACAAGCTCGGGTTCGGCAAGGTGGCAGTGCTCTACGAGCGCGATGGCACCGTGCGCTGGAGCAAGACGTTGCTCGAGCTCGTGGGCCAACAGGTGATCGATTCGGCGGACCACTCGGTGTCGTCGATCTGGTGGCGCAAGACCCCGCTCGAGTGGTCGCTCGCGAAGGACGGCAAGAGCGGCCTCGTCACGCTGTACGACGAGAACCAGCTGCAGCTGACCTTCAAGGACGGCAGCACCTCGCTCGTCGCGGTGACCAAGCTGCCCGACGATCCGATCCGCCAGCTCAATCGCGCTCGCGCGCTGGCGAAGCAAGCAGGTCAGGCGTCGGCGGCGCTGACGCTGCTCGATCAGATGCTCGGTAAGAACCCCGAGAACTACGAAGCCGCGGCGCTCTATCTCGACGTCGCGCAGCGCGTCAATGATCACCCGCTCGCGATCGCGATGCTCGACAAGATCTCGCCGAAGTGGAAGAGCTCCGCGACCGCCGGTTACCGCTTCGCCAACGTCGCGATCGCGTGGTCGGTCAGCCTCGTCGCGGTGTCGCGGCTCGCGGATGCGGAGCGCGTCCTCGAGCAAGCCGCTGCTGCAGCTCCTACGTATGTGAACCCGGTCCTCAACCTGGGCAAGCTGCTGTACGACACCAGTCGCCAGGTCGATGCCGATCGCGTGCTCGGCAACTTCGTCGCGAAGTCGCTGACTGGGAGCTACATCGACAGCTTCGCGATCTCGAGGATCGGTGACTTCTACAAGCAGCGAAAGAACTACAAGCAAGCGCTCGCGACGTACCTCAAGGGCTACAAGACGACCGAGATCACGAATCAGTTCCTCTATTTCGATCTGGCGCAGACCTACGAGGCGCTCGGGAAGCGCAGCGACGCGATCAAGATCCACGAGCAGCTGCTCGCGCATTTCCGCGCCAACAAGTTCGATAGCTACATCAAGCAGACCGAGGCCGAGCTGGCCCGGCTGCGCAAGCCCTAACCGCCGAGCATCTCGTTCATCGTCGGCTCGTCGATGATCGTCACACCGAGCGACGTGGCCTTGGTCAGCTTGCTCGCACCGACGCCAGCGCCGGTGACCAGGTAATGCGTGTTCGCCGACACCGAGCCGGCGACCTTCGCCCCTGCTTCCTCGAGCAGCGACGCGATCTCCGCGCGCCCTTGCGACAGCGTTCCGGTGATCACGACGGTCTTGCCGGAGAAGCCCTCCTCGAGCTCCGGCTTGCGCTCCGCCACCTTCTTCTTGGCCTCGCTGGTGATCGGCTTCTTGAGTGCGGCCTTCGGCTTACCGGGAGCGCCGATCAACGAGAACAGCACCGTCTCGGTAAGCACCGGGATGCCGAGCCGCTCCGCGTCGCTCTTCTTCGATCCGGCATCGGGCATCGCGAACACGTAGTCGGTCTTCTTCGACACCGCGCTGGTGCAGCGCGCGCCGAGCCCGACGAGCTTGGCCTCGGCATCCGCGCGTTCCATCCCGGTGACCGTGCCGGTGACCACCACGGTCTTGCCGTGGACACTCAGCTTGGTCGAGGCGCGTGCCTTCGGAGTCGGCACCTTTGCGGCGGCGGTGGCCTTGGGCTTCGGCTTTTTTGCGGTCTTCGATTTGACGGCTTTCGACATGATTCCCCCGCCGCGATCGTAAACCAAGCGGGTACTCTCGGGGCATGAAGTCCCTCGTGGATCGCCTCGCTTCGTACGCCGAGTACCACCGCGACAAGCGCAACATCGCCACCCACTTCGTCGGCATCCCGATGATCCTCGTCGGAGCCCAGGGCGCGCTCGCCAAGGTCGGCATCGGGCCGTTCAACCTCGCGGTCGGCGTCACCGCGCTCGCCACCAGGTACTACCGGAAGCTCGATCCGGCCTACGGCAACGTGATGGGGACGGTGCTCGGCGCCACCGCCGCGATCGGGTCGATCATCGCGGCGATGCCGATGCCGATCTGGGCAGGCACCTGCGCCACGCTGTTCGTCGGTGGCTGGGCGCTGCAGTTCCTCGGGCACTACTTCGAGGGTCGCAAGCCGGCATTCCTCGACGACATCAAGGGTCTGCTCGACGGTCCCTTGTTCCTGGTCGCCGAGGTCGCGTTCATGTTCGGGCTGTCGCCGCAGCTGCGCGAAGAGGTCGAGCGCCGTGCCGGACCGACGCGCTGGGGCAAGCTCGATCCCGTGCCCGACCTGGCTCGCGCGCAGGCCTGACTGCGGAAGATCGAGGTCAACCGAGGTGAGCTCTGGGGTTAGTAGGTTCCCACGACCACGTCGGCGTCTGGCCCGCGCACCGTGATCGTGAACAGCTTGTCGAACTCGGTCTCTTCGATCGGATCGACGTCGGCGCCGGTGAACGCCTTGACGGTCTGCGGCACGGTGTTCGAGTGGCCGACGATCAGCGCGCTGCCGACTCCGGCGGCGCGCACCATGGTCTCGAGCTCCTCGCCGTAGGTCAGCGCGCTGTTGCCGACGTCGTGCACGGTGACGGAGATGCCCGCGGCCGTCGCGGTCGGCTCGCCGGTCAGCTGCGTGCGCATGAACTGGCTGGTGAGGACGAGCCCGATGTTGTCGTCGGCAAGCAACGTCGCGAGTGCCTGCGCGCGTGCCTGGCCGGTTGGATCGAGCGGCGGATCCGTCGCGGTCGAGCCCGTCTCTGCGTGGCGAACCACATACACCGTGACCGGCGCGGCCTCGCCGAGATCGGGGAGTGGTGCACCGTCGGGCGTGGGATCGGAGGACCCACCACCGCAGGCGGCCAACGCGAACAGCAAGGTTAGTCGTGCCACGCGCGCATCTTACGGCGTGTCGGAGTCGAGGAACAGATCGTCGTTGTCGTCCTCGAACGCGAGGGTCTGTGGCTGCACGCAGTGTGCGTCGTAGGTGACCTCCTTCGCGGCATCGACCGTCGAGGCGGTCCACGGCACGTCGAAGGCGGTCGCCGTGTTGGACTCGCTGCCGTTCGCCTCGACCCATACCTTCTCCGCCCACTCGTGCATCAGCTGTGGATCGTAGATCGTGAACGGCAGCTGGTTCGTCATCGCGCCGGTCAGGCCCGCCACCGGGAACGGCTTGTCCTCGGGCCCGTTCCACGCGTCGAGGACCGGCGAGAAGATCCAGATCGGCGTGCCCGCGGGTGCCGGCACGTCGACGCCATTCGGCCACACGTGGTGCTTGCCGTCGGCGGTGCGGGCGACGAGGTTGCCGCCGTACTCGTACTTGCCGTCGCCCAGGAAGTCGGCGATCCGCGCGCTCCCGATCATCTGACTGCGCGCCCACGCCGGCGTGAACAACGAGCGGCGCAACAGGCCGCCGACATCGACGATGCCCGCGCCGAAGATCGCGCAGCCCGCGCCTTCCATCCGGCGTGCGCGGAACGAACCGTTGTAGTGCTTGTAGGCCTCGCGCTCGGTGTACTCGTCGACGAACGACTTGATGCGCTTGCACATCGCCTTGTTCACGGTGAACGAGATCCGCGACACCATGCCGGAGCGCTGGCGCATCGCGATGTCCGCGATGGTCTCCTCGTTGTCACCGATGTCGGCCATGTGATCGAGCGCGCCGGCGGTGTCGCGCAGTAACAGGCCGGCACCATCGGTGACGGCGTCGAAGTCGTTGCCATCGATGTTGGTCTGCCCGGTCAGCGGGATCGAGTCCTCGCCGCAGTCGAGCTCGAGGTTGACGTGACCGATCGAGTGCGCCATCGCGACGACGTGCTGCTCGACGAGCTCTGCACCGAGCGTGCGCGAGTCTTGAACGGTGTTGAGGAGCGCGTTCGGGTTCGACCAGTCAAGCGAGACGGGTGGCGGCAGCGCGAAGATGGTCAGGCGACCTGCCGGGGCCGGGCACTCGCCGGGTGGCAGTGGATCTTCGGCCGGCGGATCGGTGACGACAGTTTCGGCCACGGGTTCTGCGCACGCGGCGACCGCGAACATCGTCAGCATCAGCGTCTTCATCCAGCCGCGTTCATCACGGAGCGTGCCACCTAGAACTCACCGAAATCACCACGACGGAGGGTGGCGACTCGACGAGCCGTCTCGGTGATCGCGGCTAGGTCGGCGGTCATCCATAGGATCGGACGTGGCCGGGTTTATCGTGCGAACCTCGTCGCGTGCATCGCCTGGTGTGGTTCCTCGTCGCATGCGGATCGTCGACGCCGGCGCCCGCGCCGCTCCCCGTGCCGGTGCCTCCAGATGCTCCGGCCGCGCCGCCGCCGGACACCGGGCCGCCCGCCGCGGTGCTGAACGCACCGGCGTTCGTGTTTCGCTATCACACGGCGGATCGCTCGGAGACCTGGACGCTGCAGCACGCCGACGGCACCGCGTTGCTCGTGGTCGACAGCGCGAAAGGCACGCAGCGCTATCAGGGCACGGCGACGGACGGCGCCACGCTTGCGCTCGACGTCTCGACAGGAAGCGCGAAGCTCGCTCTCTCGTGCAAGCGCGAGAAGCTCGCCGTCAGCGCGAAGTGCAACGATACCAAGGCAACACCGATCAACGTCCTCAACTGCTACCACCCCGACTTCACGTCACCGATGTCGTTCTCGCCGGCGCCGGGGATCGAGTACGTCGCCCTACCGGGCTGCACCGGCTTTCGACTCCGCAGCTAACCCTCGAGGTTCACCTCAAGTGGGCTCGGCGTTAGTCGAGCTCGATCAGATCGGATGGATGCACGTCGGGTGCGGCCGGCGGCTCGTCGAGTTGCTCCGGCCAGCTCGCGATCCGTGCGGACCACGGCGCGGCGACGAGCTTCGCGGGGTCCTCTGCCAGCACCTCGCAATCGCGTCGCACGGCGCTCCACTTCTTGCGCTGCGCTTCGGACAGCGTGGTGTCGCGCGCCTGGTGATCGGCCTGCGCGATACCCGCTGTGGCGAGCGCCGCGACGTGCACGAGCACACCGGCGCGCAGCGCAGTGCGATCGACGAGCGTCGCGCGTGCCGCGTCGAGCACCGCGGTCGTGACGCCGTCCGGATCCGGCGCACCACCACGGGCCGCGAGGTCTCGCACGCGATCGCCGAGCGATCCGAGGTTGTCGGCGTAGCTCGCGATGGTCTGCGCGAACACCTTCCGGGTCGGTGCGCCGAGCGAGACGTCGTCGGCCAGCGCGCGATCGAGCCGCAGCTTCATGAACCGCGCGAGCGCATCGTCGATCCTGGTCAGCGCGGTCGCGAGATACGCGTCGCGCGTCTCGACCTCGGCGAGCGTGGTCGCCGGTGGAGTTCCCGCGACCACGCTGTCGGTGTACGCCGCAGGCTCGAGCGCCTCGAGGGTGGCGAGGGAATGGATCGAATCGAGCACGCGCTAATCCTGCCAGTAGAACAGCAGCGTGCGCACGTCCAGTGGCTCGCGATGCCCGAAGTAGTAGACCGGCATCCCGGTGACCACGAGGGAAGCCAGCTCGTCGACGATCCAGCGAAACCCGGCCGTTTCGAGGATGCGCTGGAGCCCCTTGGTGGCCCCGCCATCGCCCACATCATCGAACGGCGCCGAGGCGAACAGGCCAAGCGTGCTGACCCCGACCACCCCGCCGGCCGCCTCGATCACGTAGTAGGTGCTGTCGCCCGTGCCGTTCGAGGCCGCGCCGGTCTGGATCTTGGTCGGGGTGATCCCCGCGGCGATCAGGGCGTCCCTCGCACGGCTCATCGAGGCCTCGTCATCGGGCGGCTCGAACGTCTGGCAGGCGCGCTCGACGAGCCAGCGCGGATCGCAGTAGGTCTCGGTTGCCCAGCGATGCACGATCGGTGCGCGCACCTCCTCCGGCAATGCGGGCAGCTCGATGCGCGGGCGATCGATCGCTGCCCATAACTCGCGCACGTCGTGGCCACGGCGATGCAGCGCGTAGATCGCCCACAGCCGAGCGTCGCGCGTCGGCCCGGTAACCACGTGATCGAGGAGGTGCTCGTTATCGGGCCGCCCCGAGCTCAGCATCAGCTCGACGGCGCGCCGCGCGACACTGAGATCCGGATCGGCGAGGGCCGGCGTGAGATCGGCATGCTCGCGGGAGCGGAGGCGATTGATCAACGTCCTGCCGGCTGCCGACTCGCGATCCATCACACCCTCGACGGCAGCGGCTCCGCGTTGCGCGATCAACATCTCCAGGCCGGACTCGGCGAGCCTCGCGCGATTGCTCCACAAGCTCGTGGCGAGCTCGGCGAGCGCGGGCGCGGCGGACAGATCGCCCAGCCGGCCGCGCGTCCGCAACACCTGCTCGTAGACGCCATACCGCTCGTTCGAGGTCACGGTCACCAGGAACGGCAACAGCTCCCCGCGATCACCGAGCAGCTCGAGCAACGCGATCCGGACCTCCGAGGTGTCCGCAGGATCGCGGATCCGATCGAGCAGCGCGGCGATCCGCGCCTCGGGCACGCGGCCCTGCAACGCGTCGATACACGGGCGCCGTCGCCACCACGGACGCGTTTGATCGAGGACGTA
>JBBQJJ010000472.1:0-6612 GCA_038325805.1 Haliangiales bacterium
CGAGTCTGGCGTGGTGTCCGGCGGTGCATCCGCGGGCAGCACCATGTCCTGCGGGGGAAACTCGGGCTGCGAGTCCGCCGGGGGCTGGGTCGGTGAATCCGGCTGGTCCTGCTCGAGCGGACGTCCACCTGCGGCGCAACCCAACAGCAGTAGCGGCACCCCCAGGAGAAGTCTCATGGAGCGCATAACATCGCGGGTGGCCCACCAGATCAAGAACGATCTGGAGGACCACCCGTGAGAACGGCTGTTACACCGCGGATCCGGCCATCTGCCGGCGAGCTGCGAGGGCCGCCGGCCGCCAGCCACCGCGGTAGATCCGGAGCCAGAACAGCCCCGCGCCGACGACGATCTCGAGCGCCAACCCGATCCAGCCACCGACGACACCGAGGCCCAGCTCGATGCCGAGCAGGTACGTCAGCGGAGGGGTGGTGAGCCACGCGGTGATGATCCCGAGGATCGCGGCGTACGTCACATCGGAGGCCCCTCGGAGCACGCCGCGGGCGATCACGTTCGCGGCGTCGGCGACGAGGAACGCGAGGCCGACGTGCACCAGCGTGGTCGCACGCCCGGCGAGGGCATCATCGCCACCTGCCATCGCCGTCGCGAACACGTCGCCGAACAACGTGAACAAGACGCAGCACAACCCCGAGTACGCGGCTCCGATCGCGAGCGTGCGACCCGCGATGCCCTTCACCAGCTCGAGCCGACCCGCACCGACGGCCTGCCCGACCAGCACGGCCGCAGCCTCCGCGAGCGCATGCGCGGGGAGGAACGACACGTTGATCAGGTGGAGGACCAGCTGATGTGCCGCGCCGTCGGTCGCGGACATGCCGGCGACGAGCACGGTGAGGATCAGGAACGAGCCGACCTCGATCAGGAACTGCAGCCCGGTGGGGACGCCCTGCACCCAGATCTCGCGGACCGCAGAACGCTTCCACGACATCGCGGCGAGCTGCGCGCGCATCGGCCACGCGAGCACGGCGAGCTCGATCAGGGTGCCTGCCACGGTCGCGACCGCCGCACCCTGCACACCCCAGTCGAGACCGAGGATCAGGACGGCATCGAGCGCGATGTTGATGGCGTTGCCCGCGAGCGAGGCGCGCATCGGCGTCTTGCTGTCGCCCTGCCCGTAGCGGGTCTCGCGGAGCGACGCATACGCGAGCATGAGCGGCGCGCCGAGTGATCGGATCACGAGGTACTGCGCGGCGAGCGCGCCGGCGCGTGGCGAGCTCGACATCGTGACGAGCAACGGCGCGACGAACTGACTCACCACGAGCGAGATCAACCCGAGGATCAGGGCGAGGCCGAGCGCCGCGCCGAGCAGCTCGGGGAGCTTGTCCTTGCGATCGGCGCCGACCGCTTGCGAGACGACCGTCTTGCTCGCTCGCACGAGCCCGACGCCGAAGCAGGTGATGGTGAAGCAGACCACGCTGCCGAGCCCGACGGCGGCGAGCTCGTCGGCGCCGACCTGCGCGACGAACGCCGTCGACGCCAGGGTCATGGTGGAGAACGAAACGGTGGAGATGGTGATCGGCCACGCGAGCCGAAGTAATTCGCGACCAGGTCTAGCGGTCCAGGACAGATCCGACATGAGAGTCACTCCGAACCTCCGAAGAGGTGGGAAGGAGAGCAGTGCGGGAGCCCGAAAACGCGAGGGGCTCCAGGGGGTCGACCCGTGGAGCCCGCGGCGGGGAACTCTGGCTGCTTCTAGCGCTGAAGCTCACCACCGCGGGCAGGCACCGGTTCGACGATGAACTTCATCGTCGAGGTCATGCACTGGTTGGCGGTGAGGCAACGCATCATTGACACTCTCTCGAAACGCGATCGGTCCGTCAAGATCACGCTCAGTGCGCGACGTACTCCACGGTTGCGCGACGGCAGCTCTCGACGTTGCTGGGCCCCGGCAGCGAGGCGAATTGCCACGCAGCAGCGTCGCGAACGAGGGCGTGGTCGAACGCGTCGTAGGTAGACTTCTCGGCGAGGGCCACCTTGGTGATGTGGCCGTCGGGGGCGACGCAGAGATCGAGCTTGGCCAGCATGGTGGTGGCGCCGTAGCGAGCCTTGATCGCGTGGGCCATCCGATCGACCGAGCGAACACGGGTATCGAGTGCATCGGGAAATGCGGCCGAGGCTTCGTCGGTGGAGGCGGTGAGATCGAGCTTCACCCCGGTGCGTGCAGAGGTTTCGCCAGGGATCAAGGTGCCGGTGGTGGCGCAGGCGGAGAGAGCAAGAGCGATCAATAAGAGCTTGGACACACGGACTCCTTGGCAGCTGTGGATAGCTGTTCCGGCGCACCCTCCGGCACAGCTACCGGACTCGCTAACAAACGACGTGCCAGCACGGTTTGCCCTCAACGCGCTGAAATCTGTCGCGCCGCCTGCGTGCTGAGACGTCGCACGCGACTGACCCGCGTGTCGCAAGTCGGGAATGCACCATGGCCTGACACGGTTGACAGGCCGCCCGTTCGGGCGCTTTCCTCCCCAGGGTTTCCGACTATGTCCGATCGACTCACCGAAGACGTCACCAAGCTCCAAGGTCGCTTTCAGTCCCTCAAGGCCGAGGTCGGCAAGGTCCTGGTCGGCCAGGACGACATGCTGCATCGCCTGGTGCTCGGGCTCCTCGCCGGCGGCCACGTGCTGCTCGAGGGTGTGCCCGGCCTCGCGAAGACGCTGGTCGTCAAAGCGCTCGCCGATGCCCTCGACGGCAAGTTCTCGCGCATCCAGTTCACGCCCGACATGTTGCCCGGCGACGTGATCGGCACGCAGATCTACAACCCACGCGAGGGGGTCTACACGGTCAAGAAGGGGCCGGTGTTCGGCAACTTCATCCTCGCCGACGAGATCAACCGCGCGCCCGCGAAGGTGCAGTCGGCGCTGCTCGAGGCGATGCAGGAGCGGCAGGTCACGCTGGGCGACTCGACGTTCCCCCTCGCCGAGCCATTCCTGGTGCTGGCGACGCAGAACCCGATCGAGCAGGAGGGCACTTACCCGTTGCCCGAAGCGCAGCTCGATCGCTTCATGATCAAGATCAAGGTCGGCTACCCGACCAAGGAAGACGAAGTAAAGATCATCGACCGGATGGCCGGATCGGGCAGCGAGCCCACGTGCAGCAAGATCATGGGCTGCGACGAGATCCTCGCGGCGCGCGATGTGGTGAAGCAGATCTTCGTCGACGACAAGGTCAAGCGCTACGCCGTGGACGTCGTCGCGGCGACGCGCGATCCGAAGGCCAACAACCTGCCGCAGCTCGCGCCGCTGATCGACAACGGTGCCAGCGTGCGCGCCTCGATCTCCTTGATCAAGGTGGCGAAGGCGCAGGCCGTGCTGTCGGGTCGCTCGTACATCTCACCCCATGATGTGAAGACCATCGCGCACGACGTGCTCCGCCACCGGATCCTGATCTCGTACGAAGCCGAAGCGCAGGGCAAGACGACGGATCACGTGATCGCGCAGATCCTGGAAAACGTCCCGGTTCCCTGAGGAAGTCGTGCTCCCCGCGGAGATCGCACAAGCCGTCAAACGCGTGCAGTTCATCACCGGCCGCCAGGTGGCCGACGTGATGGCGGGCGCGTACCTCTCCGTGTTCAAAGGCCGGGGTATGGAGTTCGACGAGGTGCGCCCGTACGTCCCCGGCGACGACGTCCGCGCGATCGACTGGAATGTCACCGCGCGCACCGGCGAGCCGCACATCAAGCGGTTTGTCGAGGAGCGCGAGCTCACCGTGATGCTGCTCGTCGATGTCTCCGCCTCGCAGGAGTTCGGCAGCGGGCAGCGCAGCAAGCTCGAGGCTGCGGTGGAACTGTCGGCGCTCCTCGCGATGAGCGCAGTCGAGAACGGCGACAAGGTCGGCCTCCTGTTGTTCCACGGTGGCGCCGACCTCTACATCCCGCCGCGCAAGGGCGGCAAGCACGCGCTGCGCGTGGTGCGCGAAGTGCTCGCGCGTGGCCAAGCACGCACGGGATCGGTGTTCGAACAGGAGACCAAGAAGTCGCTGCGCGATCTGCCGCGCGCGATCCGCGGCTGGTTCGCGAAGCTGCAGAGCGCGACCAAGGGTTCGGGTCCCGAGAGTCCGGTTCGCAAGTCGACGAGCATCGCGAAGGCGCTCGAGTTCTGCCGGCAGGTGCTGCCGCGCCGTGCGGTGATCTTCTTGATCTCGGACTTCCTCGACGACGGCTACCTCCAGGTGCTGCGGCACTCGAACCGCAAGCACGACGTGGTCGCGGCGCTGATCAAGGATCCGCGCGAGATGACGATGCCTCCGGCCGGGCTGGTCACGCTCGAGGATGCCGAGACCGGGCGCACGCGGCTGGTGGACACGCGCTCGACCGCGTTTCGCGGTGAGCTCGAGACCAATGCGCGCAACCGCATCGATGGCCTGCGCGAGCAGCTGCGCGCGACGGGCATGGATCTGGTCGAGTTCGACGCGACCGGCTCGATGGTGGATCCGCTGCTCAAGTTCTTCCGCGAGCGTGAGAGGCGGATGAAGCGATGAGGTGGATGGTGGTCCTCGCGCTCGTCGCATGCAGTGCTGATTCTTCGGAGAGCACCGACGAGCCGCCGCCGATCGTTCCCGACAAGGACGCGATCGCGAAGACCACCGAGAACGGGCCGGTCAAGGCGAAGGTGCTGGTGTGGCCGGCGAAGCCGTCGCTGTCGGATCCGATCTACGTACGGCTCGAGGTCGAGTCGCCCGTCGGCGTGACGATCGACGCGCCGTTCCAGGAGGCCGGAGATCAGCGGCTCGGGCGGTTCCGCGTCGTCGGGTTCGCGCGCGATCAGCAGCGCACGGCGAGCGGCGGCCAGCTCCATCAACAGACGTACACGCTCGAGGCACCCACCAGTGGGCGGCATCGTGTTCCGCCCCTGAGGCTCGAGATGATCGATGCGCGCGGCGGGGTGGCGGATGCCAAGGCGAAGCCGCAAGAGCTTCTGACCGACGAGGTACCGCTCGAGGTCGCGCCCGTGCCGACGGAGCGCGCGAGCGCGGAGCTCGCCCCGGCGTACGGTGCGCTCGATCCGGAGGTCGGCGGAACGAGCTGGGTCTCGATCCTCGGCCTGGTCAGTCTCGTGCTGGTGGCCGGTGCCGGCGGCACCCTCGCGTATCGCGCGTTCAAGCAGCGTCGGATCGTGGAGAAGCAGCGGTCGGCGTACGACGTGGCGATCGCGCACCTCGACGGTCTCGCGCTGCGCGGCGCTCCCGATGCCAAGGAAGCGGACAGCTGGTTCGTCTCGCTGTCGTCGGTCGTGCGCGGCTATCTCGAGTCCCGCTACGACATCCGCGCGCCCGAGCTGACCACCGAGGAGTTCTTGCTCGTCGCAACCGCCCGACCCGAGCTACACGAGGATCATCGTTCACAGCTCACCGAGTTCCTGGATCGGTGCGACCGCGTCAAGTTCGCGGGCTATCTGCCCGACGCCGACGAATCGCTCGCCACGCTCGCCGCGGCACGCAAGTTCGTCGAGGACACCAAGGTCTTGATGGGTGACGTCCGGAGGGCCGCGTGAGCTGGTTCACCGAGCGGTTCGCCGACCCGTGGTTCCTGTTCGCGATCCCGCTCGCCGCGCTCGCGGTGTGGTGGTCGATGCAGTCGAGCGGGCGCGTGATGTTCTCGTCGCTGCGCGCGCTGCCGCTGGGCGGAGAGACCTGGCGGACCAAGGTCGCGTGGCTCCCCGACGTGCTGTTCGGTCTCGCCGTGATCTCGCTCGTGATCTCGCTCGCCGGGCCGCGCGCCGGAGACAAGCACTCGCGGGTTCGTCGTGATGGCATCGCGATGATGATGGCCGTCGACGTCTCGGGCTCGATGCGTGCGCTCGATCTTTCGGAGAAGTCCACCGAGCTGACGCGCCTCGATGCGGTCAAGCAGCTGTTCTCCGCGTTCGTCCTCGGCAGCAGCAAGTACGACCTCGCAGGGCGGCCCGACGATGCGATCGGCCTCGTCGCCTTCGCGCGCTACGCGGAGACGCGCAGTCCGATCACGCTCGATCACGGAAATCTCGCTGCGGCGTCGAAGCAGCTCGCGTTCGCACCCCCGGACGAGGATGGGACGGCGATCGGCGCCGGCCTCGAGCTCGCCGTGCAACGGCTCGTCGAGTTCCGCACGCAGTCGAAGATCAGCAAGATCGTCATCCTGCTGACCGATGGTGAATCGAACGTCCACGAGATCGACGAAGACACCGCGATCGACGACGCGAAGAAAGCCGGCATCAAGGTCTACACGATCGGCGCAGGCACCAAGGGCATCGCCCCGATCCGCGTCGACCTGCCCGACGGCCGCAGCGAGCTGATGCAGACGCAGGTCTCGATCGACGAGGCCACGCTCAAGCACATCGCGAGCGAGACGGGCGGCGAGTACTACCGTGCGACGTCGAACGACAGCCTCGCGGACATCTACAAGCGGATCGACAAGCTCGAGCGCACCACGTTCGAGGAGGAGCAGTTCCTCGAGTTTCACCAGTACTACGGCGTGTACCTCGTGCTGGCGATGGCGCTCGTCATCCTCGCGCTCGTGCTGCGCGGCACGATCCTGCGGAGGCTGCCGTAATGTTCGACTGGACGTATCTCGAGGTCGAACGGATCCATCTGGTGTGGATCGCGCTGCTCGTGATCGGCGGG
>JBBQJJ010000473.1:0-6569 GCA_038325805.1 Haliangiales bacterium
GGCCGTGCTCGCGCTCGACCCCATGCAACGCGCGTCGCTTGGCGCATTGATCGCCGGGTCACTCGCGACCGAGCTCGTCGAGGTCCGTCACGTAGCCGGCCAGCTCGTCACAGCGATGAAGGACCGAGACAAGAAGAAGAACGCTCGCACTCATCGCAAGCGAGCCCGCTCTTAACCGAGAAACGACGCGTGGCAAAATTTTGCCACGACGTGGCCGATCCACTCGGATCAGGCCGGACGTGGACGGACGAAGCGACCCGTTAACCTACCGAGACGACTGCAAGACCACGCGACTCATGATCATTTGGCATCGTCTCGGTGCGCGGGCCACAAACCGTGCAACTTGTGTCTGACCCGGCCGCTCAGCCGGCGTTCACGGACGCGCGCAGATCGGGGAACTGCGCATCGATCGCGCCGGACATCGTGTTGAGATCGCCATTCATCGCGCCCTGCTTGCGGTTCGCCTCGCTACAGGCGTCGGCACCCTTCTTCAGCTCGCCCTGGATGTTGTTGATCTGCAGCACGAGCGTCGGATTGCTGGCCAGATCGGTGACGGACTGGACGTAGAGCGACATGCCACGCACGTTGATGTCGCCGCCGCGTCCGTTGAGGTGCCGGTTGGCCGCTCTCAGCTGGAGGATGACCTTCATGTTCGTTTCGATCTTGGCCCACCTGGCGGCGTCGCTCAGAATGGGGTGCTGACTGACCGATGTCCTCATCGTGCAGCGGCCTGGGCTGAAGCTCAGGCTGGCCCTCGCCTGACAGTTGGCCTGGATGCCCGCTGACGCCTGGCCCGATGCCCCGCCGTTTCCGGCGTTGCCGGAAGCGCGAGCGCCGGCGCTGGCGGTGCACTCGCCGACCACACCTGCGTTGACACTCGGCGGCGTGCACTCCAGCGTCGTCTTCACCTGGATCGCGCTGCGGAGGAAGTTGGCGATCGCATCGGCATTGGCTTCGACGCCGAGCGCCGCAGCGAGGTTGGCGGTCGCTCGGCCGTGCATCTCGTAGGCTTGATTGACCGCCCACAGGTACCCTTCAGCTTCGACGACCCACGAGGCGTACTTGGGCGGCATCTTCGCGATCGGGAGCTTGATGTCCGCAGACACGCTGACCGAGGCGCTCCCTCGGAACGACCCACCACCACCACCACCAGCAACACAGGCGGATGAAAGCGACGCAGCAGCAAGGACGGCAGCAAGTGGAAGACGGGTCATTTTAGTTCCTTCAATAGAGGTCCGCGCCATCATAGGCCGCCGCGGAGCAATTGGTACTGTCTCGGTAAGCGGTCGTGCTGCTCTGACGTTCGCAAACCTCGCACCATTCACTTCTCACTTCGCGACGCCCTGGCGTGACCGTGAGGTGCCACCATCGATGGGCAGCTTCGTCTGGGGCCAGGCGTGCGCGCCTCAGATCGTGTGAGGTATAATCCCGCGATACCCGCCATCCATGGGCAGACGGCGGCCGAGGTCATCGTCGACCGCGCCGACGCGAACAAGGACGCCGACCTCGAGAAAGATCGCGCCGTCGCGCCAGACGTACGCCTTGCTCGTCCGGCCGGTGCTCTCGAACGTGAAGCCACCCGCCGCACGCATGCGATCGATCGCCGCGATCATCGAGGCCTCGGAGATCTCCATGCGTTTGCGACCACGCGAGGAGACTACCGCGTCACCACGACGTGGACGGCGCGGTGCTCGTCAATCGTCCCGACGACGGCAAGCTCGAACGTGGTCATCGGATAGCGTTGTCCTCGGCTCACGCGTGACGCTCCCCGGCGACCACCACGCCACCCACGCCGCTGCTGCTCGCCCGCAGGCTCGACTGGGCTGCGCTGTTGCGCAGGGTGTTCGTCGGACGCCTGCTTTGCCGCCCGGATCGACCACGTGATCTGGGTCAGGCAGTGACGCGCCGCCGCCACAACACGGCAGCGATGATCACCAACACGAGCGCTGCGGCGAAGAACGGCCACGCGCGCGGAAAGAATCCGGTCGCACGCGAGAACGTGTCCTGGCCTCGAACGTGAAGCGGATGTACGGCCGCGGCCTCGAGGATCGCGACGAGATCGAGCGCAGTCTTGAACGCCGCATCCTCGGTCGGACCTGGCGTCGGCACGTGGAGCTGGAGGCCGGTAACGCGGTCAGGCGTGGCGACCAGCTTGACGGCACCGTCAAACACGAACGCCAGCGTGACGCCCTTCAGCGACTCGACCGGCTTGTCGACCTCGATCGCGACGCCGCCGCTCGCCACCTCGGCGCGCCGGACCGAGCGCCCGTCGAGCCTCACGGTGGGATCGAGGACGTAGGCTCGCCAGGTCGCCGTCTCGCCGATGCGGCCGTATGCGAGGATCCGACCCTCGAACATGCCGAGCGACGGATCGCGCGAGACCGCCGTTGCGACATACGCCGCGAGCAACTCGCCACCACGCCGCATGCATCGACGCTTGCCTTCTTGCACGAGCCCGGTGCAACCGATGGCCTTGGCCTCGGCGATCGAAAGCTCGCTCCAGCGATCGTCTGCAACGAGGTTGGTTCCCTCGACTCGAACACCTGCCGCTGCGGCGGCGTCTCGATCAACACCGACGAACGCGACGACGGCGGCGGACCACAGACTGGCAGCATCATCGACGGTGTGGAGCTCGAGCGTGGCCGTCCGTTCGAGGAGCGTGACGAGCTCGTGCAGGAATCCCGGATCGTCCTCGCCGACCTCGACCACCAGCTGATCGCCGGCGGGCACGACACGGAGCTCCAACCACTTCTCACCGATCCGGGCGTCGACGATGTGCTGCGCGATCTCGCGCGCGGCGTCATCGACCGGCGGCTCGATGTCGAAGACCAAGCGGACTCCGTGCGCCGGACCGGCGGGCCTGACGCCGCGGATCACCCCGAACGCGACCAGCCCGAGCCCCAGCGCGACCAGGAACAGCGCGACGATCCGTGGCGTCGTGATCGACATCAGCGCGGCATCATACGCGTCCGCCAGGCTTGCCGGCTCCGGCTGTCGCTCGCGCCAAGCTCGTGCATCGAGACTCGAAGCCCGAGGATCTGTTCGGGTGCGACGACGGGATTGTGAAGGTCCTCGACTTGGGCACCGCGTTCGCGGATGACGGCGAGAGGCTGGCCACGGGGACCGTTCGCCGCACGGCGCGCCTGCTCACACACCACGACGGCACCTACTCCCATGGCGGCAAGGCGACCAGCACCGGACGAGGCGGCATCGACTACGTCGCCCGCACGCGTGGGGCGACTCCGATTCCGATCGTTGGCGAGATCAAGGTCGGGAGCGACAAGGACCCACTCTATACACTCATCCAGTTGCTCGCCTACGTTTCGGAGCTGTGCTCGGATGCGCAAGCCGCGCGCGCTCGCAGTCACTCTTCCAAGAGCGGTCGATTTGGGCTGGCCGCACGACAAGCGCTCGACTGGGGTGAGCGGATCCGTCGAAACGAGTTCGGCTCTTTTTACGCCCACTGCGCCCTGGCCATCGAATGACCACGATCCAGCCACGACCGTAGCCATGGTGTCCGGTATTCGGACACCTTCGTCCGTAGACGCAGCGTCGGTTGGGGCGGCGACAGTGCATCGGATCGACCGGCTTGTCGTCCGGCGTGATCACGACGGGATTGGTTCGTGGGGCGAGGCCCGCAGGACATCGCAGCGACAGCGACAACGGGCAACCAGGACCGCACGGGCATCGCCGGCTTCGTAGCAGCGTTGTCGAGAACCTTCGAAGGTGATGGACGGTCGGGCGCTGATGTGGAAAAGCTCGGACATGCGTCTCGTGTTCGCCAGCGTACTCGTTGCATGCGGCGCACCGGCCGCGCCGCCAACCCCGATTCCACCGATGCAGCCACCACACGACGCGCCGGCATCGCCATCCACGCCGACGAGCGCCGGTTGCTACGTGCTGCCACAACCGGCGAAGCCTGGGCACGCCACGGTCGAGCCCGACGACATGGTCTGCATGCACGGCGAATCGGCCTACAGCTGCCCGAGCGGCTTCGACGGCACGCCGTTCCACTGCGAGCATCCGACGAAGTACCCCGCATGGGCGGGCACGAGCGGCGTGCCGTGGTGTTGCCGCGAGTAGCGAAATGCCGTGTCGACATGTTGCGAGTTGCCGACCTGGATCTCTATGCGGAGACAGATCCTTCAATGTCTCGTGGGAACCGTCAGCTGGTTCTCGGCCGCGGGTGGCGCACCGATCTTGCGTGACGCCCCGCGAGCGAATCCCGCGAAGGTCGCCGTGGCCACGGGTGGCCGATCGAGACCGCGAATGGGGTGATCCAGGTGATCGACACCCTGTTGCTCCCCGAGTGAACGTCGACCAAGCGGGCTCGCGGCATGGGCGATAATGCTGCACGATCAGGCATGCAGGCCCGCGATCCTTCCCCTCAACGAATCCTGCTGCTGACCGGCGCAACCGGGTTTGTCGGCGAGGCTGTGAGGCCGGCGTTGGTGGCGGCTGGATGGCAGGTGCGCTGCTTGACTCGCAACG
Organism: Haliangiales bacterium; assembly: GCA_038325805.1. GTDB lineage: Bacteria > Myxococcota_A > Polyangia > Haliangiales > Haliangiaceae > JABFXX01. The sequence goes on from JBBQJJ010000473.1 coordinate 4,492, forward strand.
CAGCGAGCGCGCGAGCGCGAGATCCCGACGCGGACTGGATCGAAGGTGATGTCGGCGATCCTGAGTCGATGATCCGTGCGCTCGCTGGCTGCGAGGCTGCGCTGTATCTCGTGCACGGGATGGGTGAGGGTGGTGACTATCACCAGCGGGAGGTCGCGGCTGCCGCATGTTTTGCCGGTGCCGCGGCGACCGCAGCGGTGCAACGGATCATCTATCTCGGTGGCGTCGCGCCCTCGAGCGCCGGCTCGAAGCACCTCCACAGCAGGATCGAGGTTGGCGCGACACTCCGTGCGGGCCCGGTGCAAACGATCGAGCTGCGCGCGAGCATGATCATCGGTCGTGGCAGCCTGAGCTGGCTGATCGTTCGCGACCTGGCCGCACGCCTGCCGGTGATGGTGCTGCCCCGCTGGCTTCGCTCTCGAACGCAGCCGGTCGGCATCGACGATGTCGTGGTCGCGCTGGTTCGTACGCTCGACCTACCAGGCACGACGAGCACCTGGTTCGATCTGCCAGGCCCGCAGACGATGTCCGGGCGCGAGATCCTCGAACAGACCGCACGAGCGATGGGGCTACCACGTCCTCGGATGCTGTCGCTGCCCCTGCTGTCACCCCGATTGTCTTCGCAATGGGTCCGGTTCGTCACGCGCGCTCGATGGTCGGTCGCGCGCGAGGTCGTCGTCGGGTTGACCGAAGATCTGCTCGCTCGAAGCGACGAGCTCTGGCAACTCATCGGTCACCTGCGGCCACAACCGTTCGCCGAGGCCGCGAGTCGCGCACTGGAGGCGAGCCCACCGGGGATCTGGGGTGCGGTGGAACGCCTGCGGCACGGCCTCGCGGCGCAGCGCACACGCGATCAGCTCGCGACTCCGTCCTGGCGCTATCTCGCGCACACGTGTGTCGCGGCCTGGGTGATCGCGGCCTACGCCACGCGGTGGTTCGGGATCTGGGCGGCCCTGGGCGGCGCGGCGATCGGCCTTGGCGTCGTCGTCCTGGCACTCGATCGTCAGACCCGAGTGACCTTGCGCCCGAGGCTGACAGCGGTCGCGGTTGGCACGCTGGTCGGCGGCTTGATGGTGGCTGCGACATACGTGCTGTATCCGTGGGTGATTCGATTGGCCCCGATGGTCGGTGACGAGACCGAGCGGCTCTACCAGCTGTTTCGCGCGCCTTCGCAGCTGGTGGCGTCGTGCGCGCTTGTCATCGTGGTCGTAGGCGAAGAGTTGGTCTGGCGCGGTTCAGTCCAGCACGCGCTCGTGCGTCGGTTTGGCCCGTGGTCGGGGGTGCCTATCGCCGCGGTCCTCTACGCGCTCGCACACGCTCCGGTTGGCTCACCCATGCTCGTCGTGGCTGCGTTGCTCTGCGGGCTGATCTGGGGCGCGCTTCGGTTCGCGAGTGGAAGCTTGGTCCCGACGCTGATCGCGCATCTGCTGTGGGATTTTCTGGTGCTGATGTGGCTGCCGCTCGACTCGCTCGCGCGACCGTGATCGACGCTTCGCGATCGCGAGCATGATCTGCTCGCCTGCGACGATCGACCACGCGCCGAGCTCCTAGCAGTTCGACCTGTGCCGACGCGCCCGCGCGCACGCAGTCGTCTCGTTCGTCGTCGTCGGAGGTCAGCTTTCGACGTCGAGAAGCCGAATGTTTGTATCGTGACCTGCGGTCAGCCCTCAAAGCTCCGAATGTCAACTCTCCACGATATTGTCGACACCGCGATTGCTGCAAAAACCTTCAACACCCTCGTTGCCGCTGTCACTGCGGCGGGCCTGGGCGACACTCTCAAGGGCGCAGGCCCGTTCACCGTGTTTGCTCCCAGTGACGCGGCCTTCGCGAAGCTGCCGGCTGGCACGGTCGAGTCGCTGATCAAGCCCGAGAACAAGGCCAAGCTCGCCGGCATTCTCAAGTTCCATGTGCTCGCGGGGAAGGTGATGGCCGCCGACGTTGCCGGTAAGAATCTGTCGCCCGCGTCGGTCCAGGGTGAGGCGCTCGACGTCAATGGCACCTCGGGCGTCACGGTCAATGGCGCGAAGGTCGTCGCCGCGGACATCGCCTGCACGAACGGCGTGATCCACGTGATCGAC
>JBBQJJ010000474.1:0-6565 GCA_038325805.1 Haliangiales bacterium
CTCGATGCCAAGGACTCGACGTTCCAGGCGCTGCATCGCGAGGTGCGTGCGCGCTCCGCCGAGCTGGCGAAGAAGCGCGGGCTCCCCGACGAGGCCGTCGAACAGATGATGGCGCAGATCGACGAGCCCGGTGAGCTGACCGACCTGGTCGCTGCTTACCTCGATGTTCCCGTGGCTGACCGGCAGGCACTCCTCGAGACGCTCTCCGTCGAAGATCGCCTTCGCCGCGTGCTGGTGTTGGTCCACAAGCAGATCGATGTGTTGTCGGTCCAGGAAGACATCCAGAACAAGGTGAAGGAAGAGTTCGGCGGCCGGCAGCGCGAGGCGATCCTGCGCGAGCAGATGAAGGCGATCCAGAAGGAGCTCGGCGAGGGCGACGATGCAACCGAGGACGCACTCGCCGCACTCAAGCTCAAGCTCGATGGCCTGCCGCTCTCTGAAGAAGCGCGCAAGGAAGTCGAGCGCGAGTGGTCACGCCTCAAGCGTGCCGGTCGCGAATCGATGGAGACCCAGGTCATCCGCACGTATCTCGAGACGATCGCGGAGCTGCCGTGGGGCACGCGCACCGACGAGCTGCTCGACATCGCGAGCGCCGCGAAGATTCTCGACGACGATCACTACGGTCTCGGCGATGTCAAAGATCGCGTGCTCGAGTTCCTCGCCGTCCACCAGATGTCGAAGAGCAAGGCGAAGGCGACCAAGGGCAGGATCCTCCTGTTCTCCGGACCGCCCGGCGTCGGCAAGACGTCGATCGCGAAGTCGATCGCTCGCGCGATGGGGCGGAAGTACGTCCGGATCTCGCTCGGCGGCGCGCGCGACGAGGCCGATATTCGCGGTCACCGCCGCACGTACATCGGCGCCCTGCCCGGCCGGATCATCGCGGGCATGAAGCAGGCGGGCTCGAAGAACCCGGTGTTCCTCCTCGACGAGGTCGACAAGCTCGGCTCGAGCCACCAGGGCGATCCGGCGGCGGCACTCCTCGAGGTGCTCGACCCGGCGCAGAACGACACGTTCGTCGATCACTACCTCGGTATCCCGTTCGATCTGTCGGAGGTGATGTTCATCGCCACCGCGAACTTCATCCAGAACATCCCTGGCCCACTGCTCGATCGCATGGAGGTCGTCGACTTCGCCGGCTACACCGAACGCGAGAAGCTCGCGATCGCGCGCAGCTACCTGGTGGCGCGGCAGCTCGAGGACAACGGCCTCACCGCCGAGCAACTCGAGCTCACCGACGATGCCCTTCGCGAAGTGATCTCGTCGTACACCCGGGAAGCCGGTGTCCGTCAGCTCGAGCGCGAGCTCGGGCGCCTGGCTCGCAAGGTCACGCGCAAGGTGGCCGCGAAGGAAGTCGAGAGGCTGACGCTCGATCGCGGTGATGTTCGTCCGCTGCTCGGACGCCCGCGCGCGCATCCCGAAAAGGCGAACCGAGAGGACCAGGTCGGCACGTCGACCGGCATGTATTACACGCCGGCTGGTGGCGACATCATGTTCGTCGAGGCTGCACCGATGCGCGGCAAGGGAGACTTGATCCTGACGGGTCAGCTCGGCGACGTCATGAAGGAGTCGGCGCGCGCGGCGTGGACGTTCGCACGAGCACACGCCGAGGAGCTCGGCATCGAGCCGAAGCAACAGTTCGAGCGCGACGTCCATGTCCACGTCCCCGCGGGAGCGATCCCGAAGGACGGACCGTCGGCAGGGATCGCGATGGCGACAGCCCTGGTCTCCGCACTGTCGGGGCGGCCCGCGCGTCACGAGGTGGCGATGACCGGCGAGATCACGCTATCGGGTCGCGTGTTGCCGATCGGCGGACTCAAGGAGAAGGTGCTCGGTGCGGTCCGCGCCGGTATCACGACCATCGTGATCCCGAAGGACAACGAGGCCGATCTCGATGATCTGCCGAAGGACGTCCGAGACATGCTCGAGGTCCACGCGGTCGATACGCTCGGTCAGGCGCTCGCGATCACGCTGCGCAGCACCACGCTGCGGGACGGTCGGCTGTGGTTCGCCGAACCGGCGGCGTCACAGCAGCAGCTGCATTGAGCGCTGACTCGTGACTCTACTCAGTCGAGGGTGATCGTGATCTCGTCGTCGTCATCGGCGACGGGCTTCTTCTTCGACTTCTTCGCTGGCTTGTCGTCGTCGTCATCCTCGACGATCGACTTCTTCGCCTTCGACTTCGCCGGCATCTCGTCGTCGTCATCGACCACGGCCTTCGACTTCTTCGAAGGCTTCTTGACCTTCTTCGCCGCCGGCGTCTCTTCGATGATCAGGATCTCTTCGTCGGCCTGCGCCTTCACTGCCTTCGACTTCTTCGAAGACTTCTTCGCGGGTGCATCCTCGATCACGAGGAGCTCTTCCTTCTTGGACTTCTTCGCCTTCTTCGTGGACTTGTCCGCGTCGTAGTCGACGTACGCGACATCCTGCGGCCGCTTGCCGTAGCGGCGCAGCACCGGGTCATCCGCGCGGCGCTTGGAGCGCTTCGACGAGGCACCATCGACGACCAATGGAGCGTTGTCGACGCTCCTTCTCGACGACTTTGCCTTGCGAGCCGAGGTGTCCGACCGACCCGAGCTGAAGGGTTTGGCGTCCACCCCCACCGGGAGCAGCAGGCCGAGAAGCACGGCAGCGGCGAGAAGGGTACGCATGGCTGCCTCCCTAGACTGCAAGCACCTGACCATCGCTAACCGATCGTGATCACTAGCGAACGGGTCTTGTTAGCTGGGGTGCGGAGAGGTGGATCTGGAGCCCACGAACCCGGTCGGTAGACCCAGGGTCCCAGGGCGATCAGGCTCCACACCCACACCATCACACCCCAGCGCAGATGTGGTCGTCGCAGATGATCCGATGGGTTGGCGGTGGTCGTTTGCTTGCAGTCGTCGCGTCGCAAGCAATGCGACTCCTTCTCGCCAGCGCCACCATCATCGCGGGTCTGCTTCTGTCGGTCGCACCGGCGGACGCCGGGCCGTTCGGTCCTGGTAGGTCAGAGGGCGCGCCGACCACGAAGAAGCAACCGAAACCAGAGAAGTCCAAGCCGAAGAAGCTCGTGAAGCCGATCGAGGACGACGAGCTGGTCGTGATCGAAGACCCGCCCGCCAGGAAGCTCGACAAGGGGAAGCCGGCGAAGGCCGGTGCGAAGAAAGCGAAGCCGGCGCTGATCGAAGAAGAAGAGCTCGTCGTGATCGAAGAACCCGCAGAGGACGACGAGGTTGCGGAGGAGGACGACTCCGACGATGCCCCGAGCAAGCAGGTCGCCGTGCTCGATGAAGAGGAGGTCGAGACCACCACGGTGACCAAGGCGACGGCCAGGACGGCGCCGCACAAGACGCGGTTCTACTTCCGCGCTGGCGGCATGCGACAGACCACCCAGCTCGGCTCGCCGTCGTTCTCGTTGCAGACCGATCTACCCATCGATGCCAGCAACCTCGGTGCAGGCTCGGGCGTCGAGACCGTCGAAAAGAAGATCCCTGTCGGCGCGATCATCGGCGTCGTGTTGCCGGTGCTGAACCGCAAGCTGGCGCTCGAGACCGTGCTCGGCATCCCGACGCCGACCAAGTTCAAGGCGACGGGCAAGCTCGCGACCGAGTCACTCGCGCCGACGTTCATGGGCATCCCGACCGGCATCGAGCCGCTCGGCTCGGAGCTCGGCGAGGTCACGTTCGCGCCGCCGATCGTCACGGCCGTCTATCGCGTCGCGAAGCTCGGCCCGGTGACGCCGATCGCGGGTGCTGGCTTGATGCTGCTGATGGGCCGCAACGGCAAGATCACCAACACCGTGCTTCAGGAAGCGGGCGATCCGAAACTGTCGATCAAGCCGTCGCCCGGGCTCGTCGTGCAAGGCGGTCTCGACATCCAGCTGTGGAAGCGCGTCGCTGCGCGATTGGACGTCAAGTACGTCCTCGGCATGAAGGTCAACGCGACGATCGAGGACATCTCGGTGACGCCGAAAGCGATCCCGACGCTGGGCTCGCTCGAAGTCGGTGATGCGGTGCTGAGCGCGAAGGTCGCGCCGTTGATCATCCAGGCCGGCGTGGGCGTCGACTTCTAGCCGCGCGATCCCACATCGAGACCTAGTTTCCCGCAGATGACGCCAGCGAAACCATCCTCAGATCGCTGACTGCGACCTCGTGACGAGGCGGCCGGCCCTCAGTTGCCATCCCCGGTGACGACTTTCCGGTGGTGCAACCAGCCTGCCTGACGCATCGTCGTAGGCGGGCATGAGATGGGTCGCCTTGCTGATCTGCCTGTGGTCCGCGACGACGCGCGCGGATGATTGGGGCGTCAAGCGCGATCCGTTCGATCGCGTCGTGATCGCTCGCTACAAGGCGATCTTGGCGAAGGTCCCGCACGACCCGGTGCTCGCCCAGCTGACCGGGCTGTACAGGGGCTATCGCACCGTCGCGCTCCTGGAGGCCGAGTACCGCAAGCAGCTCGAGACCACCCCCGCGGACTGGGCCACCCTGGTCGTGCTCGCACGGATGCCGCGCACGGATCGCGCTGCGACGCTCGAGCTGTGGAAGCGCGCACTCGCCGCCAACCCCAACGATGCGCGCGGCTGGCTCGCCCTCGGCAAGCTGTCCCACGATGGAACAACGGCGCAGGCCGCGTACCAGCATGCGGTGGAGCTCGCGAGCACGCCGCGCGACAAGCGAGCCGCGTTGATCGAGCTCGTCGGCGCAGCGCGCAGCGCGGGCGATCACACGACGATCGATCACGCCTACGGCGAGCTGATCGCGCTGTCTCCCAAGGAGGGCCAGCTGTGGCTCGACCGCGGGGACGCCCAGCTCGCAGCCCGCAACGTGGCGGCCGCGCTCGACAGCTTCACCGCTGCGGAGCCGCTGCTCGCGACCGACCCCGAGCGGCGGTTGGTGGCGATGACGAGTCGAGGCGTCGCGCTCGAGCGGATGGGACGTGTCGACGACGCGCTCGCCCAGTGGGACGCCACCCTCGACAAGACGCCGCGCAGCTCGTATCAGGTCCGCGACATCGTCTCGCGGATCGTCGGGGCCGAGCGTGCACGCAAGCAGGTGCCGGCCGCGATCGCGCGTCTCGAGAAGCGCTGGACGCAAGGCCAGCGCGGCTACTACGAGTGGGACCTGCTCGGCGATCTGCTCGTCGAGACGCACGATGACGAACGCGCGCTCGCCGCGTTTCGCAAGGCGATCTCGCGGGCGCCTACCGAGGTCCAGACCCAGCGCAAGCTGATCAAGCTGCTCGACCAGCTCCATCCGAGCGAGGCGCTCGCCCAGCACGAGGCCGCGGCGAAGCTCGCACCCGGCGAGGCGAACCTCCAGATCGAGCTCGCGAAGCGCTATCACGACAGCTCGCACGACGACGTCAAGGCGTACGCCGTGCTCGACCGACTGACCCGCCGCCACGCGAGGAACGCCGGCGTGCGCCAACTCATGGGCGAGCTGTTCGAGCAGTGGGAGGACCACACGCGCGCGTTGTTCGAGTACGAGGCCGTCGCGAACCTCGAGCCCGACGAGGACGACCACGCGGTCACGCTCGGCGATCTGTACTGGAAGGCGAACCAGCACGACAAGGCGGTCGAGGCGTGGGTGCGGCTCGCGAGGATCAAGACGGCACCCGCGCAGCTCCGGCTCGGCGAGATCCTGTCGCGGCACGAGCAGTGGACCGAAGCGGAGGCCGCGTACACCCGCGCGGTGGCGCTCGCGCCGGTGACTGCCGAGGCGTGGCGCGGCAAGGCGCGCGCGAATGCGGAGCTCGGACATCGCGGCGCGGCGATCGCGGATGCGCGTCGGGCAGTGGCGCTGATCGGGATGGAGAGCTCCGATGATGGCCAGCGGATGCGGTTCGAGCTGGTGCGCGCGCTCGGACGATCGGAACCGACGGGCAAGGTTCGAGGGCTCGTCGATCAGCTCGCGCGCTGGCGATTTGCCTTCGAGCACGGCGACCTCTCGGCCGGCTATCTGCTCGTCGCGCATCACGCGCGGATCCAGAGCCACCGGCAGCACGAGATCCTCGTCGAGCTTTACCGGGGCGTCCCCACCGACGATTCGCTCGGGCTTGCGGTCGCGCGCTCCTACAGCCGCAACAAGGACTTCGATCGCGCGCGTGTCGAGTACCAGAAGATCGCGGCGCGCAGCCCGAAGCGCGCCGACGATATCAAGTACCTCCTCCAGCAGGTCGAGGACGATCGCGTGCGTGCCGCGGAGGAGAAGTTCCGCGAGGAAGAAGGCTTCGTCGACAAGACTCCGCCGAACAACCTCGTCGATCGCAAGATCAAGGTGGGCGTGCTCGTCGGGGTCGGCACCGACGTACACGGCACGTCGAGTGCGCTGTTCGACTTCAGCTTCTACGTCAGTCGGCGCGCCGGCACTGCCGGAGCGATCAAGCTGCAGCTGGGTGCCGTGCAGCGCGACGACGACGGCGGTGAGTTTGGCTCGTTCCAGCTCGGTGCCAGCTATCTGCGGCGGATGTGGTCGACGCGTCGCTTCGAGGTCGCGCTCGGGGCCGGGCCGCGGTTCGAGCTGCGCGGTGAAGGTGTGGAGTCGGGATACCGCCGGACAGCGCTCGACGGCGACGTGCTGGTCGAGCTGCT
>JBBQJJ010000475.1:0-6563 GCA_038325805.1 Haliangiales bacterium
GATCACGCACGTCGACCTCCTCGCGATCGATCCGAACAAGGAAGTCCTCGCGGAAGTTCCGCTCGAGTTCATCGGCAAGCCGGCCGGCGCGATCAACGGCGGTCAGATCCGCATCGTTCTCCGTCGCGTCGAAGTTCGCAGCAAGCCGTCGGACATCCCGGTCAAGTTGACCGTCGACGTCTCGCCGCTCGAGATCGGCGACGTGATCCACGTCTCCGCCATCACGCTGCCCGATGGCGTCACCACGGTCACCGGTCGCGACCTCGCGGTCGTCACCTGCGCGGCGCCCGAGGAAGAGGCTGTCGCAACGCCGGTCGAGGGTGCGGCCCCGGCCGAGGCGGCTGCCGCGGCTCCGGCTGCTGGCGCGAAGGATGCGAAGGCTCCGGCAGGTGCGAAGGACGCGAAGGCGCCCGCTGCTGGCAAGGCCGCGCCCGCCGCGAAGCCCGCTGCCAAGAAGTAAGACCCCTATGGGGTTGGTGCGTGCGAGTCGCACGAACCCGAGCACAGCCGAGGAGATCCTCTGATGTGGCTCGTGGTTGGCCTGGGTAACCCGGGCGCGAAGTACGCACGCAACCGCCACAACATCGGCTTCATGGTCGTCGACGCGCTCGCGCGAGATGCCGGCCTTCCCGACTGGTCCGAGAAGCACGGAGGTCAGGTCACCTCCGGCCTTGTGACCACCGAGCGCGGACGCGAACGTGTCCATCTACTCAAGCCGATGGAGTTCATGAACCTGTCGGGGTTCGCGACGATGCGCGCCGCGCAGTTCCACAAGGTCGACGTCGACAACATCCTCGTGGTCCACGACGAGATCGACCTCGCCGCGGGGCTCGTCCGGTTGAAGAGCGCCGGCGGCCACGGCGGTCACAACGGGCTGCGCTCGATCACCGAGCAGCTCGGCAACAAGTTTCAGCGGCTCCGCATGGGCGTCGGCCGCGACCCGAATAGCCCGCCGCGGAGCGGAGCGACGTGTCCGGATAATGTCGCGAGCTGGGTCCTGGGCGACTTCCCGAAGGCGCAGGAGGACAGCGTGAACCGCATGATCTCGGCTGGATGCGAGGACATCGCCGCCGTGCTCGCGCTCGGAATCCTCCCCGCGATGAACAAGCACAACGCACGTGCGAGCCTGTTCCCTTCCTAATCGCCCGTGATATAGAGCCGCCTCTTCTGACCGATCGATCCTTGCTCGTCCAGCCAACGACGGGCTTCACACCCACAAGGAAGCTACATGGCACGCCTGCAATCACTCCGAGACACGCCGAACACGGCCCGCGAATACGAGACCACGTACATCCTCCGTCCCAACACGCCGAACGAAGGCGTTGCCGAGGTGAATACCCGCATCCGCGGGATCATCGAGAACATGGGCGGCAAGGTGATCAAGGTCGATAACTGGGGCAAGCGCCGCTTGGCCTACGAAGTCGCCAAGGAGCGCAAGGGCATCTATCTCTACTGGCTCTACCTGGCTCAGCCGGGCGTGGTCGAAGAGACGGAGCGCAACCTCCGCATGCTCGACAGCGTGATCCGCTACCTCACCGTGCAGGTCGATACCAACATCGACATCACCGCGCGCCCGACCGAGCTCGACGATGCGTCGTACGAGAAGGCCGCCCAGACCGCAGCCGACGAGGAGGACATGTTCCTGTCGCGCGGCCCGGACCTCAGCGATTCGTCGGACGGTGACGATTACACCGCTCCTGGCTTCGAAGACGTCGACCTCAGCGGCGGCGGCGCGTTGCGCGAGCCCACCCCCACCCCGGAGAAGGAATAAGCCATGACGATGCGGATGAATGAAGACGACGGCATGGGCGATCGCGATGGCGACGACCGCCGTGGTGGCAAAGGCCGCGGCGGTATGGGCGGAGGCAAGCGCAAGCTGCTCTCCGACGAAGTCGTTGCGAAGATCGATTACAAGAACCCGCAGATCCTGCGCTCGTTCGTCACCGACCGCGGCAAGATGATCCCGCGCCGCATCAGCGGTGCGAGCGCTCGCCAGCAGCGTGTGATCTCGACCGCGATCCGCCGCGCGCGCATGCTCGCGCTGCTGCCGTTCTCGGTGACTGGAGACTAATCATGGCGATGCAAGTCATTCTCACGCAGGACGTCGATCACCTCGGCAAGGCCGGGGAGCTCGTCTCCGTGAAGCCCGGCTACGGCCGCAATTATCTCGTTCCGCGCGGCCTCGCCGTGTCGGCGACGGTGAAGAACAAGAACCGTCTCGACCACGAGAAGGCGCTGATCGAGAAGAAGATCGTCAAGGAGCGCGGCATCGCGACCGAGATCGCAGCCAAGATCAACGTCATGACGCTACAGTTCGAGCGTCAGGTCGGCGAGGACGAGAAGCTGTTCGGCTCGGTCACCTCGCGCGACATCGCGGATCAGCTGAAGAAGGCGAACGTCGAGCTCGACCATCGCTGGATCCAGCTCGACCAGACGATCAAGGCGCTCGGCAAGTACGAAGTCCCCGTGCGACTCGCCGCCGGGGTGATGGCGACCTTGAAGTTCTGGGTCGTCGGTAAAGACAAGTAGGCAATCCGGCCCGCGTGGCCACACGGGCTCACGCCTGAAATCGCAATCGCCGGAAGGTGGTTGCGATTTTTCGTCGAGGACTCGTCGCTGATTCTCACGGGAGTCGCGATAGCTCGGCGCGCTGATTTACAGGTGTCAGACTGGATCGCTACAGTCGACCGATGGCTCGTCGTGTGCTGCCGCATAATCTCGACGCCGAGGCATCCGTCCTCGGTGGCGTGATCCTGCGCAATGACGTGCTCAGCCAGATCGATACGCTCGAGCCAGACGACTTCTACGATCACAAGCACAAGATCGTGTTCCAGGCGATCCGCAACCTGGAAGCCGCGTCCAAGCCGATCGATGTCGTCACGCTCGAGGTCGAGATCGAGAAGCAGGGCAAGCTCGATGCGATCGGTGGCATCGGCTTCCTCGGCGAGCTCGCGTTGCGCGTCCCCACTGCGGACAACGTGCTCGCGTACACCGAGATCGTCTCGGACAAGCACCAGGCTCGCAAGCTCATGCTCGCCAGTGGCGAGATCATGGAGAAGGGTTACGAGGACGGGCTCGAGGTCCGCGACTACCTCGATGAAGCCGAGGCGAAGATCTTCGAGGTCACCCAGCGCCGAGACAAGGCCGGGCCCGAGCCGATCAAGAGCCTCGTCAAGAAGGTGTTCTCGTCCCTCGACGAGCGCTTCAAGTCGGCGGACGGCATCACCGGTGTGCCCACCGGGTTCATCGATCTGGATACGCGCACGGCCGGGCTGCAGCCCACGGAGCTGATCATCCTCGCCGCGCGGCCCGCGATGGGGAAGACGTCGTTCGCGCTGTCGCTCGCCCAGAACGCGGCCACCACGGGTGGCTGGCCGTGCCTGGTGTTCTCGCTCGAGATGTCGAGCACGCAGCTCGCCGAGCGCATGCTGTGCAGCGAAGCCAAGGTGGATTCGTCGGCGCTGCGTCGCGGTCAGCTGCAGCGCCAGGACATGACCAACCTGACGTACGCGGCGGCCACGCTGTCCAAGGCGCCGATCCTGATCGACGACACGCCTGCCCTTTCGCTGCGCGAGCTGCGCGCGCGTGCGCGGCGGTTTCGCACCAACCCCGAGATGTTCCCCAAGACCGGCGGTCGCAAGACCGGCTTGATCGTCGTCGATTACTTGCAGCTGATGCGTGGCTCGCCGCAGGCGGCAAAGGCATCGCGCGAACAGGAGATCAGCGAGATCTCGCGCGGTCTCAAGGGGCTCGCGAAGGAGCTCGACATCCCGGTGCTCGCGTTGTCGCAGCTCAACCGCTCCCTCGAGAATCGCACCGACAAACGGCCGCAGCTGTCGGACCTTCGCGAGTCCGGCGCGATCGAGCAGGACGCCGACGTGATCATGTTCATCTACCGCGACGTGATCTACAACAAGGACACCGAGCACCCGAACATCGCCGAGGTGATCATCGGCAAGAACCGTCACGGCGCCACGGGCACCGTCGAGACGTTGTTCGAAGGTCGCTACACGCGGTTCGAGAACATGTCGCAGCGTCCCGACATGCCGAACAGAGAATGATGGCCAAGGCGAAGGTCACGCCGAAGTCGAAGTCGAAGTCCACGTCCAAGCCCACGACGAAGCCTGCGTCGAAGGCGAAGCGCCTAGCGAAGGCGACGACGAACGCCAAGCCGGCGAACAGCGCGAAGCAGCCAACGGGTGCGAAGCCCCCGCCGAAGGCGAAGACCAAGAAGCCACCCACCCTCGCCGAGCTGTACGAGGCGATCACGAAGGCCGCGGAGGCAACGCAGCTCGCCAAGGTGGCGAAGCTGACGCTGCACGCGGCGAAGCGCACGACCACGCAGACCCGGCGCCGCCAGCTCCAGCACGTGTTGCAGCGCTGCGGCAATCGCGCGTTGTGGGCGCAGCGGTGGACGGATGCGGCCGCGCTCTATGACGCGGGCATCGCGGTGTGGCGCGAGACCGAGACGGGCGAGGGCTCGCAGGTCACCGCCGAGATGCTCGCCGAGTGCGGCTTCGCGCTGCTGCAAGTCCACGAGCTCGACGAGGCCGAGGCACGCATCCGGCGCTCGCTCGCGCTGCACGACGAGGCGAAGCGGCCGGAGGGTGGAGCCAACGCCGTGTATTACCTGTCGAGCGTGATCTTCGAGCGCGGCCAGATCGACAAGGCCGTCGAGCTCGCGCGCGAAGCGGTCAAGCGCTCCACCGACGCGAACGATCCGCGCGGTGCCACGTTTCATGCGTACTCGCTCGCGCGCGGATTGTACGAGCAGGGGCACTCGCGCGAGGCCGAGGAGGTGTCGAAGACTGCCGTCGAGCAGGCGAGGCGCCTCGGCTTGCCCGCGGTCGAGGGCAACTTCGAGAACATGATCGCGAACGTCGCGCTCGACGATCACCGCCTCGCGGAGGGCCGGCAACACTACGAGCGTGCGCTCGAGCTGTTCAACCATGCGAGGCTCGAGACCCATCAGGCGATCACCACGTCGAACCTCGGCAACCTCGCGTGGGACGAGGATCGGCTCGCCGACGCACTCGCGCTCTACGATCAATCGATCACGCTGCAGAACAAGGGCAAGGACTCGCGCGCCGTCGCGATCGCGGTGACCGCGCGGGCCGGCGTGTTGATCGAGCTCGGCCGGTACGCGGAGGCGCAGAGGGACCTCGAGTCGGCGCTCGCGACGATGACGCAGAAGGGTCACGAGCGGCGCGTCTCGTTCGTGCGATCCGCGTTCGCGCGGCTCGCCGAGGCGCGCGGCGAGCTCGACGAAGCCCGGGCGCACTACGCCGAGGCGGAGATGTCGCTCGAGGTGGCGGGCGACACCGTCGAGATCGGGCGGATGCTCTACGCGGCCGCGGGGGTCGAAGCGGACCTCGGCGATCCCGAGACGGCGGAGGCGCTGCTGATGCGCGCGGCTGCGCTCGATCCGGCGTCGCTGTCGCCCGACAACACCGGCGTCGGCGAGAAGCGCGCGGGTATGCACGCGGTCCGCGCGCTGCGCGAGCTCGCGCTGGCGCGGATCGAGGTCGCGCGGAGCAGGCGTCTCGATGGCGATGATGCGAGTGCGCTGCGGAGATCGGCGACGGCGCGGATGCAGGCGATCACGAGGGCGAAGCACTCGCTGATGCGGTCGTCATGCGAGGTTCGCCGCGTCGTCGGGCTGCTGGCCGCGAAGCTCGACGTCGCGATCGACAAGCCCAAGCGCGAGGATCGCGCGGGGCGGTTTCGCGGCACCGCGGGAGAGTTCGCCGGGGATCTGACGGTCGACTTCGAGAGCGGGCTGGTGATGGTGCGCGGCAGCCTGCAAGTCGCAGGAGAGCAGTTCGCGCGGCTCGACCTCCGCGGCAACGACACGGGCATCGCGGCGAGGGTGTACGGCTCCCGCGTGGTGACTCGCGCCGGGCAAGCGAACCCGGAGGTGACCGAGTCGATCCGCGCCGAGCTCGAGCTCGCCGGCACCGCGCTGCGCGGCGTCATCTACGAGGTTCACGATGCCGCCGGCGGCGAGACGGTTCACTGCACTCTCGATCTGCCGCGGGTGTAGGGTCACCTCGTGAGGCTCGTCGCGCTGGTGGTTCTCGTCGCCTGCACCGAGCACGGCAAGGGCGGCGGTGGGGTGTTCGATAGTGGGGTGTCCGATCGTGGCAGCTCGCTGTGCGAGCCAGCCCCGGACCTCGGCTGCGCGGCCGGACCGCGGTGTGGCGTCGCGTGTTGCGGTCAGGGGGAGAGCTGCGTCGAGGGTGTGTGCACGTGCAACGGCGGCCGCAGCTGCGTGGAGGGCGAGAGCTGCACGGCGATCGGCCCCGCCGACGACGTCTGCGGCGCCACCTGCTGCGGCTCGCCGAGCAACCCCTGCCCTCTCTGAGGTGCTCTGAATCGCCGGCCGAGCCCTGCACGCGGTCTCGCGGCGTCGTAAGATGGCACCGTGCCGAATCCGCAACCCGGGTCCACCCTCGACGCGTATCGCGTCGAAGGCACCCTCGGCGCGGGCTCGATGGGCGAGGTGTTCAAGGGGATCGACCAGGGCCTCAACCGCCGGGTCGCGATCAAGATCCTCAGCGAGA
>JBBQJJ010000476.1:0-6555 GCA_038325805.1 Haliangiales bacterium
TCGCAGGCGATCATCTCGTGATCGGGCATCTCGATCCGGGAAGCGACCGAGCCGTCAAACGCAACCAGCTGATCGCCGCTCTCGATCCAACCGTACGTCGCGGTGAGACACGATTGACCGACGTCGCCGGCACCCAGCGAGACCTTCGCAGGAGTGGACCTGGGAGTTCCCGGGCGCGCGAGGATCCCTCGCAGCTTGCCGTGATGACTCCACGTCAGCATGCCTCGCTCGGGGGGGCTCACCGCGAACGAATAGAGATCCGCCGGTTCCGGACTGCCGGCGTCAAAATACGGCGTGCCGGGGAGCGCCGCCTCGACGATCCCCCCCAAGCCCGTCCGGCCAACCGCGACCACCGACGGCTTGCCCGCGGGCTCGACGACGTAGGCGATCGTGCCGTTCGTCAGCTCGCCCAGCGCGAACAAGACCTGCGAATCCGCGATCGGCGGGTCGGAGATCGACGAGTCGACCTTCACTTCCAGCTCGCCGAGGATCGTCAACGTCCCGATCTCGAGCTTGCCCTTGACGGCTTTCATCCCCCATTTTCCGTTCGTGACGCTCGGTCGTACACCGGGCTGAAATGGCGTCCGCTTCGGCGGTTGTCCGGGCACGAGCACGAGCTGCTGCATCGGGCGACCCGCGCCTTCGACGAGCGCGACCATGCCGCCCGCCGACGGACGCAACCACGCGCTGAGCTTCGCGCGCTTCGAGGTGCCGATCATGATCAGCTCGGCCTTCGCCAGCGAGGGCTTCGCCTTGCCGCTCGCTTCCGGATCCATGGTTGCGGCCTGGCGGAGATTCGAGTTCGCGACGTCGAGGGTATCGAGCGCATCGCCGAGCTCGTCGATCGCCTGCTGCTTGGTGCCGCCGGGGACGAGGACGCGTGCGAACGAGCTCGCGAGACGTGTGACGGCCTTCGTCAGCGTCTTCCACTCGTCCTCGACCTCCTTGATCCCGGTGTCGGGCGCGTCGCCGCGGGACAGTGCGCTGATGCTCGGCGTGCAGTTCTTGAACTCGGGCGAGGTGTTGGTCAGCTCGCGGATCGCGAGTGCCTCGGCGGCGATCGGCGACGCCGGGGTGGTGCCGAGCAAGCATGCGCGCATCGTGTTCGCGCGCTCGTCCCAGCGCTCGATCTCTGCCTTGGCCGCGTCGTAGTTGCGGCCGGGCCCGCGCGTGCGGAGCACGTAGTAGACGCCACCGCCGATCACGGCACCGATCACGAGGATGGTCATCAGGAGTCGGTTCACGTTCCCTCCGATTCGACCGGATCACGACCACGCCAGCGCTCGAGCAGGATCGCGACGAGCATGTCGGACATCACGTTGACGACGGTGCGGCAGCGCGCGAGGATCCAATCGACGACGAAGATCACCGGGATCAACGCGGCGACGACGGGCTCGGGCAAGCCGACCGCGTGGAGCACGAGCGGCAGCACGATCAAGCCGGCTTCGGGGATGCCCGCGATGCCGATGCCCGCCATCATCGAGGCGGCGACGATCGTCAGCTGCGCACCGAGCGACAGGTCGTAGCCGAGCCCCTGCGCGAGGAACAGCGCGGCCATCGCCTCGTACAGCGTGATGCCGTCGTTGTTGAGGTTGGTGCCGATGCACGCGCTCATCCGCGCCGATTCCTTCGACACGCCCATCTTGTCGAGACAAGCGAGGGTGATCGGCACGGTCGCGAGACTCGAGTTGGTCGACAGCCCCGTGAGGATCGCGTTGGCGCCTTTCCCGAGGTAGACGCGGGGCGGTTTGCGTCCGACCAGCCACGCCATCAGCGTGTAGTAGCCGCCGGCGTGGAGCGCGAAGCCGAGCAGGATCGTGAACAGGAACCCCCACAGCGCGGAGAACGCGTCGAGCCCTGACTTGCCGACGACGAACGACACCGTGCCGAACACCGCGAATGGCACCAGCTCGACGACCCACATCAGCATCTGCGACAGGATGTGAAATCCACCCTCGACGAGCTTCGCGACCGCACCTGCGGTTTCGGCGGTCGCCGGCGTGTGCAGCGTCTTGCGCAGGGCTGCACCGAGGAGGATCGAGAGCAGCACCACGCTGATCACGTTGTTCTCCGAGAACGGCTGGACGATCGATTCCGGGATCCACTTCGCGAGGTTGTCGAGCGGCGAGAGCGTGGTGCCGGTCGGTGCTTGCTTGAGCTTCTCGAGACCATCGTGACCGGTGATCTCCGCGATCCGGCCCTGCCACTCGTCGCCGGGATGGATCGTGTTCATCAGCACGAGACCGATCGTGAACGCGACGGCGACGTTGAACAGGCAGATCACGATCAGCCGGAACCCCATCCGCGCCGACACCTCGGTGCGCGCGATCGCGTCGAGGATCGCGAACATCACGAGCGGGACCGCGAGCATCTTGAGCATCCGGATCACCAGGATCCCGAGCTGGCTGAGGTGCTCGGTGGTCGCGCCTCCGATGATGTCGCCGGTGCCGAAGACCAGGCCGCACACCGTGCCCAGTGCAACGCCGAGCATCACGCGCACGTAGAGCGGCAAGTGGGGCAGGCGCATGCGTCGCGCAGCGTAACGGAATCTCCAGGTCGGGTGCGTTGCGAACGCAGCCATCCGAGGCCATGGTCGAGCCGTGAAGACCGACGCCTACGTCGACGGCAACTGGGTCCCTGGCACGCGGCGGTTTGCCGTCCTCGATCCGTTCGACGGCGCGCTGATCGCCGAGGTCACGGCCGGCGATGCGGCGCTCGCGGATGCCGCGGTGGATGCGGCGGCACGTGCATTTCCGTCGTGGCGTGCGAAGCCGGCACCGGAGCGCGGCAAGCTGCTCTCGGCACTCGCGGCCCGCATGCTCGCCGACGTCGATCGGCTGGCGCTGCTGTGCACGCGCGAGAACGGCAAGGCGCTGTCGGAGTCCGTCGGCGAGGTGAAGTACGCGGCGAGCTTCTTGACCTGGTTCGCCGGCGAGGCGGAGCGGATCTACGGCGAGGCGATTCCGTCGAGCCACCCGGATCAGCGACTGTTCGTCAGTCGCGAGCCCGTCGGGCCGTGTGCGCTGATCACGCCGTGGAACTTTCCCTACGCGATGTTGACGAGGAAGCTCGGGGCCGCGCTCGCCGCGGGGTGTACAGCAGTGTGCAAGCCGGCCGAGCTGACACCGCTGTCAGCGCTCGCACTCGCGGAGCTTGCCGCCGAGGTCGGCATCCCGGCAGGTGTGATCAACATCGTGCCGACGGATCACGCGGCGGAGGTCGGAGATCGGTTCGTCGCATCCTCCGCGATCAAGAAGCTGTCGTTCACCGGTTCGACGGCGGTGGGCCGCTCGTTGTTGCGGGCCTGCGCCGATGACCTCAAGCGGGTCTCTCTCGAGCTCGGCGGCAACGCCCCGTTCGTCGTGCTCGCCGACGCCGATCTCGACGCAGCTGTCAGCGGCGCGATGATCGCGAAGTTTCGCAACACCGGTCAGTCGTGCGTCGCCGCGAACCGGTTCATCATCGACGAAGCGGTCGTGAAGCCGTTCACCGACAAGCTGGTCGCACGGGTCAGCAAGCTGCGCGTCGGGCGCGGTAGTGACCAAGGCGTCGACCTCGGTCCGGTGATCGACGATCGCGCCGTCAAGAAGCTCGTCGCGCTGGTCGACGATGCGGTCGACAAGGGCGCGCAAGTCGTTCACGGCGCACCGCCCGACGGCACGACCCGACTGATCCGCCCCGTCGTGCTCGATGGCATCACACCGGAGATGACCATCTGGCGCGAGGAGATCTTCGGCCCGATCGTCGCGATCCGCAGTGCGCGGAACGAGTCCGACGCGCTCGCGCAGGCGAACGACACCGAGTACGGCCTCGTCGCCTACGTCTACGCGAAGGATGCAGCTCGCATCGATCGCGCGGTCGCCGGCCTCGCGACCGGCATGGTCGGCGTCAACGAAGGGCTGGTGTCGACCGCGCAGGCACCGTTCGGCGGCATCAAGCACTCGGGGTTTGGCCGCGAGGGCAGCCGGCACGGGCTCGACGACTACACGGCGATGAAGTACGTCGCGACCCGGGTCTGACGTCCCAAGCATCCTGCGGGGTTGCGGCTGAAGGTTGGACCCAAAGCCAGGCCTTCCAGCCGCGTCTTACTTCTCGATGACCAAGCTGGCCGTGCTGACCGCCGTACTCGTGTTCGCGCCGCCCGTCGCGGAGTCGAAGCCCGGCTTGAAGAAGCTCTCGGTCAAGAAGCAGGCCTTGCCGCCCGTCGCCGATGACCCCGACACGTACGTCGATCCGGTCGACACGCACCGCAAGGCACTCCCCGCCGCGCCCGCGAGCGTCGCCGAGTACGACGCGTGGAAGAAGAAGCTGACGGCGTCGCAGCGCCAGCGGGTCGAGCGGTTCTGTCGTGTCGATCGGCCCGCCGACTACGAGCCGCATTGCGGTGGCATCGGCCTCTATCGCATCCCAGCACCGCCGCAGCTGATTCGGCGCGGCGTCACGCAAGCGCACCACGATGCGTGGAAGGCCGGGCTGTCACGCGTGCAGCGCACTTCGTACGAGCACCTGTGCTCGAAGGAAGCGTACGCGTACACGGAGTTGTGCGGCGCGACGCCGCTGGTGGTCGCGTTCGACAACCAAGCCGTGGTGTTCACGCCGGCGAGCTCGGGTCCCGATTGGCCGACCGCGGCGACGCCGTGGCTCGCGATGGATCGCGATGGTGACGGGGCGATCACCAGCGGTGCGGAGCTGTTCGGCGATGCCACGATCGTGGCGAACGGGCGCACCGCGACGCATGGCTTCGATGCGCTCGCGTCGCTCGATAGCAACGGCGATCACCGCATCGATCGCGCGGATCCGATGTTCGCGTCCCTGGTGCTGTGGGCCGATCGCGATGGCAACCGTCAGAGCTCGCCGGACGAGCTGATCGCGGCGTCGACCACGATCGACTCGATCGAGCTCGGCTACACACTCGACGCTCGCTGCGATGCGCGGCTCAACTGCGAGCGCGAGAAGTCGGTGATGCGCTATCGCGATGCGACCGGGGCGTCGCGCAGCGGCTCGATCGTCGACGTCTACCTGCATCGTCGCTAAGCGCTTATCGAAGCGAGTCGGCTCGCTCGAAACCGGCTACGCTGGGCGCGTGGAAGGTCCTCGCAGTCGAACACCGCGTGATCCGCTGCAGCCGCTCGCCGGCGCGAACGTGCTGGTGGGCGTCGCCGGCGGGATTGCCGCCTACAAGGCGGCGGAGCTCGTGCGCTTGCTCGACAAGGCCGGCGCCACCGTCGACGTCGCGATGACGCCACGCGCGCAGGAGTTCATCGGCGCGATGACGTTCCAGGCGCTGACGCGGCGCCCGGTGTTCACCGATCTGTTCTCGCTCACCGAGGAAGCGACGATCGGGCACATCGCACTCGCCGATCGCGCGGACCTCGTGATCGTGGCACCGGCGACGGCCAACACGATCGCGCGCCTCGCCGCGGGGATGTCGGATGACGCCCTCGCGGCGACCATCCTCGCCACCACCGCCCCGGTGCTGCTCGCGCCGTCGATGAACACCAACATGTGGGCGAACCCGTTGACGCAGGTGAATCTGCGCAAGCTGATCGATGTCGCCGGTCATCGCGTCGTCGGTCCGGGCGCCGGCTTCCTCGCATGCAGGTGGACGGGACCGGGGCGCCTCGCGGAGCCCGCGGACATCGTCGAGGCTGCGGCGCACGTGTTGTCTCGTCAGGACCTGACCGGCCGCCGCATCGTCGTCACCGCGGGCCCGACGCACGAGGCCATCGACCCGGCGAGGTTCATCGGCAATCGTTCGAGCGGCAAGATGGGCGCGGCGATCGCGGCGGCGGCGCACCGGCGCGGCGCCGAGGTCACGCTGATCCTCGGACCGAGCAGCATCGCCGAGCCGGTCGGCGTGACCATCGTGCGCGTCGAGTCGGCGATCGAGCTGCAGGATGCCCTCGCAACTGCCGCGAAGTCCGCCGACGTGATCGTGATGTCGGCGGCGGTCGCCGACTATCGCCCCGCAAAGCCAGCCACGCAGAAGCTCAAGCGAAGCGAGCTGGGTCACAAGACGGCACTCGAGCTCGTCGCGAATCCCGATCTCCTCGCCGGGCTCGGCAAGCAGCGCGGTGCGAAGAAGTCACCCTTGCTCGTCGGGTTTGCCGCCGAGACCAACGACGTGATCGCGAACGCGAAGAACAAGCTCGCGAGCAAGAAGTGCGATCTGATCGTCGCGAACGACGTGTCGGAGGCGGGCGCGGGGTTCGGTGTCGATACCAATCGCGTGACGCTGGTCGACGCCGCGGGTGCGATCGATCTCCCCGCGGGGCCGAAGACGCACGTCGCACACGGCATCCTCGATCGCGTGGTCACGCTGCTCGAGCCCGAGCCGAAACGGCGCGCGCGCTAGATCAGAATGCCGGGTGCCGGGAACTTCGCGCACAGCTCGCGAATCTCGCCGGCGATCTTCTCCTGCAGTCCGACATCGGCCGGCGCGTTGACCACCGCATCCATCCACGTCGCGATCTGCTTCATCTCCGCTTCGCGCATCCCGCGCGAAGTGACCGCGGCGGTGCCGAGGCGAACGCCCGACGGATCGAACGGCTTGCG
>JBBQJJ010000477.1:0-6499 GCA_038325805.1 Haliangiales bacterium
TCGGCCACACCACGAGCACCGCGCCGCCGCGCGAGACCGTGTAGACCGGGCCGAGCCTGCCGCGGTCCATCGCGATCGCGAGGGTCGCGAAATAGACCGCCTCGAACAGCCCGGCGATCGCGGTGTAGCCAACCGACGCGAAGGCATCGAACGGAAACTCGCCGAGGCCCCAGCGAACGCCGGCGATCACGCACGCGAACAGCGCAGCCACGCTGATCGCCGCGACCAGCCCACGGTCCTTGTCGGGCTCGACCCGCAGCAGCGCGTTCCATCCAGCGTGGAGGAACGCGGAGAACACCACGAGCGCGACGATCACTTCGTCAACGACCTTACTTGGCCAACGCGTCTTTCGCGAGCACGGTCCAGTCGCTCTTGCCATGACCCTCGGCGATCACCGTGTCCATACGAGCGGCGATCGCGGGTAACACCGAGAGCGCGAGGTTGACGCGCTCGGTCTCCTCGAGCATCAGCCGCGCATCCTTCCTCGCCATCGCGAGCTCCCACGAGGGCGAGCTCCAGTTGCCATCGAGCATGCGCTTGGCGCGTGCCCCGATCGTGGTGCCCGGGTTGAACGCGTCGAACAGCTTGACGGCGTCCTCGGGCGCGATGCCGGTGGCCTTCGCGATCATCAACATCTCCGCGAGCCCCGTGGTGAGGAACATCAGGAAGCAGTTGCCCATCAGCTTGAACGCCGCAGCAGCGTCGACGCGCGGGCCGAGATCGAGCAGCTTGCCGGTCATCAGCTCGAGCACGGGTCGCAGCGGCTCGATGCGCGAGGGATCGCCGGAGACCAGCATCACGCCGGTTGACTCGAGCGCGTTCTGCGGACCCATGAACACCGGTGCGTGAACGAACGCGAGCTTTCGCTCGCTCCACCGCGCCGCGCGCGCAGCCGTGCCGTGCGCCGAGGTGGTGGTGTGATCGACGATCACGACCTCCGGAGACAGGCCGGGCAGGGCCCGCTCGAGCACCTCGTCCACCGCCGCGTCGTCGGACAGGCTGAGGTGAACGCGCGCGGCGCCGCGAGCCGCGTCGGCGGGATCCTCGAACGCCTTCGCGCCGAAGGCCTCGAGGGCGACGGCCTTGTCGTGCGTGCGATTCCACACCGCGACCTGCTCACCCCGCTTGCGCCATGCCCGTGTGAAGCCCGAGCCCAGCATGCCGGTACCGAAGAACGCGATCATGTGCCGGAGGGTATCAGCGCGATGCGATCAAAGCAGAGCCCGCTTGAGGTGAACCTCAAGCAGGCTCGCGCACATGGGGTGGCGAAGCCGGGGACCCCATGAGAATTAGCGATCGCGCTGCGCCCAGAACGTGTGCAGTGCGGGCCAGAGTCGACCGGAGGCCTTCCGCGAAACGACGGCTCCGACATGGCCGCCGCGATCGACGACGAGCTGCTTGTCGCGCGAGCTGACGAGGTCGATCAAGGGCTTCGCGCACGGCACGGGCACGATGTGATCGTCGCCGAACGCGAGCGCGAGCACGGGAACCGTGATGTCCCCGAGGTCGACGCGCTTGCCGAGGAGTGAGAAGGACCCGGCGACCAACGCGTTGCCGCGATACAGCTCCTCGATGTAGCGCGCGTAGCACTCGCCCGGGAACGACACGTTGTCGTTGCCCCACTTCTCCGTCGCGAGGAAGCCGTCGAGGAACTCGTCGTCCCACGCGCGGTCGAGGAGTCCGACGAGCTTCGTCGCATCGAGCGTCGGCCGCATCATCTTGAACGATGCCTGCATCAGCGGCCACGGCACGTTGCCGAACGCGTCGACGATCGCCCGCACGTCGAAGCCGGGCTGGCGCGTCCACAGCGCCATGATGCCGGCTTGCGAGAAGTCGATCGGCGTGGCGAGTGCGAGGAACGACGCGATCCCGTCGGGGAACGCGGCGACGTACGGCGCGGCGAGTGCACCGCCGAGGCAGTAGCCGAGGACGTGGGTGTCACCCGTCGGTGACTGGCGCGCGACGTGACGAACCGCGCGACCGAGGTAGCGGCCGCCGATGTCGTCCCAGGTCAGGAAGCGATCCTCGGCACCCGGGGTGCCCCAGTCGATGCAGTAGACCTCGTGGCCCTGCGCGACCAACCACTCGATCAGCGAGCGGCCACTACCGAGATCGAGCACGTACCAGCGGTTGATCAGCGACGGCACCATCAGGATCGGGCGCTGGAACGTGCGCTGCGCCGGCGAGAACCGGAGCAACCGCCACTTGTTCTCGCTCCACACGACGGTGTGCGGGGTCTGGCCGACGGCGGGCAGGCCCTTCGGCACGCGGCGCAACAGCGCGTTGATCGACTTGCCGATCGGCGACTCGAGCAGCGAACCGAGCAGTGGGCCGATCTTGGGACCGTGGCCAAACCCCTTGGGGAGCATCACGAGTAGAGCGCCTCGAAGCGGTCGCGCAGCGCTTCATATACCGCCTTGCGACGAAGCTTGAGCGAGCTGGTCAACGTCCCGCCCTCGACGGTGAGTGGATCCTGCGAGATGAAGAACCGCTTGATGGTCTCGTGGCGCGCGAGCTCGCGATTGATGGTCTCGACGCGCGTCGCGATGGCGTCGCGATCCGCGTCGGCGCGCAACCACAGCGCGGCGACCAGGTACGGGCGGCCATCGCCGTAGACCACGACGCGCTCGATCACCGGATCGTCGGCGAACTTCGCTTCGATGTTCGCGGGCGGGATGTTCTTGCCGCCCGACGACACGAGGATGTCCTTCTTGCGATCGATGATCTGGAGGAAGCCATCGGGCGTGAAGCGGCCGACGTCGCCGGTCTTGAACCAGCCGTCCTCGGTGAAGGCACCGGCGGTGGCGCCGGGATCCTTGTAGTAGCCGGTGAACACGTTCGGGCCGCGGCACTCGATCTCGCCGTCCTCCGCGAGCCGGAGCTCGACCGAGGGCAGGACCTTACCGACGGTGTCGAACCGGAATGCGTCGGCGCGGTTGAGCGTCAGCGTGGGTGATGTCTCGGTGAGGCCGTAGCCCTCGATCACGAGCACGCCCGCCGCGTGGAGCTGCTCCTTGATCTCGACCTTGAGGCCGGCGCCGCCGGAGAGGCAGAACTGCAGGCGACCACCGGTGGCGCGAACGAGTGCTTCCTTGCGCGCATCCGGCGAATCGGCACCGGCGTGCATCGCGCGCGCGAGCTTCTCCCAGTACGCGGGCACGCTGAAGAACACGTGCGGTGCGACCTGCGGCAGCACGTCGAGGACGTCGGACGGCGATGCGAGATAGGTCTCCCAGCCGAGGAGGTTGCCGGCGCACAGCTCGCCCCAGCCGAAGATGTGGCTCATCGGCAGCCACAGCAGATCGCGCTGGCCTTCGTCGACGAGCGGCGCGTTGCAGCGCAGCCAGTCGGCGCCGTTCGTTCCGACATTGCGGTGGGTGAGCGGCACGCCTTTCGGGTTGCCCGAGGTGCCCGAGGTGTAGAGCATCTGCGCCGGTGCATCGAGCTCGATCGCGCCGAGGCGAGCATCGACGAGCGTGGGTGCGTTGGCGTCGCGCTCGGCGGCGGCGGTGAAGAGGGGATCTTCGAGATCGTGGATCT
This sequence comes from Haliangiales bacterium, assembly GCA_038325805.1. Lineage (GTDB taxonomy): Bacteria > Myxococcota_A > Polyangia > Haliangiales > Haliangiaceae > JABFXX01. The sequence goes on from JBBQJJ010000477.1 coordinate 3,541, forward strand.
CGATCGCGAGCTTCTCGCTCACGGTGGCGAGTCGCGCCTTCAGCTCCTTGCCGCTGACCAGGACGTGCTGGATCTCGGCGTGGCGGAGGATGTACTCGACCTGATCGGCGGTCGATGCCGGATAGATCGGCACGAACACCGCACCGGCGGTCTGGATGCCGAGCGCCGCGGCACCCCACGCGACGCTGTTGGACGCGAAGATCGCGACGCGATCACCCGGTTCCACGCCCCACTCGATGACCTGGCGTGCGAACCCGCGGATCTGCTGGGCGAACTGTCCCCACGTGATGGGGCGCCAGTTCGCACCATCTTTGACGTGAAACCGCGTGCGGTGACGATGTGTCGGCAAGCGATCGAACACCGCGCGCGGCGCCGGTCGGATCTCGAGGAGCGAGGTGACGTCCATGACTACGCCTTCTTCGCGGCGCGCTCGGCGGCGAGTTGCTCTTCGAGATCGTAGAGCCGGCTCTCGAGCTGGTTGAGCTTGTGGAGCGAGCGCTCCTGATCGCGGCGCGTCGGCAGGCCGAGCGTCGACCACCACGCGGTCATCACACGATCGGTCGCGGCCTTGGTCTTCATCGACAGCGTCAGCATCTGCCCGGCGGGGCCGAGGACACCGGGGTTGGACATCACCTTCTCGACGTACTGCGACGTGGCCTGTTCCCAAGCCGTGAAGCCCTGCTTCCAAAGATTCCACATCATGGCGTGACTCCTAGTGCGAACCGGCGAAGTGCTGCAGCGGTGACAAAATCGGGGTTCTGCTCGTCGAGCTTGCTATCGGCGTGAGCAACCTCGCCGAAGCACTCGAACACGAAGCTGACCGATCGCTTGGTCGCGGTCGGCCCGGTCGACGGCCGGCGCACGACATGCGTGCGGAGGCGTAGCACCGGAGAGAACCGGACGTAGGGCAGCTCCAGCGAACCTTCGCCGACCACCTCGACGGCGACCTCGTCCTGACCGACGAACGGCAGCCCGCTGATGGTGCCGTCGATCGCGCCCGTCCCTTCGAACGCGAGGCCGTCGGCGAGCGGGAACCGAAGCACGGCGATCGGCTGCGCGTAGACGACGAGCGTCCTCCCGACGGGATCGGGATCCTGCGACGCAGTACCGTGCAGGAACAGGCCCTGATCGTCCTGATGGAACACACCGTCGAGGCCACCGCCGGCATCGGTGGCGAACGTCGCACCGGGGAACTCGCCCGCGTACCACTGAGCAGAGAGCGCGATCGGACCGAGCGAGATGACCTCGTCAGCGGCGCGCTCCTCGGAGAGGTTCCACGTGTCGGTGCTGGCGAGATCGACCGGCAGATCGACGCTGGTGTAGTAGCTCGCGGAGAGCCCGAGCGCGACGGGGAGCTCGTCGCTGGTGATCACGCCGTCGCGGTTCGGCACGCATGACTCGAGGACCGACGGTTCGTCGGGCTGCGGCGTCTGGTTGACACCACACGCGGCGGCGAGCAGCGCAGCTGCGAGCATCAGAAGAGATCGACCGAGCTGCTTCATCAGAACACGAACGAAGCTCGCGCACGGAAGACCTGCGCGGGCTTCGCCTCGAGAGTGGTGTTGTCGAATCCGGCGCCGGGGAGGAACAAGCCGTAGTTCGCGGTGACCGCGAAGCCGTCCTTGCTGACGTAGCGCAGCTCGGGGTCGAGCTCGAGACCGAGCGCCTTCTCGCCGGATGGCGTGGACGACGCTTTGACGGCCCACGACGCGATCAAGGCGGCGCCGAGCTCGAGGCGACTGGTGCCGACGGCGAGCAAGCCGACGCGCACGTGCGGGCGAACATAGACGGCGTCGGTGACGGTGCCGATGATCTCGCGAAACAGCACCTGATCGACGTGGTAGTCGGGATGGAACCGGAAGTTGTCGACCGTGGTGTCGCGCGGCACGTTCGCCTGCGGACCGTCGAAGGCGCCTGCCATCGGAGCTGCTTGGCCGATCGTCGGGAACGCGCCGAAGCCGGGTGCGCTGTCGCCGCTCGCGAACCCGGTATCGAAGCCGAGCTTCGCGTTGCCGGCGTAGATCTCGCTTTGAAGCGCGGCACCGAGCTGCCGCGAGGTCACCGGTGTGGTGATCTCGGCGCCGGGGATCAGCGACGGTTGCTCGAGGTTCGCGCGGGCATAGACCAGCTCGCCCTCGACGCGAAACCGTGGACCCGACAGCCGCAGCCAGCCGCCGGTGAGCGTGGTCGAGAAGCCGCGGGCGACGAGATCGTCCTCCGTGAAGCTCGTGTCGCCGGCGGTGGGGAGATAGCTCGCGGGCACGTCGCGATCCTGCGAGCGACGCGTCAGGTAGGCGCCGTACTCGAGGCTGGTGAGGCCCGCCGCGGAGCGGCGCTCGAGCGTGGCTGGCGAATGGATCTTGAGGAGCGCGAGCGTGGGGCCCGCGGCCTTGTCGCTGGGCTCGAGCGAGACCGTGCTGCCGCCATCGCGCGCGAGCGTGAACGGGCCGCGCGAGGCGATGTCGTACGCGACCGCGAGGAGATGACCGGCGAGCGGCATCACGAAGGCCGCGCGATCGCTGGCGTCGCCGTGATCGCAATCCTCGCAATCGCCGCCGTTCGCCGCGATGCCGAGGCCAAAGTGCGCGCCCATCCGGCCCACCGCGAGCGTGCCGAAGGGCGTCAGGGCTTCACCCCAGGCGCGCTTGATCACGACGGCGCTCGGCTTCTGACCGCCCGACGTCGCCGGCGAGCCGTTCGAGAGATCCGGATCGCCGCCGAGCGCGACGTTGTCGAGCCAATCGATCCGCGCCTTGACCGCGACGCCCACACCGCGTGCGTAGAACGCGAGGTCTGTTCGTGCGCGTAGATCGAGTGCATCGACCCGCTGACCACCACCGAGCGGCACCGGTGCGATGGGCTGGCCGGTGGAGTCGAGGCCACGATCGAGGTCGAGGTTGTAGAGCTGGATGTCGCGCACGCGAAGGGCGCCGTGGACGACGATCTCCATGTTCTCGCG
>JBBQJJ010000478.1:0-6483 GCA_038325805.1 Haliangiales bacterium
GGATGCGTGGCTTCAGGTGATCGATAAGGGCTGGCCCGAGTTCATCATGCCGCGCACCAACGGCTGCCTCGAGTCGTATCGCTCGTTCACCGGCGGCAAGCCGCCCGAGGACGACGAGCTGCCGACCGGCCCCGAGCTCCAGGGCATGTTCGAGGGCACGTTCCTCCCGAAGGACGTCGTCAAGTGGATGCGCGGGCTACCGCACTTCTACGAGGACGCTCACGCGATCTACGTGCATGCGGGGATCAAGCGCACCCCCGGCACGGCGACGTTCCCGCATCCGCGCGAGGTGGTGCCGCAACGCGCGCTGCTCTGGCTCCGCGATCGCGATTTCTTCGAGGAGTATCGCGGCAAGCTCGTGGTGTTCGGTCACACCACGACGAGGACGCTGCCGAACGAGCTGTCGACGTACACGCCCGAAGATCCCACGGACCTGTGGGCCGGTCCGGCGTGCGTCGGCCTCGACACCGCGTGCGGCAAGGGTGGCTTCCTGACGGGCTTCGAGCTACCCGCGCGCAAAGTCTACGAGTCGCGTGGCTGACAAGCTGTCGGTCGCGGGAGCGCCGGCCGCCAGGTTCGGTCGCGCGCTCGCCTCGCCGATCGGCGTCCTGATCACGATCCCGCTCCTGGTGATCGCCGTCGGGCTCGGCATCCTGCTGCTCGGTCGCGATGCCACGCGGACGGCGACCGGCGATCTGGTGCGGCGCCAGCTCACCGAGCAGGCGAAGAGCGTGCAAGCGGATGTCGCGTTCGCGCTCGATCAAGCGGATCCGTTGTTCGCGCGGACCCGCGTGCTCGCACGCCAACATCCGGCGGGCGATGCGATGCTGCTCGCCCTCCACGATCTGATCGTCGCCCGCCCGGGCGTCTCGTACATCAGCGTCAGCTTCCCCGACGGTACGTACTTCCACTCGAACGTCACGCGCGATCGCAAGATCGAGGTTCAGACCAGCGCGATCACCCCGGCGGGTACCAAGGTCGAGTGGTTCACGGTCCAAGGCGGTCAGGTGATCCCGGACCGCCAGACGCTCAACTCGTATGATCCGCGCAAGCGCCCGTTCTGGGACCTCGCGGTCAAGACGCGCGCACGTGCCTGGGCGTCGCCGTACACGTTCGCGCTGACGTTCGAGACCGGCATCACCTGCACCGAGCCGGTGTTCGATGACGTGGGCGGCGTGCTCGCGGTGCTGACCGTCGACTTCGACATCAACGCGCTGTCGACGTTCGTCGCGCGCCCGACCCTCGAGGGTGCGAGGACCATCGTCTACACCGGCGACGGGACGATCCTCGCTTATCCAGAATTGGCCAATGCCGCGTCGTTGCCACCGACGCAAGGCGATCAGCTGCTGCGCTACCAGATGCTCGACGATCCGTCGCTGGCGCTGCTGTTCGCGCAACCGGCCGCCCCGGAGCTTCGCTTGCTCGATCTCGACGACTGGCTCGCGTCGTCGGCTCCGATCGGGGGCCGTCGCGCCGGCGTCGCTGTGCCGCTCGATTGGTACGTTTCGACGATCGTGCCGAAACAGGCGATGCTCGGTCCGGCGCGCAAGCTCGAGCGCACGAGTGCGATCGCGAGTGCGGTGGCGTTGGTGATCGCCGTGATCCTCGCACTCGTCCTCGCGTGGAACCTGGTGCGCATGCGGCGGCAGGTCGCGGCGTCGCGGTTGGAAGCGCAGAATGCCCAGGCGCGGGCAAAGGAGCTCGGCAGCTATCGGCTCGTCGCGAAGCTCGGCGCCGGGGGCATGGGCGAGGTCTGGCGAGCCGAGCACCGGATGCTCGCGCGATCCGCGGCGATCAAGCTGATCCGGACCGACACGGTGCGCGATCCGAAACAGCTCGACGAGATCCGCGAGCGGTTCCGTCGCGAGGCGCAGACGCTGGCGTCGATGAAGTCGCGGCACACGATCGAGATCTTCGACTATGGAGTGACCGAGGCCGGGGTGTTCTATTTCGTGATGGAGCTGCTCGACGGCGTCGATCTCGAATCACTGATCGTTCGCTTCGGTGCGCAACCACCGGCCCGCGTGATCCAGCTCCTGATCCAGGCGTGCGCCTCGCTCGCCGAAGCGCACGATGCGGGGCTCCTTCACCGCGACATCAAGCCGCCGAACTTGTTCATCAGCCGCGCCGCTGACGAGGTCGATGTCGTCAAGCTGCTCGACTTCGGCATCGTCCAGACGCAAGGCGAGGTCACCACAACCGCCGCGGTGAGCGCTCCGAGCTCGCCGTCGATCCCGAGCACCGAGAAGCTGACGCAGCTCGGGGCGATGGTCGGCACACCGGGCTTCATGGCACCGGAGCAGATCCTCGGGATGCCGCTCGACGGCCGCGCGGATCTCTACGCGCTCGGATGTTGTGCGTGGTGGCTGCTCACCGGCAACGAGGTGTTCCGTCGCGACGAGGGCGGCGCGAAGTTCCTCAACAAGCACATCTACGATCCGCCGCCGTCGCTGCGGCTGGTGATGCGGAGCTATTGCCCACCCCAGCTCGAGCAGATCCTCGCTGCCTGCCTCGCGAAGCAGCCCGAGGATCGCCCCGCGAATGCGCGCGAGCTCGCTACCCAGTTGCGCGCGATCCCGATCCCCGACGAGCACGCGTGGACCGAGGACAAGGCACGCGCGTGGTGGGCCGAGTACAGCCCACCGATTGCCGCGACGCCGCCGACGGTGAGCAACGTCCAGGTGATCATGCCGGGCTCGACGGATCGCCCCGCCGGTGCGGACGCCAAGCACGCGATGGGGCCGACGATCGACGGGACGCGCTAACGCAAGCTTGCGATGATCCTCGCTTCGCAGCCTTTGCGTTCAGCGGGTTCACGCGTTCGCGTTCACCGGATCATTTCCTATGGGGTCCCCGGCTTCGCCCTGCGTTAGCGACCGAAGAGTCGCCGCAACGGATTGCGCCGTTGGGCGCGCAGTTCCGCGCCTGCCGAGGCCGTGCGTGCGCGCTCCGCGTGCTTGCCGTGCATCGCGCGTTCGCGATCGCTACCGACGAAGACTTCGCGCGTGCCGACCAGCGAATCGAACCACGTCCAGACCACGCCGAAGTTCATGTCCTGGTCGCCCATGTGGTGTTCGTAGTGGTGCTGTAGATGATCGCGGCCCCACGCGGGATCGAGATGCGCGTGGCGGTGATCGCGGCGATAGCGCGCGAGGCAGTACCAGACCGTCGACGTGTAGAACGGCGCGATCGGAAGCAGTGGCGCGTGTGCGAGTCCGACGATCACCAAGCCGATCGCCTCCCGCAGCTGCGTCGGCGATGCCCACGGCGGTCCCTCGTACGCCGGGTCGTAGCCACCATTGCGACGCACCGCCTGGTGATGTTCGTGAAAATGGAACGACAATCGGCTGTTGCGGTCTCGCCCGAGGCCGTGCAGCAGGTACTTGTGGGTCGCCCACTCCCCGAACCCGAACACCGCGAGCCCCAGCGGAATTCCGATCATGTGCGAACTCTCGCAGTGGAAATCGGGAGCGGCAATGGAGAATTCAAGTTCCGGCCTCGTCGTGACGTACCATGCACGTGATGCATCGCCAGCTCGTCGTCCTCGCGCTGATCGGCTGCAGCGGCGATCCACCGCCGTCGGCGGACGCGCCACCCATCTCCGATAGCGGCGCGTGCCTCGGCACCAGCGCGACCTGCGAGGGCGACGTGTTCACGACCTGCGTCGCCGCGGGCGAGACCCCGGTACAGGAGACCTGCGGGTGGGGCTGCGAGACAGCGGGTTGCAAGCGCGTGACTCCGACAGGTGGAGCCGCGGTGCGTGCGGATCTGTTTCCACTCTCACTCGGTGCCCTCGCCGAGCTCAGCTTGTCGGGCACGCTCGACGGTTCGACGGGCAGGATCAACGGCATCGACGCATCGGCGATGAACATCGACTACAAGCTCGTCAACGGCATCGCCGTGTTCCGCGGAAGGCTGCTCGCGATCGGCGGCCTCAAGCTCCAAGGCACGGTTCCGATCCAGTTGCTCTCCGACGGGCCGCTCACCGTCGACGGCACGCTCGACGCCACCGGCAGCTGCGGCATCGGCTCACCCGAGCTCGCGGGTGCCGGCGGTGGCAACGGCGGACTCACGTCAGGGACGACGGGTGCGTTGATCGGTGGCGGGGTCGGTGGCCCTGGTGGTGGTGGCGGCGGTGGCTGGGGCGGCGTCGGTGGTGCCACGGGTGCGGGCGCGCTCGGCGGGATCAGCACGGACGATCCGACGGTGATCACGCTGCGCGGTGGTGCCGGCGGTGGTGCAGGCGCGGGCTCGACGACGTTTCAGGGTGGCGGCGGTGGCGGTGCGATCCAGTTGATCTCGAACACCAGCATCACGATCGCCGTCGCCGGCAACATCAACGCCGGTGGATGCGGTGGTCGCAAGGGCACCGCGGCCGATGACGAAGGTGGCGGTGGTGGCGCCGGCGGGACGATCGTCCTCGAGGCACCGGTGGTCACGCTCGCGTCGGGCCGCGTGATCGCGGTCAACGGCGGTGGTGGTGGCGGTGGTGGTGCGGGCGCGACCGACGGTGGTGCCGGTCAGCTGTCGCGCAACGCGGCGGTCGGCGGCAACGCCGGGACGACGGGTGGCCCCGGTGGTGCGGGTGCCGCGGGTGCGATCATCGACGGTACGGCAGGCGGCGCAGGCACGCTCGCCGGTGGTGGTGGTGGTGCAGCGGGACGGATCCGGATCAACACGCGCGGTGGTACCGCCGTGATCGAGGGTGTGATGAGCCCGGCGTTCGATGATCCGGCGACGACCGCGACGCAGGGCACCGCAGCGCTGCCTTGATCACTTCTTCTTCGGAGCCTTTGCAGGCGCTCTCGCCGGTGCGGCCTTCGCCGGCGTCGGCTTCGGGATGCGCAACCCCGACAACCACGCGCGGACCTCGCCGTCGACGACCTTGCGCTTCGCGATGCAGGTGTCCATCGACTCGATCGCTTGCTTGACGGTACGCGCACCGCCGGGCAACGGCTCGAACGTCTTCTTCACGTACGCCGTGATCTCGTCGCGCTTGTCGGCCTTGCAGCTGCCGGTGAACAGCCACGCGAAGCCGCTCACCTGACCTGCGGTTCCGTCGGGCGGAATGCGCGCGAGGATCTTGGCGGTGTGCTTCGCGAAGAACGCACGGCCCGCGTCGCGGTTCGCCTCTGTCGCGCCGGAGTGGAACAGCTGCTGGGTCTCGCGGATGTCGAGCTTGGTGTCGAGCGTGAGCTCGAGCGCCTTCGCATGCAGCGCCGGATCGCGCGCACTGCCGAGCGCACCGAGCAGCTCGCCGCGACGCGATCGATCGGTCTCCGTGTAGAGCTCCTTCTTGACCTGCTCGAACAGCTCTGGTCTCGCATCGACCGCGATCGTCAGCACGAGCCCGCGCATCGCCTGTGGCAGCTCGCGATAGCGCGACGCCAGCTGCTTGGCCTCGGCGACCAGCACCGGATCGCGCGCCGTCCACGCGACCGCTCCGATCAACCCCTTGCGCGTGGTCTCGGTGTCGAGCGTGTCGCTGTCCTTCGGTTCGAAGCCCGCTGCCGTGGCCGCGGCTGAGAATGTGGAGCGCAGCCAGTACTCGTACTTGCCGCGCAGCTCGTCGGGCACCAGCCACTCGACGCCGTTCGCGAGATCGAGCGCCGCGCCGATCGTGTAGCGATCGTTGCCGGTGAGCAGCTTCGGGATGAACGACAGCGCGAGCTGCAGCGGGACCTTGCCGTCGGAGATCCCGGCATCGACATCGAAGAACACCGCACGCCGCTCGCTCCACGACAGCTTGTCCCACGCCTCGTCACGCAGCGCGGTGATCTGCTTCGTCGAATAGGCGACGCGGTAGTAGCTGCGCCCGCCGACGTTTGGCATCACCCAGCGCGGACATCCAGTCACCGGGATCTCGATGTTCTGGTTCTCGGCGGCGACCAGCGTGCAGACCTCGGCGCGCTTACCTTGCGCGTCGTACGCGAAGCACATCGGGATCGACCACGGACCTTGCGGTGCGGGCACCGGCGCGCCGAGCGGCAGATACCGCTTCTGGTTGACTCGGAACTGCGCGGTCTTGCCCTCGCACGCGACCTCGAGGGTGATCTCCGGTGCGCCCGGCCGATCGAGAAACGTCGAGAACGCGTGCTCGATGTTGCTGTTGCCCGCCGCCTTCGCGATCGCCGCGACGAAGTCCTTCGACGTCGCGTTGCTGTACGCGCGCGACTTCAGATACTCGCGCACGCCCTTCTGGAAGGTCTCTGCGCCGACGTAGCGCTCGAACATGTTGAGCACCGCCGCACCCTTGTTGTAGGTGATGCCGTCGAACACGTTCGCGATGTCGCCGGGAGTTTCGATCGGCTGGCGGATCCGGCGCGCACTGACCAGTGCATCTGCACGAAGGGCATCGTTGCGCTCGTCGAGCTCGCCGAGCTCGTCGCGATAGCTCGGATCGATCTTGCCGGTGACCTTGGTCTCCATCCAGTTCGCGAAGCCCTCGTTGAGCCAGATGTCATCCCAGAAGCCCATCGTCAC
>JBBQJJ010000479.1:0-6480 GCA_038325805.1 Haliangiales bacterium
CACACCGAGATCGATGTGCCTGTTGACATCCATCTCCTCGACGGCATCAAGTACGTCACTTCGAGGAACCCATGACCAGAATTCTCGTTACCGGAGGTACCGGCGTTGTCGGTACCAAGCTCGTCGCCAACCTCCGCGCCAAAGGCCACGAGGTGTGGTTCACGGACCGCGGCCATCATCGCGATGACAACTACATGCGGATGGACATCGGCGAGTTTCGCCAGGTCGAGAACGTGGTCAAGGCCGTCAAGCCTGACCTCGTCTACAACTGCGCTGCCGAGTTCGGTCGCTGGAACGGCGAGGCGTACTACGAGAACCTCTGGCGCTCGAACGTCGTCGGCATGAAGCACGTGCTCATGCTGCAGAAGGAGCACGGCTTCAAGCTCGTGCACTTCTCGTCGTCGGAGGTCTACGGTGATTACGACGGTGTCATGACGGAGGACGTCATGGACAAGGTCGAGATCAAGCAGATGAACGACTACGCCATGACGAAGTGGATCAACGAGAATCAGATCCAGAACTTCGAGCAGATGTACGGCACCCAGACGGTCCGGATCCGGATCTTCAACACGTACGGCCCCGGCGAGTACTACTCGAAGTGGCGCTCGGTCGCGTGCCGCTTCGTCTACTACGCACTCACCGGCCAGCGCTACACGGTCCACAACGGCCACACGCGCACGCACACGTTCATCGACGAGTCCGTCGAGTGGATCGCGCGGATCCACGACAACTTCAAGGCCGGGCAGGTCTACAACATCGCCGGCTCGCACCGCACCGACATCAAGGCGCTGTCGGACACCATCCTCAAGGTGCTCGAGAAGAAGGACGATCTCGTCGACTACAAGGACATGGAGCCGATGACGACGAAGGACAAGATCGTCGACAACGCCAAGATGCTCCGCGATTTCGGCACGCAGCCCGAGGTCTCGTTCGAGGAAGGAATCCGTCGGACGATCAACTGGCAGAAGCAGGTCTACGGTCTCTAGATGAACGTCGCGATCGTCACCGCCCGCGCCGGTTCGAAGTCGATCATCGACAAGAACGTGCTGCCGCTTCGCGGTAAGCCGATGGTGCAGTACCCCATCCATGCGGCACAGGCTGCGAAGAAGATCTCGAGCGTGTGGGTGTCGACCGATGGCGAGGCGATCGCGAATGCGTCCCGCGACGCCGGCGCCACGATCATCCCCCGCCCCGACGAGCTAGGTGGCGATGCCGTCAACCACGGCCTCGTCATCAAGCACGCTGTCGAGTACGTCGACGCGCGTGTCGACAACCTCGAGAACATCGTGCTGCTGCTGGGCAATACCGTCTACATCGACGGGCCGATCATCGATCATTGCCTGGGCATCCTCGACGAGAGGAAGGACCTAGATTCGGTGATGACGATCTGGGAAGCCGCGGACGATCACCCGTATCGCGCGATGCAGATCAACGACAAAGGGCTGCTGGAGACGTTCGGCGGTCCGCGGAAGGTCTCGACGGAGCGCCAGAGCTACCCCAAGGCGTACTACTACGACCAGGGCGTGTGGGCGTTCCGCAAGCAGACGGTTCAGGTCCAGGACGGCCCGAACCCGTGGTGGTGGATGGGCAAGAACGTGCTGCCGGTGATCCGGCCCTGGGTGACCGGGCGCGACATCCACGGCCTGATCGACGTATTCTTCTCCGAGGCGTGGGTCGATCACCCCGACTACGTGAAGCGCATCGAGCAGGAAGGTCACTGATCTCGTGCGCATCGTCGTGACCGGCGGCTCGGGCTTCATGGGCAGCCATCTCGTCGAGGCCCTCGTCGAAGCCGGTCACGAAGTCACGGTGTTCGATCGCGTCGCGTCGCGGTGGTTACCGAAGACGGCGAAGCTGGTCGTCGGTGAGCTGTCCGATCAAGCGGCACTCGAACGCTTGGTCGCGGGAGCCGACGCGGTCTATCACCTCGCCGGGTTCGCCGATCTCAACGCAGCACGCACGCGTCCGCTCGATACCGCGCAAGCGAACATCGTCGGCACCCTGAACCTGCTCGAGGCGATGCGCGCAAAGGGCGTGACGCGGTTCCTGCTTGCCTCGACCGTCTACGTGTTCTCGCGGGAGGGCGGCTTCTATCGCTGCTCGAAGCAAGCCTGCGAGAGCTACGTCGAGGAGTACGCTCGGATGTTCGGGCTGCGTTACACGGTGCTTCGCTACGGCAGCCTGTACGGCCCACGTGCGGATCACGCGAACGGTGTGTACCGGCTGCTGCGCACCGGCTTGCAAGAGGGTCGAATCGCGTACAGCGGCGCCCCCGACGACATTCGCGAGTACATCCACGTCGAAGATGCCGCGCGCTTGTCCGTCGAGGCGCTCGAAGCGAAGTTCGAAGGCCAGCATCTGTTGCTCACCGGACCGTCTCCCACGCGCGCGTCGGAGCTGTTCATGATGTTCCAGGAGCTGATCGGGAAGCCGGTCGCCGTCGAGTACAAGCAGGCGGCGAGCGGTCACTACGCGGTCACGCCCTACACGTACACCCCACGCCCCGGGCGCAAGCTCGTCACCACTCACTACGTCGATATGGGGCAGGGTCTGCTCCGTATGGTCGAGGATATCCACCGTGAGCTCGAAGCCTAAGCTGCGCGCGATCGTGTTCGACTTCGACGGCGTCATCCTCGAGTCCGGTGACGTCAAGACCGACGCGTTCGTGGAGCTGTTCGCCGAGCACGGCCCCGCGGTCCAGCAGCGTGTTCGAGAGCATCACCTCGAGAACCTCGGTGTGTCGCGGTTCAAGAAGTTCTCGTGGATCTACGAGAACGTGCTGCGCGCTCCGCTGTCCGACGATGGTTCGAAGGCGCTCGGCGACCGCTTCTCCGCACTCGCTCTCGACAAGGTGCTGACCTCACCGTTCGTGCCTGGGGCACGCGAGGCGCTGATCGCACTCGCCGCGAGGTATCCGCTGTTCGTCGCCAGCGGCACGCCGCAACACGAGCTCGACATGATCGTCGACCGCCGCGAGCTGCGGCCACTGTTCCGCGAGGTGCACGGCACACCGTCGGAGAAGCCCGAGATCATCAACGGCATCATGCAGCAGTACTCGCTTGCACAGTTCGAAGTGCTGTTCATCGGCGACGGCACCTCCGATCATAAGGCTGCAGTTGCGACCGGGGTCGAGTTCCTCGCACGCGACACGCCGCCGATGAGCGAGCACTGGAAGACGCTCGGCTCGGTACTGCGCCCCGATCTCACGGATCTCCCTTCGGTGGTCGAGGGGTGGTGATTGAAGAAGGTCCTGTTCTTCAGGCCGACCCTCAGTGAGGGCGGCGCCGATCGAGTGACCGCGGTCGTCTTGCGGGGACTCGACCGCCAGCGCTATCGCCCGGTGCTCGCGCTGCTGCGCAAGGAGGGTCCCTTCGTCGCGGACCTGCCGTCCGATGTCGAGGTGATCGAGCTCGGCTCCTCGCGGCTCGCCTTCTCGCTCCCGGCATTCGCGCGCATGCTGCACCGCGAGCGCCCCGACATCGTGTTCTCGACGTGCAGCGCCTCGAACATCATCGCGACCATCGGACATGCGCTGACGCGCAGCAAGTCGCGCCTCGTGCTCTCGGAGCGCAACGCGCTGTATCGCGGTCGCAAGCACACGCATCCGAAGCAGGCGACCGAAGTTGCGCTCAAGCGCCTCACCTACCGCCGCGCCGATGTGGTGACGGCAGTCTCGCAAGGAGTCGCCGATGAGCTGGTCGAGCTCGGCGTGGATCGCGACCGGATCGCGGTCGTCTACAACCCGATCGTCGACGGCGAGATCGATCGGCTCGCCGCGGCGCACGTCGATCACCCGTGGTTCGCCGCCGGCCAGAAACCGGTGTTGCTCGCCTGCGCGCGGCTGGTACCGCAGAAGGATTATCCGACGTTGCTCGACGCCTTCGCCCAGATCCGACAAGCGGTCGATTGCCGGCTGTGGATCCTCGGCAACGGCCCGCTGCACGACGAGCTCGTCGCACTCACCTCGCAGCTCGGGCTTGCGGAACATGTTCACTTCGCCGGCTTCGACAAGAATCCCTTCAAGTACATGGCGAAGGTGCCGCTGCTGATCCACGCCTCGCGGGCCGAGGGTCTGCCCGGAACGTTGATCCAGACCATGGCGTGCGGCACACCGGTGGTCTCGACGGACTGTGACTTCGGTCCCCGCGAGGTGATCTCGTCAGGACAGGACGGCTATCTCGTTCCTGTCGGGGACGCCGTGGCACTCGCCGCGCGCGCAATCGAGTTGCTGCGCGAGCCTGATCGTCGTGAGGTGTTCTCTCGCGCAGCCCGCGCGTCCGTGCAGCGCTTCACCGTGGCGTCGTCTTTAGAGCGCTACCACGCGGCGTTGGAGCCCTGATGCCGACCAACGCTCGCCGCCAGGCACTGATGCAGGACGTCCGCGACACGATGAGCGTGGTGTCCGAGCCGACGATGGCCGTGTGGGCGATCTACATCGTCCTCGTCCCGATCTACCTGTGGTCGAGTGGGTTGCCACAGCCCGGCGACTGGATGCTTCTGTTTCTCGCGCCACTCACGCTGCGAGGATGGCGAGGCAAGCTCCCGGCGAATACCGAGGGTACGTGGCGCGCGGTGATCGTGTTCACCGGCTACGTGGTGCTCGTCAACCTGATCTGGTCGGTCGTGCTCAACCAATGGAGCATGAACCTCAAGCAAGGGTTCTGGTTGTCGGCGACCTTCTACATCTACAACGCGCTGATGTACCTGATCGTGCTCGTCCTCTACACGAAGTTCGGAGAGCGCTTCCTGTGGTTCACCGCGAAGATTCTGATCGCGGCACTCTTGCTCCAGGCGCTGCTGTCATTCGTGTCGACACGCGGTGGCTTGCGCGCGACGGTGCTATTCAACAACCCGAACCAGCTTGGCTACTACGCACTGGTCAGCGTCTCGTTGCTGTTCCTGCTGGAGCGGCGCTCCTACGTGTCGAGCCTCGAGGTCACGCTCGGAACCGTCGCGGCGAGCTATCTCGCGCTGATCTCCGCGTCGAAGGCCGCGCTCGGCGCGATCGGTCTGCTGGTGATCGCGGGCTTGCTCGTCCGCCTGCGCACGATGCTCTCGATTGGTGTCGTGTTCCTGCTGCTGCTCTATGTACCGAGCCCGATGCAGGACGCGATCGATCGTACGTTGACCCGCTTCGATAACGACGTCAGCCTCGGATTCTTCGAGGAGCGCGGCTACGACCGGATCTGGAACCATCCCGAACACTGGGTCATGGGAGCCGGGGAAGGCGGCTATCTGCGATTCAGCGAGTCGACCGCGATCAGGGCGCACGAGATCCATTCCTCCGTCGGCACGCTGTTCTTCAGCTACGGGATCGTCGGCACCACCATCTTCGCGGTGTTCACGCTGATCGTGCTACGCAGGAAGGGCCTGCGCACCTGGTTGCTGGTGTTACCGACCATGGCGTATGGCATGACCCACCAGGGCCTGCGAACGACGCTGTTCTGGGTGCTCCTCGCGATCGTCGCGATCATGGGCAACCCGAACAAGCAGCGCGGGCCACCGCGCTAGCCGAGGATCGGAACGAGCTCGCTGTACAGCGTGTCGAGCTCCGCGAGAGGAACGCCGCGATACTGCAGCGGGCGCAGCTTGCGGTACGTCACGGTGTCTCGCGGTACGCGTGCGAGCCAGCGAGCATCGATCCCGATGATCGGAGTGCGCAGGACGTGCGCCACGTAGACGTGCGCGCGAGAGATCGACTCGACGAGCAGCGTCGGGTCACTCGCGTACAAGACGTCGGCGAACACCTTCACTCCGTGACCGCGACGGCCGGCGATCACGTAGCAGCGCCGGTCACCGCGCTCGAGGGCAAACCGCGCGAGGTGATAGCCGGCATGATCGTCGAGGATGGCGCGGTGTCTAGCATCGGCGGTTCGACACAGTTCGTCGCCCGCGATCACTCGGGTGCGAACTGCAGCCCCGAGCCGGGATAACCCGGAGCCGATCGGAAACAGCACCTTCTCGCTGCTCCAGGTCTCGAACTTGAAGAACGTCAACAGCTCGATCACGCGATCCGACGGCGTGAAGCAGGTGAACGCCATGTCCTTTTGATCGAGCAGCTTCTTCGCGAGCATCAGCCCCAGCTGGCGATGGTCGTCGTCGACCGCCCAGCTGTTGATGTTGCAGATCGTGCGCGGGCCGGAGGCCAGCTCGCGGCGCGCATAGATCGCGCCGAGAAACCCGCGGATCCGACCCGCATCCTCGATCAGGTAGCCGAGGTTCGGCTTCTCGGGCATCCACGGGTATTGATAGAACCGGCGGTAGCGCGCCGGATCCGGCTTGAGCTTCGACGCGAGGTAGTCGCCGATCGCGTGGAGATCCGACTCGGTGGCCGCGCGGAGCTGCGGCACTAGCCGCCCACGGACCTGCGGATCGCGGCGACGCTGGTCAGCGCAAGGGCCTGCTCGGCCTCGAAGGTCACGCCGAACTCACCCTCGAGCGCCATGATCAGGTGCACGTGGTTGAGCGAGTCCCAGCTCG
>JBBQJJ010000480.1:0-6477 GCA_038325805.1 Haliangiales bacterium
GGCGGGGGGGCGGGGGGCCCCCCCCCCGCAAGACGCGGAGACGCCCGAAAACAACGAAGGCGCCACCTTGACGGGGCGCCTTGTTGCGGTCGTTGAAACGATGACCGGGTTACCCCGGCGACCGGCTCACGGCCGGCTCACGGGATGTGGAAATCGTGCGCGCGGACCGTCTTGCGGCCGTTCTCACCGGCGCGGCGCGCGGCCTGCGAAACCAGCCACGCGACGTACGCGTTGAGGCCGTCGAGCGCATCACCTGCGGTGTTGCAGCCGGCGTCCTTGATCATTCCCTTAACCTTCGACGCGACGAGCAGCATCTCGGCGGGCGCAGCAGCTTTGGCGCCCTTCTTTGCTTTGGCCATGTTCAGTGTCTCCTTGTGTGGAGGCCCTTTACATCAGACCCTCCGACGCGAAGAAACCCCGAAAGCCAGAAAAACGGCCGTATAGGCCATTTCCTGGGGATCTATCGCGCGAGGCGCAACACGAACGTGTCGGGCTTCGGAACGCGATCGTCCTCAGCGCGCAGTGATTCGAGCGCAGGTGTCACAGCGGCGAGCGAGAACCGATAGAGACCGGTGACGAGGATCTCGCCCTTCGGATCGAGGACGACACCGCGTCCTTGATCGTGGTCCTTGTCGCCCCACGTCTGCGCCCAGACGATGTTGCCGTTGGCGTCGTGCTTGATCGCGAACACGTCCTTGTTGCCGGCGCTCTTGCTCGGCGCGAGCGTGGTCTTGCCCCAGTCGATGGTGTTCTGGAACCACCCGGTCATCACCGTGTTGCCGGCAGCGTCGGCGGCGATGCCCCAACCCACGTCCTCTCGGTCACCACCATAGGTCTTCGCCCAGCTGAGCGTTCCCGCCGTGTCGAACCGCGCGATGAAGATGTCGGACTCGCCATTCGAGATGTGATCGTCGCCCTCGCCGAACGTCACGCTCTTGTCGAACGAGCCGACCATCGTGACGTTGCCCGCGGGATCGACGGCGAGCCCACCGGCGACATCGTTGAACGCGTTGCCGAACCGCTTCGACCATTGGTGCTCGCCGTTCGAGTCGTACTTCGCGAGGACGATGTCGTTGTCGGAACCGCCGCCCGCGACGAGCGGACCGCCGCCCCAGTCGCTCCTGTCCTTGAAGTGGCCCTGCGCGTAGACGCTGCCGCGCGGATCGAGTGCGAGGTGGAGGATCGTGTCGTTGTAGTTGCCGCCGAACGTCTTCACCCACTCGAAGTCGCCGGTCTTCGACAGCTTGACGAGGAACGCGTCGGTGCCGCCCTTGGCCTTGTACTCCTGGCGCGTGGGTTCGAACGACGCGACCTTCATGAACGAGCCGCCGACGTACCAACCGCCATCGGGCGCGGCGGCGATCGCGTTGGCACCGTCGGAGTCGACCCCGCCCGCGGTGTACAGCCACTGCGCCGTGCCCTTGCTGTCGAACGCCACGACGTACGCGTCGTCGGAGTTCGCGGCCTGCGCCTGGAGCGTGCCGATCGACAGCTCGTCGAGGAAGTTGCCGACCACGGCGATCAGATCGCCTTGCACGGCGACACCGAGCGCCACGTCATCGCGCTTGCCTCCCCAGCTGCGCGCCCACGCGACCTTGCCGTCGGGCCCGACCTTGACGAGGAACGCATCCGACGTGATCGCCGGCTTCTTCTTCTTCGGATCTGGATTGGCATCCGGAACCTGTGCCTTGAGCTTCCCTCCGGGACCGGCATCGAGCTCGCCGTCGAAGTAACCGACGACATAGACGCTGCCGTCGGCGCCGATCGCCATGTCCTTCGGCGTATCGATGCCGAGCCCGCCGAACGACACGCCGCTCTTCGGCTTGCCGGTGGCGCCGCCCGGATCTTTCTCGAGCGGCGGCAGCGGGCGCTTGTCGATCGGCTTCTTGATCACGGGCACCGGCCCGACGGGCTTCGCTCCGTCCTCCTTGCTCGCCGCCTCGAGCGCGGACTTGAGACCGGCGGTGCCTTGGTTGGGACCTGGATCCTTCTGGTCACACGCAGCCAGGGCCAGCAAGGCGACCGCGATCGTCGAGAAGCGCATGGTTAGTACGATGGCACCAACCCGCCGCGGTTGCGAGAGTCGGCCATCTCCCAGCTCATTGCTGTGGCGGCAACATTTCCCGGAACCGCTCGGCGGCCGCGTTGTCAGAGCTGTTTCGTCGAACGGGGTGGCGCGTCCTCGCGCCGGGGGTAGGATGCCCGGCGATGCGGATGGTGGCCTTGTTGGCGGTGGTAGCGGCCTGCCCGGGTAAGGCGGTCGACCACCCGAAGACCGTCGATGACACCGCGCTGCGGATCAAGATCGCGGGGCTCGAGGCCGCACGTGGTGGCGGGCTCGAGCCGCTGATCGAGCTCGCGAACAACGGCGATCACCCGACGAAGCTCCTCGCATTGCGCGGGCTGGGCCGCGTGGGTGGCAAGAAAGCCCTCGCGACGCTCTCGGCCGCAGTCGGCGATCCCGATGTCGCCATCCTCGAGACCGCCGCGCAGGCGATCGGGATCGCGACCTCGCTCGACGAGGAGACCGCAGGGCAGCCTGCGATCACCAAGTCGCTGCTCGACGCGCATACGAAACATCCCGAGGATGCGGTGATCACCGAGGCGATCGGCCGCGCGGCGGAAGGCACCGCGCAGAGCGTGCTTGCCGCCGGGTTGAGCGGCTCGCCGACGATCGCGGAAGCGAGTGCCGTCGCGCTCGGCCGGTTCGGTCGCCGCAAGATCGCGTGGCTCGCCGCGACGCAGACCGCGATGATCGCGGCGACGAAGCACGTCGACCCACGCGTGCGGCTCGCAGCTGCGTACGCACTCGCGCGAGAACATCTGGTCAACGCCGAAGAGTCGTCGCCGACCAAGTCGCGCTACCTCGGCGAGAGCGGCACGGCGCTCGAGTTGCTCCTCAAGGACAGCTCCTCGCTGGTCCGCGCGCAGGCGGCGCAGGCGCTCGCGCGGCGCAAGACGGTGCTCCCCCACAAGGCAGCGCTGAGTCGCGTCGCCGATGATGCCGATTGGCGTGTGGCCGTCGAAGCGATCCGCGCCCTCGCGGGTGAATCGAGCGACGACGCGACGCGTGCTACCGCGGCGATCACCGCCTTGAAGTGGATGGCTGCGATGCGGAAGGCCGAGCCGTTGCCTCCAGACGTGCCGGTGCCGACCCAGCGGCGCGGGCCGGAGGGTGCGCACGTCGTCATCGAGGCACTGCGCGCGCTCGCGCCGTACACCAAGGACGAGCGGTTGCGTGGGCTGGTTCGCCGGATCGGATCCCTCGTTCCAGCGTCGACATCGTCGCTGCAGGACATGTGGGTTGGTTGTCTCGCGACCGCGGCGGAGTTGCGTGGCTCGCAGCCGCAAACGCTCGATGACATCGCGACGTGCAAGCTGGCCGATCACCTTCGCTATCCGCTCGTCGGCGAGCTGATCGCCGCGAAGGTCGGCACACTCGAAGCGCGTCGCACGGCATTGCAGCCGATGCTCGCGCACGAGGATCCACGCGTGCGTGTCGCGGGGATGACGGCGCTCGCGTCGATGTGGGGCGACGGCGTGGCTGCGGATCACGAAGCCGTCGTGGCGATGACGATCGCCGCGCTGGCCGACAAGGATGGGCTCGTCGCCGGCACCGCGATCGAGACCGCCGAGACGCTGTACGAACAGATCGACAAGGCGAGCGCGACGCCACTGCGCGAGCGCCTCGACGCTGCGCTACTCGCACGCGCGCAGACCGAGCAAGATCCGGAGCTCGCTACCTCGCTGTTCGGGCTGATCGGCAAGCGCAAGCTCGCCGCAGGTGCACCCGCGTGTCGCCATGGCGTGCGGGGCGCACCGGTGCTCGCGAAGGCCGCGGTCGAGTGCTTGAAGGCGCTAGGCGAGACGATCGGCGACGAGCCGCTGGCGATCGCCGCAGCTGCGGCACCACCGGTCGATGTCACCGCGGTGATCAACAAGCAGATCCGCTGGACGCTGCGGACGACGCGCGGTGAGATCGTCATCGAGCTTCGCCCCGACATCGCGCCGTGGGCAGTAGCGGCGATCGTCTCGTTGACGCGCAAGAACTACTACGACGGCCTCGAGCTTCACCGCGTGGTCCCGAACTTCGTCGTGCAGGGCGGCGACCCGGCGCAATCCGGGTGGGGCGGACCGGGCTTCGCGATCCCGGCCGAGCCGTCCGCGGGAGCGGGCTATGTGGATGGTGGTGTAGGGATGGCGGATGCAGGCCGCGACAGCGCCGGCTCGCAATGGTTCGTGATGCATGGCCCGGCCCCGCATCTGGATGGCCGGTACACCTGGGTGGGACGGGTCGTCAGCGGCCAGAGTGCCGCGAATTCGTTACTGATCGGCGACGTGGTTCAGACCGCGACGGTCGACCTTCAAGATCGTCCGTAACTCCATCGGGGATCCGGTGTCGTTAGACCGGCAAGTCACCCCGTTCGTTGGAGAAAAGATGCGCCGTCGCTTCAAAGCCGCACTCGCTCTCGTGGTCACTCTCCCCGCTGCCCTCGCCGGTGTCGCGCTCGCGAAGCGCGTCGTGCATTTCGATGATGGTGACTTCGGTGGCGTCGGGGTGTCGTTCGGCCTCAACGGTCGAGCGATCGGCGGTGCGCAGAAGGCCGAGGCCACGCCGGCGTTTCTGGCCGGCAATCGCATCGCTTCGATCGGTGAAGATGCGCTCGTGATCGATGAGGACAGCGGCAAGTTGATGCGCGCGGACGCGGCCGGCAAGTCGCTCGCGAGCCTCGACATCGGCAACAGCGCCGGGCTGCTCGCGTTCGATCCGATCGCGAGCCGCGCGTACGTCGCCGACCGCATGGGCGACAAGATCGCGGTGGTCAAGGTCGAGGGGACGAAGCTGACGATCGAGCGCACGATCAAGACGGCCGTCGAGCCATACGGCATCGCCCTGACGCCGGATCGCAAGACGCTGCTCGTCACGCACATCGCCGATCGCACGCTCGTCGCGTTCTCAGCCGAGACCGGCAAGGAAGCGTGGCGCACGCCGCTCGCCCGCGAGCCCCGCGGCATCGCGGTGTCGTCGGATGGTGCGCGCGCAGTGGTCGCATACCTCGTCACCGGCACGGTCGATCAGATCGATCTCAAGACGCACAGGCCGAGTCGCGTCGCGCTGTCGACCACCGCACCTGCGGGCAGCTCACGTCGTGGCCGGCGCCAGATGCCGAGCACCTCGGGTGGCGGTGATTCGTTCGCGCGCGGTTCGTTTGCGGTGATGTTCATGGGCTCGAGTCAGGCCGTGGTGCCGTTCCAGCGCGAGACGCCGGTGCAGGCCTCGAATGGTTCCGAGCGCGTTGGCAGCTATGGCGGTGGCTTCGAGCCGCCGGTCACGCATCAGGTCGC
Organism: Haliangiales bacterium; assembly: GCA_038325805.1. GTDB lineage: Bacteria > Myxococcota_A > Polyangia > Haliangiales > Haliangiaceae > JABFXX01. The sequence continues at coordinate 5,347 of JBBQJJ010000480.1, forward strand.
GTTCCTCGGACTCGACGGAGATACGCCGCGCCAGGCGACCACCGCGATCACGCAGCATCAGCCACGCGCGCTCGCCTGGGATAGCAATCGCGATGCGCTGTATGTCGCGGGTCTCGGCAACGACACGGTGGTGCAGATCAAGAACGCATCGCAGTCGACGATCGCCGAGGGCCTCTCGGTGTCGCTGCGCACCGGCAACAAGTGCGGTCCCGATGGTCTCGCGGTCAGCGCGAGCGGTGATCTGCTGGTGTGGTGCGCGTTCACCCGCTCGATCGAACGCGTCGATGTTGTCGACGGCGAGGGCGCGCTCGCGCTGCCGGGCCAGGCGAATGTCGCGCTCGGGCCCGAGCTCACCAAGTCGCGGATGACCGAGCAGCAGCACCTCGGCTACATCGCGTTCCACTCGTCGGAAGCGGCGGTCTCGCAGCGCGGCGCGATGGCATGCTCGACGTGTCACCCCGACAACCGCGCCGACGGGCTGTCGTGGCGGATCGACAAGCACGAGCTGCAGACGCCGATCCTCGCCGGCCGCATGGTCGACACGCACCCGTACAAGTGGGATGGCGGCGACAAGGATCTGAAGACCAGCCTCGCGATGACGATGAAGCGGCTCGGTGGTTCCGGCCTCGACCCGAAGCAAGCCGAGGCGCTGCAGGCCTACGTCGAGGCGATGCCGAACGTGCGTGCGCCGTCGCGTCCCGGCGTGATGGTCGCCCGCGGCAAGTCGTTGTTCGATTCGGCGCAGCTCGGTTGCCGGGTCTGCCACGACGGCAAGACGTACAGCGACAACGCGAAGCACAAGCTGTCGGGCTCGCTCGCGGAGTCGGACACGCCGAGCCTTTTGGGGCTCCACGCCAGCGCGCCCTACTATCACGACGGGAGTGCACCGACCCTCGAGTCCCTGCTGCGGGATCGGGCAGGCGTTCACGGCATGGCCGACATGTCGAAGCTGACCGATGCCCAGCTCGGGGACCTCGTGGCGTTCCTCGAAACGCTCTAAGAACCGGCCGCTGCCTGCTAAGGATCTCGATGGGTTGGGACCGCTTCGGAGATCCCTGTCCACCGCCGTGACCGCTCGAGTATCAAGGCCGCCGGAGGATCCATGCGCCTTGCTCTATCTGCGCTCCTGGT
>JBBQJJ010000481.1:0-6454 GCA_038325805.1 Haliangiales bacterium
CGTCGATCGCCGCCTGCCGGTTGCCGTCGTCGAGATGCGACAGCACGGCCGCCACCCGCGTGGTCTCGTTGTGCCTCACGCCGCGACTAGCGTGACATGCGACGCCGCGTGCACACGCAGATCGAGATGCGAATCGACGATCAGCCGCGCCCTGGTCGAGGTCGATCCCGCGAAGCACGACTCGCCGGTCTACGACACCTCATTCGCGAAGTGTCACCTCGACACCATGCACGTCGGCTCAGCTGCCTTGGCTGACGAAGTAGAGCGGTGGTTTGCCACGGCGTTGATCGGAGGGCTTGCCGAGCGACAGCCCCTCGAAGAACTGCTTGTCGGCCAGTTCGTGTTGCGCGAGCGCTTCGTGGATCCGCCACAGCAACTCGCCGAGCGTGAAGCCCCGACCGTCGGGTGCCGTGATCGTCGCGGAGACATCGTCGTAGGCATCGCCGACGACGGCCTGGAATCCGAGATCGATCACCGGGACCGCGAGCCCCGGTGCAGCTGGGTCCCATCCGTCCTCTCCGCTGATCTGCTGGTTGTAGGCAGTCACCTCGGAGGCGAAGCTCGCGGCGGAGTCGTAGTGCTGCATCGAGAAGCTCCACAGCAGGTTCGCGAGGAGCCGACGTGGCAACGGTGCTGGGTTCGTCTCGTGCGCAACCACCGGCTTGGTCTTCGCCGCTGGTTTGTTCTTCGCTTTCGGTTTGGTCCTCGGCTTGGTCTTCGCCGGCTTGGTCTTCGCCGGCTTGGTCTTCGCCGACTTGGCCTTCGCCGACTTGGTCTTCGCTGCCGACTTGGTCTTCGCCGCCGACTTGGTCTTCGCCGGCTTGGTCTTCGCCTTCGTCATTGGTAGATCGAATTTCCCTCGTAATGAGGTTCCGCACGACCCCGTAGAACGGATTTCCCGCACACGGCCTGCGCTATCAAGCGGTACCCGGAGGTTCAAGTACGTGCCGAGGCCGACGAAGAAGTAGCTGTCGACCTGCACGCATCATGCGCAAGCTGCGGAGTTGTTCGGAGACGTGCGTAGCCGCCCGACCGCGGAGCTCCGTGTGGCATCGCCCGTGGCGTTCGATCCGCTTCATCGCGCGCAGGTCGTCGATGCAGGAAGTACACGCGCTTCGCTCGTGCTCCGAGAGCTTGCTCGGGCGCTTGCGGGATGACAGTGGAGAACGTCCCCCTCGTGCTCCGTGATGATCCGTACCCCGCCGAGATCGACGACATGCTCCGGGACTCGTGGCGCCTTCGCCGCGAAATGACCGGCTTGCATGCAGGCTTCACGGGAAGTTGCGGCCGCGTACTGCTTCTCACCGAGAAGCTCGCGCTACTCGGTCGCTTTCGAGTGAGGCCAACCGTACTGCTACCGGGTGACGCTGAACGTGGTCTCGATCCCCTTCGCGGGTTGATCGTCGACCACGACGCTCGTCACCTCCGCCGAGGGCGGACCTTGTTCGCACCACGCGATCAACCCGGAGATCTTGTCCTCCGGACCTTCGGCCTCGAGCTCGACGGTCCCATCCGAGCGGTTCCGTATGTAGCCGACCACGCCGATCCGCCGCGCCTCACTCGCCGTCGAGGCGCGGTACGAGACGCCCTGAACGCGCCCCGAGATGATCGCGTGGATCCGCCGCATGTGGACCGAGCATCCCACATCGTCGCAGGACAAACCGGCGAGCCTCGCTAGGAGCCCGCTGGCCCAGCTGATAGCGTGGAAGGCGGATGGCGCGCGTGCTGCGATTTCCCGACCGCGGTCGGCTGCTCGTGTGCACCGATCTCCAGGGGTGCATGCGCGATTACCGCCGCATGGTCGACGTCTTCGAGCAGGCGCTGCACACCTATCACGGCGACGCGCACCTGCTGTTCACCGGCGATCTGATCCACGGCCCGCACATCGATCCGGAGGACTGGCCGGACTTCCTCGGCGAGTACTACCGCGATGCGTCCGGCGATCTGATGATCGCGTATGCGGGGCTCGCCGCGCAGTATCCCGGTCGCGTCCACGCGCTGCTCGGCAACCACGAGCACGGTCACGTCGGCGGCCCGCACACCGCGAAGTTCGCGGCCGACGAGGTCGCCCTGCTCGAACAGATCCTCGGCCCCTCTGCGACGGCGCGGATGCGCGGCATCATCCACACGTTCTCGCTGGCCGGCGTCACCAAGTGCGGCGTGATCTTCACGCACGGTGCCCCGGCCGCGCAGATCGAATCGATCGCGGATGTCGAGGCCGCGGATCTCTCGGGCGCTGGGTTCTCGAGCCCGCTCGAGGTGCTCGATACGCCGGTGGTCGGCAAGATCCTGTGGGCGCGGTCGGCGACCGAGACCGAGGCACGCCGCTTCCTCCGGGCGATGGGCGGCACGATCAGCATGTACGGCCACGACGTGATCCCCGAGGGCTACGAAACGGTCGGGGACGAACAGATCATCGTGTCCACCAGCTTCGGCCTGTTCGATCAGAACAAGGTCTACGCGAGCCTCGATCTGTCCGCGAAGTACAAAGGCGTGAAGGATCTGCGCGTCGGTCACGAGCTCCTACCGCTGTATCCCGATAAAGCCCCCGCCCGCCTCGGCGGTCGCCGCGCCAGCTGAGGGATTTCAATCGGTTGCGTGTGCCTGGTCGTTCAGGCTGACCTGTCCAGGGGTTGCTTTCGGTTCGTGGGGTCCCTATAGATACGGGCTCCCCGATCCCGGCCAACGCCGTAACGGAAGGATTTGTATATGAAGGACACGATCTCCCATCCGCACTACAAGCCCGCTCGCATCACCTGCGCATGCGGAACCGCCCACGAGACGTTCTCGACGCGTGGTGACTTCGGCATCGACATCTGTTCGAACTGCCACCCGTTCTTCACGGGCAAGCAGAAGCTGATGGACACGGCTGGTCGCATCGACCGCTTCAACAAGAAGTACGCGAACGCGGCTGCGAAGAAGGCCTAGCTTCGTTTCCAGACATAGGCAGCCAGCGCTCTGAAAGCCTGACGCCATGTTCGAATCACAAGCCTTCAGAGACAAGCTCACCGGCCTCGTGCGCCGGCACGAGGAAGTCAGCGCGTTGCTCGGGACCGCCGAGGTCATCAACAAGCGCGCCGAGTTCCTCAAGCTGTCGCGAGAGCATGCGGACCTCGATCCGCTGGTCGCGGCGTGGAAAGCCTACGCGAAGCTCGTCGGCGACCTCGCGCAAGCGAAGCAGATGGCCGACGCCGAGCCGGATCCCGAGCTGCGCGAGATGGCGCGCGCGGAGATGAAGGAGCTCGAGGCGCAGCGGGTCACCTCGGAGCAGGCGCTCAAGATCCTCCTCCTGCCCAAGGATCCGAACGACGCGAAGAACACGATGATCGAGATTCGCGCCGGTACCGGTGGCGACGAGGCCGCGCTGTTCGCCGGTGATCTCTATCGGATGTACACGCGGTTCGCGGAGCGCCAGGGCTGGAAGCTCGAGGTGATGTCGATCAATGAAGGCACCGCCGGCGGCTACAAGGAAGTCGTCCTGCTGGTCGACGGCAAGGACGTCTACGCGAAGCTCAAGTTCGAGTCCGGCGTCCATCGCGTGCAGCGCGTCCCCGCGACCGAGACGCAGGGTCGGATCCACACGTCGGCGGCGACGGTCGCGATCCTTCCCGAGGCCGAGGACGTCGATATCAAGATCCGCGAAGAGGATCTGAAGATCGACACGTACCGGTCGAGCGGTGCCGGCGGTCAGCACGTCAACACGACCGACTCCGCGGTGCGCATCACGCACATGCCCACCGGCGTGGTCGTCGCGTGCCAGCAGGAGCGCTCGCAGATCAAGAACCGCGCGAAGGCGATGCAGATGCTGCGCTCGAAGATCCTCGAGGCGGAGATCCAGAAGCAGGCCGCGGCCGAAGCGTCGCAGCGCAAGCTGCAGGTCGGCTCCGGCGATCGCTCGGAGAAGATCCGTACGTACAACTTCCCGCAGGATCGCGTCACCGATCACCGGATCGGGCTGACCAAGCACAACCTGCCGTCGATCATGGACGGCGCCATCGAAGACATCATCGACGCGCTGCGCGCCTACGATCAGGCCGAGCTCCTCAAGCAACACGCCCTGTCGTGAGGTTGCTGCTCGCCGTGGCGGCACTCACCGCGTGCGAAGGCCGCGCGACCATCACGTCCTGCGATCAGGATCTCGGCGGCGAGTACGCCGTCGGCGATCGCCGCTGGATCGTGATGGACCACGGCGAGCAGCTCGAGATCTATCCGGCGTTCCCCGACGTCCCCGCATCGAACCTCGAGGTCGCGCCGCGCACGCTCGAGTTGTGGCGCGAGGACGGCATGCTGCGTGGGAAGACCCATCGGCGCTACATGCAGGGTGCGGCGAGCTGCACCGCCAAGGTGTCGGCGACGATCGCGCGCTGCGCCAACAACACGCTCGAGATCGTCCACGCCGAGACCTCGCCGCCGCTGTCGTTCGCCCCGTGTACGTGGGGCCGCACCGAGCCCGCGCAGGTCGAGCGTTGGATGCGCCGTTGAACCTGGAGCCCTCCGCGAAATGCTCGGACCCGAGTGCGAAACGCTCAGGTCCCGGCGAGACGCGCGAGTGCAGCGTACGCGCCGCGTAGCTCGAGTCGAGCTGGCCCGAGCCCGCTCAACAACTCGCGTACCGCCCTGTTGAGCCAACTCCAGTTCTTCGAGTCGTCGAGGAGCTCTTCGAGGTGTCGGGCGAGACGAGGTTCATCCACACCTCGTGGTTCGAGGATCAGTTTCACTGGCGCGGCATCCTCCGCCAGCAACACTTCATCGGTCGAGAGCTTGTCGGTGATCACGCGCAAGACGCCCGCGCGCAACCGGTACGTCGACAAGCGACCGTCGTAGTGGCGATGCTCCACGGCTGCATCGCCGCGCGTGCGCAGCCACTGCACGAAGGCACGGCGCACCTCCCTGTCCCGTACTGCGCCGCTGTCGAGGAAGATCGGGGCACTCGGCATTACCTCGAACGCCGGCCGAAACTCCAGCCACTGCGCCACCACCTCAGGCATCTCGGCAGACCGCAACGCGAGCTGCACCAGGCCGGGCAGCGCGTCGGTCGTCGCGAGGACGTCTTGCATCGCGGGCACCGGGTTGTCCAGGATTAGCCGGCGCAGCGCCGGCCGCGACCGCGCGACCAAGCGCGCGAGCGAGGCCCGGTTATCGACGGTGACCTCTTCGAGACCCTGCGCCAGCGACGAGAGTGCGAACGCGCGATAACGCGTCCACTTGGCTCTCCCGCGCTGGATTCGCCGCACCGTACGCAACCAGGGCGATTCCGCAGCACGCTGCCAGGTGTTGGCGTCCGCGAGGTCCTCGCGACCGAGTTCGAACGAGTCGAGGGCCCCGCGACGCCAGACCCGCGCGGTCGTCACGCGAGCCAGCGGACCGAGCCAGTCGCGCACCTCGGCGTCCTCGTCGATGCCATCCACGGCGCGTCGCAGGACCTCACCGCGCGCGTCACCCCGTTCGAGCAACCAGTCCGCATAGACCATGCGGGGCGCGACATCGTCCGGCGCCTCGAGCACGAGCGCGACGAGCTGCTCCTCCGTGAGCTCGACGGCGGCCGGCGCGTCGGTCCCGCGCAGCACGTCCTCGTCGGAGCTCGTCAGTAACCGGGGCGTTTGCAGCGCCTGCGCAAGCGCACCGGTTAGTCCGTGTCCGGTCGAGAACACCAGGCGATCGATCCGGTCGGTGACGTCGGTGATCGGAACGGTGTTGGGTCGCGCTTGCCACGCGCTGTCATCGCGCACTGGTTGCGCGAGCACCGCAACCAACCACAAGCGGGCTGCGGGCCGCACGGTCACGAGATACAGCGAGCCCCCCGCGATCACGTCGAGTCTGGCGTGCCGGCTCGCGTAGCGATCGATCGGGATCACGTCCCCCGGCCGGGCGGTGCGGTGCGCTTTGTCGAACGCGCTCTTGCTGATGATCGCGAGCACACTCGGCATGTGCGGTCGAGGTTAGCCCGCGCAGGGTTTCTCGGTGCCCTCCTTCGTGCGCGACTTGTCGAGCTCGTACGCGGTCCCGTCGAACACGAAGTGATGCTCGCCCGGCTCGCACCCGCAACGCGCGCCTTCACACGCCGACACCTCCGGCACGACGAGATCGGCGAGCCCGCGTCCGCTTCGCCTTGACCTTCGGCGATCCACCGACATCGCCGACGAAGTGACCGCAGCTGCCGCGCGTGACGTAGAGCAGCGTGTGCGTCCCGAGCCCGAACGGCACCGCGACATCCGCCGCCCGTCGCCGTCGAGATCCGGCGAGGCGTCGATCGCGATCTCACCCTCGCCCTGCCGCGCCAGGCGTTGTTTCACGTCGGCAATCGGATCGAGGCAACCGCCCGGCATCGTCCACTCGCGACGACGACGAGCCACCACAAGCGATCACGAAGACCAGCCGCTCCACGCAATCGCGATCGGCACCTGCTCGTAGGATCCGCGGCGCCTATTCGAAGACGTAGACCGCGCCCGCACCC
>JBBQJJ010000482.1:0-6409 GCA_038325805.1 Haliangiales bacterium
GATCTCGGAGCCTTCAGGGATCGACCCGGTGTAGCCGAGCGAGATCTGCGCGAGCCCCGTGATGCCCGGCTTGACGTCGCGCATGCGCTCCTCGAACAATGGGATCGCGTACGCGAGATCCTGCAACAGCTCGGGCCGCTCGGGCCGCGGACCCACCAGGCTCATCTGCCCGCGAAGCACGTCCCAGAACTGCGGCAGCTCGTCGAGCCGCGACTTGCGGAGGAACTTGCCGACCCGGGTGATTCGCGGGTCATCTGCGCCAGCCACCACCACACCCGTCTTCGCCTCGGCGTTGACGGCCATCGTGCGGAACTTGTGCATCATGAACTCGTCGAACTTGAGCTTGCGGACACCGTTCTCGGTACGGGCTTCTCGCAGGCTGCCGGCTCGACGCTGCCGGTAGAACACCGGACCGGGCGAATCGAGATAGATAGCCGCGGCGATGAACGGCATCAGCGGGGCAGTGATCGCCAAGCCAAGGGCCGAGCCCGCGATGTCGATCGCCCTCTTCGCGAGGCGAACGGTGCGCAACACGAAGGCAGCCTATCACCGATCTGAGATATCCTGCGTCCCGTGACGGCGACGATCCGCCTGACCGTGCCTGGCACGCTGCACTACCGCGCTATTGCTGTGCGTGTCGTGGCAGAGGCCGCACGTCTGGTGTCGGGTAGTGCGCTTCGCGATCCCGATGACCCGCTGGCGAATGACGTCAAGCACCCCTTCGATACGGCCGTGGTGTCGGCGTTCATGGAGATCTTCAACAACATCGCGATCCACGCCTACGCGCGAAAGGGTGGGGGAGCGATCGACATCGTGCTGACACCGAGCGAGCGTGATCTGCTGATCGAAGTGCGCGATCACGGGCAGGCGTTCGATATCGAGGAGGTGGCGCCCTTGCCACTCGACCTCGACGAGCACAGCCTTCCGGAGGGCGGCATGGGCATCCACATTGCTAAGACGATGCTCGACGAGATGACCTACGAGCCCGGCCCACCCAATCGCTGGCGACTTCGCAAGCAATTGGCGAACGCCTCAGCGGCAAGGAGTTGACGGTTTGCAGCCCTTCGAAGTGACCAAGACCGCTACCGAGACGAAGCTTGCCGTTCGGGGCTCGCTCGATATCAACACCGCACCCGCGCTCGCCGAGGAGATCGACAAGATCCTCGTGTCGAAGCCGACCAAGGTCGTCGTCGATCTCGCGCAACTCGATCTGATCGATAGCTCGGGCGTCGCCGCGCTCGTCAAGATCTACAAGGGCGTGCGGGCTGGGGGCGGCAACGTCCACATCATCAACGCCCGCGACCAGCCGCTCGCGATCTTCAAGCTCCTCCGCATGGACAAGGTGTTCAACCTCTAGCGTGCTGCGCGTCCTCGCGATCACCAAGATCTTCCCGAACGCGGCGGAACCACTCGCCGCGCCCTTCAACCGCCAGCAGTTCAGTGCGCTGGCGAAGCTCTGCAAGCTCGACGTCATGGCCACGCTGCCCTGGTATCCGGGCGCCGGGCTGATGGCGAAGTGGTCGAGCGCAGGCAAGCTCGCGGCGGTGCCGAGGGCTGACCGGATCGCCGGCATCGACGTGACCCATCCGCGCACACTGTTCGTGCCGCGCCTCGCACACGTCACGTGGGGGCCGCTCTACGCAGCCTCGATCGCCCCCTTGCTTCTGAAGCACCGAGGCCATGTCGATGTCGTGCTCGGTGCGTGGGCCTATCCCGACGGGTTCGCTGCCGTGGTCGCGGCGAAGCTCCTCGGCGTGCCGGCGGTGATCAAGCTGCACGGCTCCGACGTCAACGTGATCGCGAAGCTGCCGGGGCCTCGCAAGCTCACCAGCTGGGCGTTCTCGCAAGCTCGTCGCGTGGTCGCCGTGTCACGGGCGCTCGCCGACGAGGCTGTCGACCTGGGCGCTCCGCGGGACCGCGTGCGTGTCGTGATGAATGGCGTCGACGAATCGATCTTTCATCCCCGCGATCGCGCCGCCGCGAGAGCAGAGCTGGGACTTCCCTCCGGCCCGCTCGCCGTCTACATCGGCAACCTCAAGGAGGTCAAAGGCGTCCTCGATCTCGCGGCGATCTGGGAGCGCACGTTGAAGGACGTCCCCGATGCGACGCTGATCGTCGTCGGCAGCGGGCCGTTGCAAGCCCAGGTCGCCGCCGGGCTCGCGCCGTTCGGCGAGCGCGCTCGAATGATCGACGCGCAGCCGCTGTCACGCGTGCCGCTGTTGATGGCGGCCGCCGACGTGCTCGTGCTGCCGAGCCATCACGAGGGCACGCCGAACGTGGTGCTCGAGGCGCTCGCGTGCGGTCGCCGTGTCGTCGGGTCTGCCGTCGGTGGGGTCCCCGACGTGCTCGCGAAACCAGAGCTCGGAGCCCTCGCACCCGCACGCGAGCCCGAGCGTTTCGGCGCGGTGCTCGCGGTCGCTCTCCGCACCCACTATGACCCCGCTGTGGTCGCAGCGCTCGGTGCCCGCGGCGGGTGGGATGCGAGCGCGTCGGCACTCCATGCGGTGCTTGCCGACGCAGCCGGTGCTAGCGTGGGAGCCACGTGAACAAGCGGCAGCAGCCAACGCCGATACCGATCGATTGGTACGAGTCGGAGGCCCCGACCCGCTTCGGCATGGTCACCGAGCTCCAGCGGATCCGCCGTCGTACGCGCGTCCGCAAGCTCCGCGTGATCGCGATCGCCCTCCTGATCACCGGCGGCATTACCTACAAGTTCGGGATGAAGCCGCGGCTCTATACCGCGGACGTCGTGCTCGCGATGAACGAGGGCGCGCTGGGCAACGAGCGCGATGTCTCGATCCCGTTCCAGCAGCTCAAGGAGTATGTCGTGAACGTCCTGCTTCCCGACAGCGCGCTGCTCGCGTTGATCGAGAAGCGTACGCCGGGTCGCGTCGACAAGGTCGGGAAGGCGTTCGCCCTCGAGCAGTTCCGCGACAAGATGGAGATCCTGATCTGGAAGAACTCGTTCGCGTACTACGACGAGGTCGACCCGAACGCCCGCAAATCCGCCCGCATCGGCATCGAGGTCACCGACCTGGACCCCGACACCGCCTTCGAGATCGCCCGCGATCTCGCCTCGGTCGCGATCGGCACGCACGACGCACAGCGCCGCATCGTCACCGGTCAGCTCTCGGCCGAGCTCGACGCGTTCCGCGAGCAACTGCTGCTCAAGGTCGACGAGACCGCCGCCGAGATCTCTCAGAAAGAAGACGCGCTCGGGAAGGCCAAGCGCGTCGGCGACAACCAGCTGGCCGCGACGCTGATCGTCGAGCTGACGAACCTGACCTACCAGCGCAAGGAGTACGAGAAGGAGTTCAAGGCGGTCGACCTCAGCCCCGAGCTGTTCGCCGACCAGCTGACAGATGCCAAGCTCGACATCACGATCAACGTGGTCGATCAGGTGCGACCCGAGAAGGTCGAGCAATCGGGAATGATCCTCGCGATGATCATCGCGGTGATCGGGACCGGCGCCTTCTTGGGGTCGGCCTTGGTCTTGGGGGCGTTCGATTCGCGCGTCCACGAGACCGACGACGTCACCCGGTTGGGCCTCCCGGTCCTAGGCCATGTGCCGAGATTCCCAGGCGACGAGGTTGGCTCGCTGCGAGCGCGTGGCGCTGCTCGCCGTCGTGTACCATGGTTGCTCCGATGGCGATCTCAGCGGTAACTCCACGCGATCGGTTGCAGCACCTGGTCGATCTCGGCCGGAAGACGCTGCGCTACTGGTGGCTCGTTGCAGTGTTCGCGGTTCTCGGCGCGGGTGTGTCGCTCGCGTTCGTGATGATCAAGGACCGCAGCTACCAGTCGTGGTCGACGCTGTTCTATCAGGAGCGCATCACGTCGCCGCTGTTGTCGCAGCAGCGCGAAGAGATCGCCCAGCGCAACATCGCCGAGAAGTACGGCGAGCTCCTCGTCGCGCGCCCGCAACTCGAGCAAGTCCTCGCCGATCCGAAGCTCGATCCGTACCCGCTGATTCCCGACCCCGAGCTCAAGATCGACAAGCTGCGGACCGCGGTGAAGCTCGAAGGCCGCGGCGGTAGCTCGTTCCGCATCGTGTTCACCCACGGTGATCCCGATCGCGCGAAGGCTGTCGTCGAGAAGCTGACCAAGCTACTTCAAGAAAAGGACGAGTCGCTACGCAACGAGCAAGCGCAGCGCACCGTCGAGTTCGTCGTCGCCCAGAAAGAGGCGGCGCAGAAGGAGCTCAAGGCCAGCGAGTTCGCCCTGTCGACGTTCCTCGCGAAGCATCCCGAGTTCGCCCAGGAGAGCCAGTCGGGGCAATCCGATGGCGCCGCGGTGCGTGCTGTACGCGATGCCAAGAAGGTCATCCCGACCGGCAACCCGCGCCTCTATGCACTCGAGCGCCAGCGCCAACGCATCCAGGCTCGCCTCGACGCCCCGGCCGATGCAGCTCCGGTGCGCATCACCTCGCCGCCAACGCCGGAGCGGATCGCAGCGGAAGGCGTGGTCTCCGAAGCGCAGCGCGAGCTGTCGTCGGCGAATCGCGAGCTCGAGGATTCGCTGTCGAAGTTCACCGATCGCCACCCGTCGGTGATCAAGGCACAGGAGCGCGTGGCAGCAGCGCAGCAGCGGTTGCGGCACGCGCAGGCTTCGTTGCCACCTGATACCGAGACGGTGGTGGCGCCGGCGTCCGCCGAGGATCGCGTGAAGCTGCAGAAGGAGCTCGCGAAGCTCGCCGATCAGATCTCGGATCTCCAGCGCGCGTCGAGCTCAGGTTCGGCCGCACCGATCCCGGCGAACGACTCCACCAACTGGATCGTCCAGCTCGAGACCGACCACGCGAACCTCCGCCGCGCCGTCAACCAGCAACGCGAGCGCGTCAATGCTCTCGCCGAGAGCTCGTTCCGCGCCCAGCTCGACGCCAACCAGAAGGCCGCCGAAGCCGGTGGTCGTCTCTCGGTGGTCGACCCGGCGTTCAGGCCAGTGCGCCCGTCGGGCCCGGGCAAGTCGATCTTCATGATCGCCGGCATGGTCCTGTTCCTCGGTCTGGGTTTCGCTCTCGCCGTGGGGCTCGCAGTGATCGACGACCGGCTGTATCGTCGCGCGGATCTCGACCAGCTCGACATCGCGGTGCTCGGCGTGATCCCGCCGGCGATCGCGAGAAAACGAAAGGCGAAAGCTGCGTGAGCACGAAGGGCAAGTTCGGCGAGATGCCACCGACGGCGGGCGATCGTCCGCGCGCTCCGCTGCCGCTCGTCACGCAGCCGATGATCCCGATGTCTGGCGATTCCGACCCCGGTGCGACACGCGTCGACAACCCGATGCAATCGCTCAAGCCAGATAGTGCAGCCGCGCTGTTCGGCCGCACGCAGACCATCCAGCAGACGCCGATGATGACGGCCGGCCTCCAGGTTCAGTCCAAGGCCCTCGTACCGGGTGCCACGCCGCCCGAGATCGGGCTGACGCAGCACCACCTACCCGACGAAGACCACGACTCGCGGATGTCGCTGATCATCGATCCCGACTCCGAGCGCTCGGCGGCCTTCCGCGTGCTGCGCCATCACCTCCTCGAGGTCGGTCGCCCGCAGTGCGTGGTGGTGTCGAGCCCGAACGAAGGCGAAGGCAAGACCACCGTCGCGATCAACCTCGCTCTCGCGCTCGCCGAGTGCGGTCGCGCGAAGGTGTTGCTCGTCGAGACCCACGTCCGTCGTCCGCAGCTCGCCACCGCGTTCAAGTTCGTGCCGCCGTGGTGCTTCGCGGAGCAGCTCGCGGCCCATCGCCAGCAGCCGATGCTGCCGTGGAGCCTCGTCGAGATCCCTCAGCTGTGGTTGCACGTCGCCGCGATCAACCCGCGAAACGAGAACCCCAAGACCCAGCTGCTCGACGGTCCTGCGTTCGCGATCGCGGTCGAGCGTCTGCGGCTCGCCGGTTACGAGCACATCGTCGTCGACGCGCCGCCCGTGCTCGGCTCCGCCGACGTGAATCTGCTATCCGATGCCGCCGACGCCGTGATGATGGTGGTCAAGACCCGCCAGACCACCACCCGCGATCTGCGCCGCGCGATCGATCAGATCGGCTCGGCCAAGGTCGCCGGCACCGTTCTCATTTGAGCGCTCAAGATCAGTCGTGCCAGCCGCGCAGGATCTGGATGTAGTCGGCGCGCTCGTAGGCGGCGGGATCCGGACATCGCGCGTGATTCATGTTGCCGATCATCGCGGCCAGCGACGGATACTCGTGCTCGACGAGGAAGCTGGAGAGTCCGTCGACCATCGCGCCTAGCCTCGCGGGACCGTGCAAGAGCAGCGTCGACACGCACTGGATGACGGTCGCGCCCGCCATCAGGGCGCGGATCGCGTCGGTCGTCTCGTGGACGCCGCCGCTGGCCGCGAACGAGAGCCGCGACTTCGCCGAGATGATCGCGAGCCAGCGCAGCCGGAGCAGCAGCTCCTCG
>JBBQJJ010000483.1:0-6407 GCA_038325805.1 Haliangiales bacterium
CAGGATGAGGTCTACCTGCGCGGCACGTGCTGCAGCACGTGCGCGACGAAGCACCGGTGCGAGCTCGTCCTCGAGGAGGTCCGCCGTGTCGAGATCGATGATCAACCGCGACAGCCCGGGTTGCGCGAGCCGCGACATCAGGTCACCGGTCACCGCGCGCGCGCTCGGCGTGCCGCGCAATGCGAGCAGCTCCTCGTCGGGCGGCACGGTGGGCATCCCCGCCGATGGCGTCTTGGTCACGCCATGGACCACGAGCACGCCCGGTGTCATCGTCCGCGAGATCGCGATCGCCGGGGCCGTCAACGTCAGTTTCGGGATCCCAGCCGGCGGCGTGATCCATGGATCGACAGCGCTCTCGAGGTCGCGGCGCACGTAGAAGCTCGCATCGCCGGCACGCCGGGTCTCGAGCGCCGGGATGTCACGGAGCGATTCGCTGTAGCCGACGAACAAGAAGCCACCGGGTGCCAGCGACGAGATCAACCGGTCGACCACCTTCTTGCGAGCGGCAGGCGTGAAGTAGATGAGCACGTTGCGGCACCACACCAGATCGCAACCGCGGAGCGGCGACGGCTCGTGCACTGCGGCGAGGTTGGCCCGCTCGAACCGCACGAGATTCGCGATCGCCGGCGCGACCCGCACGCCGTGGTCGTCGCGCTCGAACGCAGCGCGCCACGCTTCGGGGATATCGTTCCACGCGGTCGCGGGATAGCGCGCCGTCTTCGCGACCTCGAGGGCATCCGCCGAGACGTCGGTCGCGACGATCGAGACGGCCACCCCCGGTAGCGCCTGCGCGAGCACGGCGGCGAGCGTGTACGGCTCCTCACCGGCAGCGCAGCCCGCGGACCACACGCGGATCGCGCGCTTGTGCTTCGCCTTGAGCGCCGGCACCACCGCGTCGATCACTGCCTGGATCTGCGAGCGATGACGAAACAGCCGAGTCTCGCCGACGCGCACCGCTTCGATCAGCTCGTCGAGCTCGGCCGCACCGCGCATGGTTCCGATCAGCTCGACATACGCGCTCGGCGAGATCGCGAGGGCCGCGATCCGTTGCGCCGCGCGTGCCTCGACGACCCACGCAGGGAGCTCGAGCCCCGCGTGCTGCGCCAGTCTCAACGAGATGCTGGCGACGATCTCGGGCGCCACGGCCACGCCTTAGGCCTCGCGCTTCGCAGTCCCGTTCGAGGGTTTGCCGGGGAGTGCGCGTTGCGCGACAGGCCCGGACCCTACTTGCGGTGGACGCACGGCGCGCTTAGCCCCAACCTTGCTGCCGTCGAGGTTGAAGCCACCGATCGATTCCTCGAGCTCGAACGCGAGCTCGTGGAGCCGCTCCGCTTGCACCACGCTCTCCTCGGAGCCGTGCAGCGCCTCACCCGCGAGTCCTCGCACCGCATCCATGTTGCGCGCGATCTCGTCCGACACCACGGCCTGCTCGTGCACCGCCGTCGCCGTGTCCTTGACCACGGAGATCAGCATGCCGAGCCCGGTCAGCGTGGAGGTCACCAGCTCGCTGCCACCGAGGACCTCACGCGTGCCGACCTCCATCGACGCGATCGCCGCCTGCGTCTGCTCCTTCACCGTCTGGATCAGCGCCTCGATGTCCTTCGCCGACTGCCCGACCCGACGTGCGAGCGAGCTCACTTCGTCTGCCACCACCGCGAAGCCACGGCCTTGCTCACCGGCATGCGCCGCTTCGATCGAGGCGTTGAGTGCGAGCATCGACGTCTGCTCGCTGATCTGGCGAATCACCTCGACGATGTTGCCGATCCGCTTCGAGCTCTCGCCGAGCTCGCGCATCTTGGCCGCCGCATCGTCGACCGCCGTGCGGATCTGATCCATCCGGCGGACCGCCGCGTTGACCGCGGTGCTCGACTGCTCGGCGACCTCGGTGGCCTGCTGCGCGTTGCCGGCGACCTGTTGGATCGATGCCGACAGCTCGGTGACCGCGGTGGTCGAGCTCTCGACCTTGAGCGTCTGGTCTTTCAACCCCGACAGCATCTGCCTGCTGGCGGCGCTGATCTCGGCGCTCGACGCACCGACCTGGAACGCGGCGGATTGCACGCCTGTCGCCAGCAGGTGGACCCGCGCGAACACCTGGTTGATGTTCTCTGCGAGGTCGTAGGTCTCGTCGCGCGACGACACTTCGATCCGTTGCGTCAGATCGGTCTCGCCCGCGAGCAGGTCGCGTGATTGCTTCACCATCTGCTTGATCGGGCGCGTCACCCAGAAGCCCATCAGGAACGCGATCGCGAGCGAGGCGCCGATGCCGACGACGATCGCTTCCCAGGGTGTGCTCGCCGGGTTGACGACGTACGCGCGGCTGCGCACCATGTAGATCTTGCCGATCGTGCCGGAGTCGTTCTTCTTGTAGCCCTCGACATCCTCGGCAAAGAAGTCGAAGTCGCCGGAGGTGGTCTTGTCGCCGGATTCGGACGCAGGCAGGCGGGCGACATCGCGCTCGTCGTCGCCGACCTTGACGCGAACGAGCTTGTCGGGCTGCAGCGCCCGCGCGAGATCTGCGCGACGCTCGGCAGGCCACGCCGCCGCGAGCACGGTGCTGCCATCGATCAAGATCGGCCGCATGCGTATCACCGGGTCGTCGTCGGTCTGCTCGGACCACTCCGCGAAGTAGCGCTCGAGCTTGACGCCGACCACGAGCCCGGCGACCACTTGTTCGCCGACGCGAATCGGCACCGCGGACACCTGATAAGGCACGCCACCGAACAGGTGGATGTTGTGCGCGAACACGCTGCCGCCGCGGACCTTCTCGATCACGGCCAGCTCGGTCAGATCCGGTTCGCTGAACGGTGTGGCCTGCGACTTGTAGAGCAGCTTGTTGGTGGGTGTGAACAACGCGAACAGATCGGGCTTGAGCCCGTTCTTCCCCATCATGTGCTCGTTCATCTGCGCCGCGCGTACGGCCGGATCCGGGCGCGGGGCGGGCTCGGCTTTCGGATCCGCAGGAGGCACGACCGGAGCGAACGCGCGCTGCAACTCGACGTCAGCGGCGAGCAACTCGACCTGGCCCGTCATGCCGCGACCGACGCGTTCGGTGTAGCCGGAGAGCCGACGCACGCTCTTCGCGAGGAAGTTGCCGCGCGAGCGTAACCGGGTCTCTTGCTCGAACACGTACGTGCTGCCGATGATCAGGAAGGCGGCCAGCAACAGACAGCCGACCAAGAACTTCACGAACATCGGGATGCGTAATCCCTTCATGCCTTGCTTTCCCTGCGAGCCAGCTTAGCCGATGTTGAAATCTTCTTTGGGATGGCTGGCACCACTACCGTCGGTGAATCGCGACAGCTGATAGCGCGAAAAGATCTCGTGAGGCGTGTCGCCGGTCAGGTACTCCGCGTAGAGCTTGCCGACGATCGGCGCCATCATGAAGCCGTGACCGACGAAGCCACACGCGAGGAAGAAGTCGGGATGGGCGTCCGACGCGGCGCCGAGCACGGGGTTGCCGTCGGGTGACTGGTCGTACGGGCCGGCCCACTGCCTGAGGATCTTGATCTCGCCGAGGATCGGCATCAGGCGCACGAGCCGCCGCGCATACGTCGAGAGGAACTCGAGCGTCGAGCCCATCTTGTACGTCGAGGCATGGCCTGGGATCGTCACGCCACCGACGATCTCGCCGCGCATTGACTGGCTGCAGTACAGCCCCGAGCGCAGCTCGCTGACCATCGGTCTGAGGAACGGCTTGAGCGGCTCTGACGAGCAAATCTCGTGGCGGATCGGATAGGTCGGAATGTCGACGCCGACGAGCTTCGCGAGCTGCGGCGACCATGCCCCGGTCGCGTTGATCACGCGGCGCGCATGCACCGCGCCGCGCGGCGTCCGAACATAGTAGCCGCCGCCGCCGGCTTTCTCTTGCTCGAGCCCGCCGACGGGGGTCTGCGTGAAGATCCGGACGCCCATCGCCGCGGCTTGCCGGGCGTAGCCCCACAGGAACGGCCATGGAAACAGGATGCCGTCGGTCGGGTTGTAGGCACCGCCGAGGATGCCGGTGGTGTCGAGCTCGGGGACGATCGAGCGTGCCTGCTCGGGATCCACCATCCGCGTGCTCACTCCACAACGATTCTGCAGCTCGATGTTCTTCTCGAGCCGCGCGAGCTCCTTGGGCTCGCGCGCGAGGAACAGATAGCCGCCCTGGCGGAACCAGACATTGACGCCGAGGTCGACGGCAAAGCGCCGGCACAGCTCGACCGACTCCTGCATCAACCGGATGTTGATCTCCGTCGACCACTGCTGGCGTACGCCACCGCCGTTGCGACCCGAGGCGCCCTCGGCGAGGTAGCCGCGCTCGATCACGACGACGTCGGTGAGGCCGCGCTTCGCGAGGTAGTACGCGATCGCGAGTCCGACGACGCCACCGCCGACGATCGCGATCTCGCAGCGCTCGGGCAGGGGCCCTTCGGCCTCGAGCGTCGCGGGCAGCCTGATCTCGCCGGAGACGTCGGCGCGGCTGTCGTCCTCGTCTTCGATCGCCCCTTGCATTACTCGTCTTTGTCGTCGGGAAAACGATGGGCGCCCGGATCGCGCGCGAGCAGCTTGAGCGGCGTCGGCGACAACGGAGGTCGCGACGTGAAGGGCGAAATGGCCTCGGGTGGCTGGTTCGTCAGCTTCGCGAGCTCCAACGCGACGACGGCGAGGCACTCCTTGCCCTGACACGGCCCCGTCCCGAAGCCCGTATAGCGCTTCACTTCTTCGATGTCGCGATAGCCGCGCGACACGCTATGCGCGAGATCTGCGAGCGTCATGTCCTCGCAGCGACACAGGACGACTTTGCCCGCCACCCCGCGACGATATCAGATCGATGCCGAGACCAAGGCTCCGACGCGCGCACCATCTGCGGCCGCCGCCGCGGGCCCCATATAGCCTGTGACGTCGCCGCACGCCCAGACGCTCGGCGTCGTGGTGCGCCCTTCGTCGTCGACCACCACCCGGAAGCCGCCGGCGACCGGATCGAGGACGACGCGACAGCCCTGTTGCCGTGCACCCTCGGAGGCAGGCGCGGGGATCGCGGCGACCGCGACCACGTCGCACTCGATCTTGCGGCCCACCGCATCCAGCTGGCTGACCCAACCTCGGCCACGTGTCGTGAGCACGTCGGGCAGGGCGACGCGCACGATGTCGGCACCGGCTGCATGGAGGGCGTTCGACAGCGCCGTCATGTCGTCGGCGAGCTCGGGCACCTCGACGATGCAGATCCGATCGCCGGCGAGGATGCCGTGATCGATCAACAACCGACCGACCGCACGCGCGGCGATCACGCCGGGCCGATCGTTGTCGGCGAACGGCAGGTTCACCGCGTAGCCACCGGTCGCCCAGATCCACGCCTTCGCATAGACGCGGTACAGCCGCTCGGGCGATTGCACGGCCAACACGCCACCATCGTCCTCGGGGAAGAACCCGATGGCGGTCGAGCGTCCCAGGATCCGGACGCCCGCATGGGTCGCGGCGGCGACGGTGACCTCGGCGGCCTTGCGACCAGTCCTCGGATCGGTGCGCATGCTGCCACCGGGTTGCAGTTGATCGTCGACGACCACGACCCGCTTGCCGGCGCGTGCGGCCTGAGTGGCGGCTTCGAGGCCGGCCGGGCCACCGCCGATCACGCAGACATCGATGTCGAAGCGCTTGACCTCGGGCAATTCGGAGGACGGGTGGTCAGGGAGCTTGCCGAGCCCCGAGAGCTGGCGCACGACCTTGTTCGCGAGCTTGTTGAGGATCGACGAGCCGGTCATCAGCGTGTGGTGGTCCATGCCGCGCGAGAACAGGAAATCGACGGCACCGAGCAGATCGATCTGCGCCGATGGAAACGCGTTCTGACCCTCGACCTCCGCACCCTGCGTGCACAGTGATTGACACGCGCGCAGGTTGGGCACGCCGGAGAGCCGCACGAGGCAGCCGCTGCAGTGGCCCTCGAGGCAAAAGAACCCGCGCGGGCGGTGATACTTCAGCGAACGCGACATCACGCGCGTGCCGCTCGCGAGTGCCGCTGCGGCGATGCTCTCGCCTCCGAACGCGCGCACCGTCGAATCGGCGATACGCAGCTCCACTGCGTCTCCGCGGACTTCATCGTGTCCGGCAAGGCGCCTCGCCACGAAGGTGACGCTAACACGTGAGCCAAAACGGGATCACTTCGTTGCGGCGCGATCACCGTCGCGATACCGTCCCCTTCGGAAAGGGAACCGTCGAATGGCGACACCTACAAGGCCGTGCCCGTACTGTGGCGCGGCGGTGCTGATGAATGCACCAGCGTGCGGTACGTGCGGGCGACCAATGCCTCCTATGCAGGGAGGCGCACCCGCGCCGCAACCGGCGAAGACCATGTTCGGTCACGTGGCTCCACAGATTCCGGGCCGTGCGCCGGCACCTGGTGGATTCGCGCCGCCGCAGCAGCAGGGTTTCGC
>JBBQJJ010000484.1:0-6393 GCA_038325805.1 Haliangiales bacterium
GGTTACAACCTGAACAAGTTCGTTCGCGGGTTGGCGAAGCGGAGAAAGATGGTCCTCGTTGGCTGAGCTCAGCCGCGCTGCTGGCCCGTCCGACTCGTCCGAGCGGGGCTGACCCCGCTGAAACAACCGCGGCGAGCGGAGACCACGTTTCGGCGACCCGAATTTCCGGGCAAGCTCTAGGCTAACGCGGCTAACGCGCTAGCGCAGGTCGTCGCCGTCGACGATCTTGTCGTGCTCCGGTGCCTCGCCGATCCGGATCAGCGCCGAGGCGAGCACATCCGGACTCGTCGAGCGGTACTTGGCGCGCAGCTTGTTGCCCCCGAACAACCCGGCGACCGCCAGCACGGTGTCGCCAATCCCGGCAGCGACCGCTTCCCCGACGCGGCTCTCGTCGCGATCCCCGACGATCAGCGACGGCCTCGCGATCGCCCATGGCAGGCCGCTCGCGCGCACGGCCTCCTCGGCCTGACCGCGCGCCTTCAAGTACGCGGAGCTCGCCTTCGCATCGGCACCGACGCTCGACAGATAGACGAGCCGGATGCCGCCGACCTGCTTCGCAGCATCGACAGCGATCTCGGTGAGACCGCGATCGATCTGCTGGTAGATGTCGCCCGAGACCTGATCGGACTTCGCCTTCGCACGAGTGGTGCCGATCAGGATGTAGAGCTCGCGAGCACGAAGCTCGCGCAGGGACGTCGCGAGCGCGCCGGCGTTCCACGGCGAGGCATCGACGGCGGCGCCGAGCTGCTCGAACCGTGTTCTCCAGGTGGCGAGCTGCGAAGAATCGGGGCGCACGTGAGCGATCGGCTTGCCACCGCGCACGCAGAGCTGACGCACGACCTCGCGACCAACGAAGCCGGTGGCTCCTACGACGAACGCCGTCACGACGACGACGACAACTTTGCGAGAGCAGCTTGCATGCGCGCGCGCAGCGGAGCGACGACGTCCTCGCTCTTGACGTCGATCACCGGCTCGGTGTCGTACTGCTCGTAGAACACGCTGTCCTTGGTCTCGGGCGGAACCCCGAGCGCTTCACGGATGCGCTTGAAGTCGGGCACGAAGCCGCGGTCGATCAGGGGGATGATCGTTCCCGTGATCGTGCCGGTGAGACCGCAGATGTAGATCACGACGTTGCTCGGTGTGAACCCACCGGCGGGCAGACCGAGCCGCGTCTCGAATTCCTCGAGCCGGCCTGGCTCGAAGAACGCCTCGACGCGCCCCCTGTCGCCGGTCCACTCCGGGTGATCCTTGTAGCGGCTGACGCTGCCCCAGTACTTGAGGCCGTGCTTGGCGACGAGCTCCGTCAGCTCCTCGCGGTAGCCGAGGTCAGCCGGATACGACGCGCCGTGCAGCAGCACCCACTTCGACAGATCGGCCGACGGGTTCTTGCGCAGCTCGCTGCGAAGCATCGACACGAACGGCGCCGAACCCGTCCCGGCCGCGACCATCACCCGGATGCGCGGGTCGTCGTCACCGACCGTGTCTTTGACGGTGAACACACCCGCCGCGACGGCGCGCATGTACATGCGATCGCCGTTCTTCAGCTTCCACAGCAAGTGGGTCAGCGGGTTCTCGGACTCCGGCTTGGCAACCCAGCGGACGTAGAACTCGATCGCTCCCTCGTCCTCGGGAGCCGAGGCGATCGACATCGAGCGACGCACCGAGCCGAGCTCGGGCTTCTCCAGGTTGTTGCAGCCGAGGACGCAGTACTGCCCGGGCGTGAACCACGGACGCTTCTCGGGCATCTGGTCCGGCTTGACGCGAAATAGCGTGAGCGCGTCGGTGATATCGACGCGCTCGACGAGGGTCGCGTTGTACTCGAGGGGCTTCGCCATGCCCTCGGGACGCTAACACAGCGCCGTTCTATTGAGCAGCGCTGGCGACCGACGCGGTGCCCACGACGACGAGCGTCGCATAGCCGGCTGGCTTCCACTCCTGCTCGAGGACCGCGCGCGTTCGTCGCATGGACTTGCCCGTCGCGGGATCGAGCGTGACGACCGAGCCATCGCGAGGGTCGATCGCGACCGCCACCTCGTAGTGAGCGAGCGCCTTGTCCTTCGCGAACGGCAGGATCAACCCGAGCAACACCGGGCGATGCCGCTCGAGCTCGAACGCCAGATCCTCGTGCGTGCCCTTCACTGCATACGCGGCCAGGCCGTGCGCCCGGGCGTAGTCGCGGAGCGCTCCGAGCCTGACGCCATCGGATCTCGGCGGCATCGACTGTTGAAGCTCGGCAAGTGTCCAGGTTTGGCCCCACGCACCTGCCACCATCGCGAGCGCCGCGAGGCCGCAATCACTGCGGTCTTGCTGGAGCACGACGGGTGTCGGAGCCGCGCGGTGCCATCCGGCGTCCATCTCGGTCGTGGCGACCGGCATCGCGCCGCCTGCGTAGGGCAAACGACACGCGCCGGCGAGTGCGACGAGCGCGACGAGGAACGCAGTTCGGATCATGGATCAGAGCAGGAGCAAGAGGACGAGCAGGACGACGAATGCACCGCCCGAGATCGCGATGACCACGGTGCTTCCGCCCTTGTAGTCAGCGACCTTCTTGTCCTGACCTTCGCGCTGCGCGTAGCTCGACGCATCGACCTGCGTGGCCTGCGCGGGCTTCTCGGCCTTCTCGGTCTTGGCCACGGAGGCGATCGGCGCAGTTTCGGCGGCGGCGATGGCCGGCACCGCAGCGATCGCGAGTGCGGTCATCAAAGCGAAGTTACGTAGCGACATGTGAACCTCCGTATGGTCGGGGTCAGAGCAAGGCGCGGACCATGGCGGATCGCTGTCAGCCCACGGCGGATTGCCACCTTCCGTGTCGCCGGCGCGCCCGCTGGGCACCAGCGCACGTTCTCTGCCTTACTTCTTGCGTGCGATCAGCACCTTGAACTCGTGCGGGACCAGCCCCATGAGGCGATCCTCGATCTTGTCCCAGCGCAGCTCCCCGACGTGGTCGAGCGAGAGCTTGTCGCCCACCGTGCTTTGGAGGAGCGCCGGCGTGTAGCCGATCTTGGGGAGATCGACCCCGGCGTCGGCGGCGAGCGCGCGCAGTGCGCGGAACTGACTCCGCGTGGTGGCGAGGCCCTGCTGTTCGCGATCGAAGTCGAGGAAGTCGATCACGAACTCGGTGCCGGCATCGAGACCGGAGAACCGCAGCGTCTGCTGGAGCTGGCCGAAGTGGGTCGAGAGCTCGGGGTGATCGAGGTGCGTCGACAAGGTCGGCCACTTCGAGACATCTCCGAACTCGCTGATCAACGCCGTCCCACCGGGCGCGAGCCAGCGAACGACCCGCGCGCACAGCTCGAACGCGCCGGTCTGGAGATAGAACGGCTCGGGCGCGTCGTCGAGGTTGACGTTCAGATCGGCGGCGATCGCGGCGCCGCTGCCCAGCGCGCGCAACATCGCGCGATCGACGTTGCCGCTGTCGGGCGCAAGGCCGACCTCGGCGCGTGTCAGTTGTCGTGCGGGCAGATCGCCGGCCATCTCGTTCGACAGGATCAGATCGAACGAGGCGTCGGCGAGATCGACCGCGAGGACGTCGCCGATCTTCCACGTAGCATTGGATCCCCCGCGCGCGCCGAGCTTCGCCTTCTGTGCCGTGGCGAGCACGTCCGAGAGCTCGACGATCGTGTACTCGACGGTGCGACCCGCAGCTTCGAGGCGCGCGAGGACATCACGCGCGACATACCCGAGCCCGGCGCCGATCTCGAGGATCCGGATGGTGCCGCTTGCGGGGACGGCCTTGCGCTCGATCAAGACGTCGACGAGCGCCTGTCCGTACGTGCGCCCGCGGAGCGCGGGGTGCGGCACCCGGAGCAAGTGCGAGAGCGTGGTCTCGAGGTGATCGAACTGCGCGTCGGCATCTGGAATCGCCTGGTGGTACTCGGTGAGCGGCGCCATCTTCGGCACGGGTGTGCCGGGTTTCCACGCGGCGTACGGCATCGTCGAGGTCAGGTACGGCGGCGCCATCGCGGGGCGCTTCGCGAACACCGCCCACGGCATCATCGAGAGCTTGAGCGCCTGGACGTCGTTGTGGACGAGACGGCGAACCAGCGCGAGCAACTTGTCGTTGTCGACGTGGTGGCGCATCTCGATCAGGCGCTTCTCGCCGGTGAACGCGTCCCACATCTTCACTTCCTCTTGATCGAGGAACACCTGCTGGACCGGTCGCTCGCCCCATGCCGTCCACAACGTCATCCGATCACCACCGTCCGCAGGCCGGCGCAGCCAGACGTTCCACTTGCCCTTGATGGGGACGTGCGCCCAGATGCCGTCGATCTCGTTCTCTTTTGGATCGACGAGCACGGCATGGGCGACGAGGATCTCGACGAACTGCTGCGGATCGGCATCGCCCAGCTTGCCGCGCCAGTACTCGATGGTCTCCGCGGTGTCGACGCCATCTTGCCCGGCGAAGCTCTCGATCATCGCGGCGATGTCTGGCGACATCTCCATCAGGTAGCCGTAGAGGTCGTGGAACAGGTAGACCGCATCCATGTGCGCGAACCACGACAGGTGATTCGAGCGCCGCAGGCGGGGCAGGACGGCGGACGACGTCGTCGACATGACTGTTCGTAACATTTGTCCACGCTGGAGAGGACTATGCTGCCGCGGTCATGACGGCCTATTTATTCGAGGGAGAGGACCACGCGGCGATCCGCGCGAGCGTGCGCGGCTTCGCCCAACAGCACATCGCGCCGTTCGGTGCGGAGTGGGAAGAAAACGAAGAGTTCCCGGTCGAGCTGTACCGGACGGCGGCGCAGGCGGGCGTCACCGGCATCGGCTATCCCGAAGCGCTCGGCGGACAGGGCGGCGACCTCGGGCACGTGCTCGTCGCGTCCGACGAGATGACGATCGCGGGTCGCTCGGTCGGCACGCTGGTCGGTCTCGGCAGCCACGGCATCGCGCTACCGCCGATCGTGCGGTTCGGAACGGCGGAGCAGCACGAGCGGTTCGTCACGCCGTGCTTGACCGAGGGCAAGATCTCCGCGCTCGCGGTGACCGAGCCCGGTGGAGGGAGCGATGTCGCATCGCTCTCCACCAAGGCCGAGCGCGATGGCGACTTCTACGTCGTCACCGGCGCGAAGACGTTCATCACCTCGGGCGTGCGAGCCGACTTCGTGACCTGCGCGGTGCGGACGGGCGGGGTAGGGCACGGCGGGATCTCGATGCTCGTGATCGAGCGCGGCACGCCGGGGTTCACGGTCAGCAAGAAGCTGAAGAAGACCGGCTGGTGGGCGAGTGACACCGCGGAGCTCCACTTCGACGGTGTGCGCGTGCCGGTGGCGAACCGGATCGGCCCGGAGCACGGCGCGTTCCCGATGATCATGATGAACTTCGCCGGCGAGCGCCTGATGCTCGCGGGGCAGTGCGTCGCGATCGCCGAGCTCGCGTATCGCGAAGCGATCGCGTACGCGAAGGAGCGACAGGCGTTCGGGAAGTCGTTGACCGGGTTCCAGGTGACGCGCCACAAGCTGGCCGACATGGCGTCCCGGATCGCCGCGGCGCGCGCGTTGACCGGCGAGACGCTGGTGCGCGTGCTGCGCAACGAGCCGCCGAACGTGCTCGCGGGGCTCGCGTCGATGGCGAAGAACACGGCAACGGACATGTGTAGCTTCGTCTGCGATCAGGCCGTGCAGCTCCACGGTGGCTACGGTTACATGCGGGAGACGCTCGTCGAGCGCCTGTACCGCGACGCGCGGCTGTATCCGATCGGTGGCGGCACGCGCGAGATCATGAACGAGGTGATCGCGAAGACCGAGGGGTACTGAAAGCGAACCGCCCTGGCGAAGACTCGCAGGCGCGCCGATCAGTCGAAGAAGCTGCGGGTCTGCCGGCTCCACATCGCATGCGGACGATGGCTGTCGATCCAGTCCTCACGCCAGGGCTCGACTCCGAACTCGACGGGAAAGCGGGGTGCGATCGGACCGTCGAGCCGTCGCCCGGTCCGGGGTGCTGCACCGAGATCCCAGCCAGCCACTTGACGATGCCAGTTCCAGGATGGATCCGACGCCGGGCTCGTAGGACGAGTGTGATTGCTGGTCTCGGACCTCAGCGTCGGCGCGCACGCCGTCAGGACCACCATGACCAGACAGGATAGAGCTCGCATGATCACCTCCGTCCTTCGTTGGTAGTGCCCGCAGCCGACGAGGACAAGCCTCGAATCTGCGCGCAAACCTACCGAAACATCGAAGTCAGAGACCTTTCGAAGATCTCGAAGTGTGGTGCTCGATCTTCCTGAGTGACAGGCGTGTCTGCGACCGGCAACGTCGATCGCAGAGGAGGAATGCCATGCCGTACCGCGTGCTGAAGATCGAGCCAACCCACGATCCGATCGAGGTCTGCGCGTTCTCGAGCGCCTATGCTGCCGTCGATTTCATGACCTCCGCATGGTTCCGCGGCGAT
>JBBQJJ010000485.1:0-6391 GCA_038325805.1 Haliangiales bacterium
CAGTGCCGCGTACGATGGCTTCCGCCACGCGATGGAGTGGTACGAGAAGGCCGAAGCGCTGCGACCGCCCGGCAACGTCGATCCGATGCTGCGGTGGAACTCGTGCTTGCGAACGATCGAGCGCGAGAAGCTCGAGCCGGAGCTCGAGACCCAGGACCGGGACCTGCCCCTCGAATGAGTTTCGGACCGGGCGACGACGTGATGGTGTCGTGGGCCGAGCTCCAGCGCCTGCTGTTCGGTGTCAGTGGTTGGTGTGATTCGGTTGCGCGATCCAGCGGGAAAACGGCACGAGCGTGTGGGCGAAGTTCCGGATCGAACAGCCCCTGACTCACCAGCCGCCGAGCTCGACGCGTACGTACGCAGCGCGTCCTCTTGCCGGGGCGACACGCACGTGGCCGACGCCATCGCCCGGGAGCCCGACCGCCGCACAGCGATCCTCGAGGATGTCGAAGCCGGTCTGTCCGATCGCGTCGAACAGCTCCGGGTCATCGGCGAGCGCTTCGTCGAAGATCGCGATGTGGGCTCCCTCGATCGGTACCTTGCCGATCAACCTCGTCGAGCGCTCGAGCTCGTGGATGTGAGCCACGTGATCGCGATGGACCGCGATCAGCTCGTCGAGATCGTCTTCATCCTCGGTGTCGCGCGACGCGTACGCGAACCAGATCCCGGGCACTGCCTCGACCGCGACATCGGCGCGGGACTCACCGACGGCGAGCTTGGCGTTCACCGCGAACGCTCCGAGCAGCTCGAGGCCGGTCAGCAACGGTGGATTCGCAGCGACGATCTCGCTCGTCATGTCGGGGAGCGTCAGTGCGCGCGATGGAGCCTCGGTCATCGTGACCGCGCGAACCTGCGCGCGCAGCGACTTACGCGACTTACCGAGGACGAGCGCGAGCTCGCCGAACACGCTCTTCTCGAGCCGCTCCTGGTACTGGATCTCGGGCGGCTCCTGCGGCCCCGCGTAGCTGGCGGCGAGGAGTTGCGCTTGCTCGTCGAGATCGCCCGACTTGATCGCCTTGCGATACGCGCTCGCGCGATGGTCGGGGCGCGGTGCGCGCTGGCGTGCAATGGCCAGGACACGCTCGGCCGTCGGCTTGCCGACGATCGGTCGCATCTCCTCGAGCGCCCGCTCGGTCGGAATCTCGAACCGCGACTCTTCGCCGGCCTCGAGGTCGAGCTCCTCGACGAGGATCAGGTCGCCGACCGAGATCACCGTCCCCAGACACCTACCCCGAATGACCACGCGCTGCCCGGGCTCGAACATGTGTGGAACCTACGCCGGTCGGTCACGCTGCGTCGAGGCGGCAACCCCAACAGTCCTCGCCCCGACACACGTGCGTGCGTGTCGCGGAGCTCACGATGTCCTCGAGCTCGAAGCGGCCCTGGACCGTGTAGTTGGTCGGGGTGGCATCGGCATCGCGAAACACGACGATGTCGCCGCTGGAGGTGATCCACGCCACCCCCGTCCACAAGGCGCCATCGGCGCGCCACATCTCGAGGTCTTCGTCGGGATCCACCCCGACCGGCAGCCCCGGCGCTTCGGCGATCGTCCGGGCGGTTCGCAGCGAGGCGAGCGCGTAGAGCCGATGGTGATCGAGGCCCGAGACCTCGCGTGGGGTGAAGCGGCGCTCGAATCCGAAGGAGATGCTGTCGACCACGCCGTGAACCTACAGGATCTCGTTGATCGAGGTGCACGGCGCTGCTAGACGTGAAGCGTGCGGATCGCAATTCCTGGCTTGCTCGGGCTCGTGGCCTGCACACCGATCTACGACGCGCAGTTCAACGACCGCGCTGCGGAGCTCGAAGAGTTTCGCTCCGAGTTTCGGCCTGCCGGCAACGCGAACAAGATGCTCGCGAGCGGTGGAGATCGAGTGTTCTGGGTCGACCAGCGGTCGCCAGGAAACACGCTGTACCTCTACTCGAGCCTCCCCGGTCAGCAGATGGAGGAAGAGCTCCGCTACGACTGGTCGGAGGGCAAGGGTTCGTTCGAGGACTATCGCTTCAGCCAGGACCTGATCATCGATTGTGGTGCTGGCAACGCGTATCGCCACAGCGACACGGCCGAGCTGAATCCGTTCGCTCACACGAGCTTCGCCTTCGAGAACTGCACGCTCGACAGGCAGACCGCCTATTTCCTCGTCGGGCAGGGAGCGTTTCGCAGGTGGACTCCTCCGACTCCCATCCCGGACGTCAACCCGATGGACCAGCAAGGCGACACGTTCATCGACTTCGAGATGGACTCGAAGATCTTCGGGTCGATCGGTGGTTATGCCGTGCTCGGGAATACCGCCGTGGTCACCGACGGGACCGGCGATCTGTTTGTCGTCGATCTCACGACCTTCGCAGCGAAGTGGCTGATGAACAACGAGCCGGCCAACGGCCGGGTGCTGTTCGATACGACCGGGGTGCTGTACGAGACCTCGAACGGAGCGCGCTACATCACGTTCACGGCGGATGCCGATCCGCCCGATGAAGCATTCAACGACATGGTCAGCGATGGCGGCTACCACCTGAACTTCAAGCACGGCGATATCCAGCAACCCGCCAGCAACGGCGAGTACACCCTCCACGGACGCCACATCATCTATCGCGGCGAACGCGGGATCTTCGCGTATGGGCTCGACACCCGCAGTGTCGTCGATCTGCTCCTGGATCGTGGCGACGGCATCGACCTCGAGCTTGCGTATCACCAGCCGGTCATCGCCAACACCAATCAGCTGTTCGTGTTCGGCAATGACGACTTCGGCGTGAACTTCACGGGCGCAATTTTTCAGGTCGATCTCGCCGATCGCCTTCGCTAGCGCCGCATGGTCGGCAGCCGCAGCGGGATATCGAGCGCGACGCCGAGATCGATCCCGAACGCGAACGGGTCGTTGATGTAGCTATCCACCACCGTCGACGTTTCGTCGAACCCGTTCTGGACGAACCGGAACACGGCGGTGAGCTCGAACCTGCCCTGACTGCCGAAGCGGACACCAGCGCCGGCCTCGAAGCCGAGCGGCGTCTTGGTCGAGGCATCCGAGGAGTTGTCCTGCTTCGCGAGGCCGATCGTGGCGGCGCCGTGGAGGAACGGTTGGACGTACTCGGCCTTCGCGACGAGTAGCCGCGCCAGGCCACCGAGGGCGTGGTCGTTCTTGCCGAACGTGCCGAGCACGGCGTCGACTTCGAGCCGGCCCGCGAACTTCATCCCGCCGTGAACCAGGTAGCGCTCGACCGGGGCATCGCCGAAGCCGAGGCCGTAGGACGCGCCGATGTGCCACCGCGCCGGTTTCGGACCGGCAGGCGGAGGGGTGAACGGGTTCCCGCGCTGGATCCCGGGACCTGTCTCGGGCTGGGTCTCGGCGGGCTGCGTGGTGCTACGACCGCGCAGGTCGCGAATTTTCCCACGGACCTCGTCGGCGTCGGTGGCCGCGCTATCGGCGGTGAGGTAGCGCTCGTAGTAGTCGGCCGCGTTGGCCCACTCGCCCAGCTTCTCGTAGCTGAGGGCGATGTTGAACAGCACCGACGGGTGCGGCTGGAGGGCGAAGGCACGCTGATAGGCCGCGATCGCATCGCGGTACTTGCCCCCGGCACGCGCCGCCTCGCCACGCTCGAAGTACTCCCCGGCCTCTTTCTGGGCCTCGGTGAGTGGCTGGGCGTGGACGGTGCCCGCGAGGAGCGAGACAGCCAGCAATGCACCCGAGCGCATGCGCTGGCTTGTAGCATGGCGCAGCCTCTGCCGCGCCTGTAGTTATAGTAGTGTAGGCGCGTGATCGAAGACGACGCGGGTCAGACGACCGAGCAGATCGATCGTGAAGCCCCGTTCGGCGATCGCGTCTTGCTCGTGATCGACGGGGCCGCACTCCAGGTCATGCCCCTGCCGAGCGCCGGCACGCTCACGATCGGTCGCGCGAGCAAGTGCGACGTGGTGATCGATTCGGGGTCGGTGTCGCGCCACCACGCAAATCTCCTGGTCGGGACCGAGGTCGAGGTCGAGGACGTCGGCAGCTCGAACGGCACCTTCGTCGACGGTGCCAAGCTCCCCGCGAGCAAGCGGGTCAAGCTGACGATCGGCGTGCCGTTCCTTACCGGTGCGGTGACGCTGATGATCCAGACCCGCGCCGGATCGCGCCGGGAGACCACACCTACCGCGAGTCAGCTCGCCGCGCTCGAGCAGGCGGCGGCGCGGATCGCGATCGGTCGGCTCGCCGTCGTGATCGTCGGCGAGCACGGCGTTGGTAAGGAGCGATTCGCGGAGCGCGTCCACGAGATGTCGCCACGCCGCGCAGCCTCGTTCGTCCGGATCAACTGTGCCGCCGTTTCAGAACCGTTGCTCGAGGCCGAGATGTTTGGCAACGAGGCGATGAACAAGCCGGGCCTGCTCGAGCTCGCGGATGGTGGCACCGCCTTCCTCGGCGATATCGACCAGCTGGTCCCGAACCTCCAGCAGCGCTTGCTGCGGGCGATCGAGGATGCAGCGGTTCGTCGCGGCAGCGCGACCTCGGCGGGCCGGGCACGCCCCGTCGATGTTCGCTACATTGCCTCGACCTCGAAGGATCTCTCGTCCGAGGTCGATGCAGGGCGGTTCCGGCGCGATCTGTATTTCCGGCTCGCGGGCGCGTCGTTCAACCTCCCGCCGCTGCGCGATCGCAAGGACGAGGTGCTGCCGCTCGCCGAGCAGTTCATCGCCTCCGCCGCGGGCCCCCTCGGTCGCTCGTTCATTTTCTCCGAGGAGGCCAAGGGGTGGCTGACCTCGTACGACTGGCCCGGCAACATCCGCGAGCTCCGCAACGCATGCGAGCGCGCGGTGCTGCTCTCCACCGGGGCGATGATCGAGCACCACCACCTGATGATCGAGGCGCCCGCGAAGGCCCCGCCCGGCCAGCGCTTCCGTTCGAGTCCCACGATCCCGCCGCCACCCGGGTTCTCGTCGATGCCCCCGGCCGACATGCCGAGCCAGGTGCGCGCCACCGTCGCCGAGCTCGAGAAGCAACGCATCCTCGAGGCGCTCGACAAGTGCGCCGGCAACCAGACCCGCGCCGCAGAGATGCTCGGCATCTCGCGCCGCACGCTGATCAACCGGCTCGACGAGTACGGGATCGCGCGTCCACGCAAGCGAGACGATTAGGTGCCCGCCCAGCGGGCTGTGGCAGTACCCGCGTCCTCGGCGTCGTTCATCGCCAACGGTGGTCGCGATCCTGACTTCCATCGCTTCCACGAGCTCGACCTCAAGGCAGGCGACCAGGTGCAGGTCACCGACGATCGCGGCAACGAGGTCGGCATCGCGCTAGCCGATCCGGAGAACAGCAAGCTCCGCGTGTTCGCCGTTCCCGCCGATGGCTTCACGAAGATCGATGGTGCCCTGCTCGGATGGCGCGTCGAGCGTGCACTCGCGTGGCGCACCCAGCTCGGGTTGCCCGGGCAGGATCACGCGTATCACCTGATCCACGGCGGTGCCGACGGGCTGCCCGGCTTCACCTGTGACGTGATGGGTCGTGTCGCGATCGTCTACGCGTACGCGGACGGCCTGCGCCCGCTCGCGAAGACGCTCGCCGAAGCGGTCGTCGGGTTCGCGAAGCTCGACGGTGCGGTGGTCAAGTTGCGGGCGCGCGGTGGAGCGAGCGAGGTCGCGCAGGACGTCATCGGCAAGGTCCCCGAGACCCTGATCGCCACCGAGCATGGCGTGCCGTACGAGATCCATCCGCTCGGCGGGCTCAACGTCGGCCTGTTCACCGACATGCGCGAGCATCGCCGCGGCCTCGCGCGCTTCGTCAGCGGTAAGCGCGTGCTCAATCTGTTCTCGTACACGGCGTCGCTAGGCGTGGTGTGCGCGCGGGCCGGTGCCGCGACGGTGACCAACGTCGATACTTCGCAGGGGGTCAACGCGTGGGCCGCGGGCAACTTCGCGCGCTCGGGGTTCGATAACAAAGACAAGCGGTGGAAGTTCGAGACCGGCGAAGCGAACCGGTTCCTCGCGCGCGCCGAGCGTGACAAGGAGCAGTACGACGTCATCTTGATCGATCCGCCCGGCGCATCGTCGGCGGGTGGCGCCTCGTGGGCGCTCGGTCGCGACTATCCCGAGCTGATCGCGAAGGCCTCTGCGGTGATCTCGCAGGGCGGCCTGTTGTGGCTGGCATCGAACGCGGCGGAGCTCGGCTCGCTCGCGAAGCTCGCGCAAAAGGGCGTGCGGACGGCGAACAAGGTCGCGGCGGTGGTCGAGGTTGGCGGGCTGCCGCCCGAGTACCCGACGCCCGCGATCCAGGCGAACGATCGCTACCTTCAGGTTTGTCTGCTACGGATCACGTAGCCGGATGTGCGGGCGCTACACGCTCACGCGACAGGAAAAGATCGTCGACGATCTGCAAGCCACGCTCGGTCCCTCGGTCATGGGATCCGAGTGGTGGAAGCCGCG
>JBBQJJ010000486.1:0-6380 GCA_038325805.1 Haliangiales bacterium
GTCACCCGCGCCGTCGGGGTCTACGGCTCGGTCGAGGTCGACACCTTCGACTTCGACATCCTCCCCGGCGATCGCTTCCTGATCTGCTCCGACGGCATGTACGCGTACGTCGACGAGGAAGAGCTCCCGAAGCAGCTCGCCGAGGGCACCATCAAGGAGGTCCCCCACCGGCTCGTCGACATGGCGAACACCAAGGGTGGCCATGACAACATCACCGCCGTCGTGCTGCGCATCGGCGAGGGTCAGGCCGCCGAGCACGCGCCGCGCACCACCGAGGTGTCGCTCAAGCTCGACGTGCTCAAGGGCATGCAGATGTTCCGCTACCTCTCCTACAAGGAGCTGGTACGGGTCTCGAACATCTCCGAGATGATCGACGTCAAGGAGACCGCGCGCGTGTTCTCCGCCGGCGATCCGGGCGACTCGATGTACGTCGTGCTATCGGGCAAGGTCCGGCTCACCAACGGCGACACCATCGTCGCCGAGCTCGGACGCGGACATCACTTCGGAGAGATGTCGCTAGTCGATCGGTCGACCCGCTCGCTGACGGCGACCGCGATGGAGACCACGCGCCTCGTGATGATCACGAGGAAAGAGTTCTACGAGATCATCAAGCGCGAGCCTGCGAGCGCCGTCAAGATGCTGTGGAGCTTCGTCCAGGTGCTCGGTCAGCGGTTGCGCAAGACGACGAGCGACCTGTCGGATGCGCTGCACGGCGACAAGCACGGCGAAGCGACCGAAGCCGAGAACCTGTACCAGGACTAGCGGCCGCGCTGGCTCGTTGTTTCCCGGATCACAGGACTTGAAACTCGACGCGGCGGTTCTGCGCGCGCCCCGCCTCGTCCCCGTTCGGCGCGATCGGCTGACTCTCGCCCGACGTGGAGAGGTCGATCCGGTTCGCATCGGCGCCGGCCTTGACGAGGTAGTCGCGAACCGCGCGGGCACGCGCCCGGCCGAGCTTCACCGGATCGGGCTCGATGTTGTCGGTGTGCCCCGTCACCCGGAGCTTCAGCGAGGTGTCGCGCTTCATGATGCCGGCGATCCCATCGAGGAGCGCGCGGCCCGCCGGGTCGATCACCGCGCTCACGGTCTTGAAGCGGACCTGATCGAGGATCTGGATGCTGGTCGACACGAACCTCGTCGCGTCGGGGCAGCCATCGGTGTCCTCGTTGTCGTTGAAGTTCTCCGGCTTGTCGGGGCACTTGTCGGTGGCGTCGGGGATGCCGTCCTGATCGCGATCCGCCGGCGCATTCGGATCGAGCGGCCGGAGAGCGAACTCGACCCGGCGGTTCCTCGAGCGACCCCACGCGGTACCGTTCGACGCGACCGGCATCTTGTCACCGAACCCCTTCGCCGAGACGCGTGCCGCTGGAACGCCCGCGCTGATCAAGGCGCGCTGCACCACGGCCGCGCGACGCTCGGAGAGTCGCTGGCTATCGTCGTCGCCGGTCTCGGTGTGGCTCTGCACCTCGACGCGCACCGTCGGGTTCGCCTTCAGTGCCGCAGCGATCGCATCGATCAACGGTTGCGAGACCGAGCTGAGGGTCGCCGTGCCCTGGGCGAATACGATCGCCCCCTTGAGCTCGACGCGATCCTTGCCGAGCGTGACCGCGAATGGCTGTGCGCGCGCGGCGTCGGCATCGACCCCACCGCGCTGCACCGGCGGCAATTGCTCGAGGCACTCGTGCGCGGCCTCCTCGGTCGTCGCCTTCGCGAAGCACGCACGGACCTCCTTGCGCCACGGCGCGTTCTCGCAGCGCACCACCGCCGCCTTGCTGACGATCGGTGAGAACTTCTTGAGCTCGTCGGCGGTGAGCGCGGCACCGAACGCACGCACCACGGACGGACCGACCTTCGCGCACTCGGAGCGCACCGTCGCGGCTTCGGTAGGCTTCTGCGCGAGCTTGCAGACCGCGATGTTCTCCTCGTCGCGCTTGGGGACGAAGCCGGCCGGACAGCTGCAGCCCTCGCCGAGCTTGGGCGTCCCCGGGTTGCACTGATAGCCGCTCGGTGGCGCGGCAACCGCAAGCCGCGTCAGCGCGATCAGCATGATCAACATGATCAACATCACCACCAGCGACCCGATCAGCGACCGCATCAGCGAGTGACCGCCCCGGCCTCGACGAACTCTTCGCGCGTGACGTCGTAGACGCGGAGCGTGCCGGCGTCGATGTCGAACACCCAGCCGTGCAGCGCGATCTCGTGCGGCTGGCGAGCGAGCGCCGCCGCGATCGCGGGATAGGTGATCAAGTGATCCATCGATTCGAGGACGTTCTCCTCGACAGCCGTGCGCAGGAGCTGCTTCGGATCGTTGCTCTTCTCGATCTCGCGGGCAGTGTTGGCCGACGGCTCGATCTGCTTGACCCACTCGTGGAGGCTCGGATGGCCCAGCAGCTTGTCGACCCCGTCGAGCGCTGCCTTGACACCGCCGCAAAGATCGTGGCCGCACACGATCACGTGCCCGACGCCGAGCACCGAGACCGAGTACTCGATCGCCGCACCGACGGACGCGTCGGCGTGATCGAATGCCGGCACGACGTTGGCGATGTTGCGCACCACGAACAACTCGCCCGGGCGCGACGTGGTGAGGAGCTCGGGGACCACGCGCGAGTCGCAACAACCGATGTACAGCGCGCTCGGGTTCTGACCCTCGCGGGCAAGGTTGCGAAGGAAGTCTGCTTCCTCGGAGAAGTACTCACTACGGAACCGGGCGTGGCCGGTGAGCAGATGCTTGGTCATAAAGGGCTCCCTCGCGAACCATCGACCCCTCGAGGTCGAAGAAATGACTTCGCCAGTGATGGGGATCGTAGTCGATCACGACAAGCGTGCATCTTGAGGCTAGGATTCCGTCATGCGCAACCCGTTCTCGGTGCCTGACGTCCACGATCCGATCGGGCCTGACGTCGAAGCGTTCGCGGAGCGCGTGCCGGTCACTCCCCTCGACGGCGACGAGAATGCGATGGCCTGGGTCACGATCACGACGGAGACCGACGGCCTCGAGGGCGCGTGGAGCAGCCGGTGGCGGCAGGGCACCGGCGAGTGGCAGCAGGGCGTCGCGACCCTCCACGTCTCCGGCGACAAGGTCTACATCCTGTATCGCGACGCCGGCACGTTTCTGTTCGAGGGCACGCGGCGTGGCGACAAGATCGTCGGCCGCTACGTCAACATCATCAACCCGGGCGATTCGTCGCCGTGGGTCGGCTCGGTCGTCAATCACCACCGGATCGACGGCTTTTGGGGGCGCGGCCGCTGGGACTTCCGGCGATGCAGTCCCGACGAGCGTCCCGAGCCGATCGTGGCCGCGCTGCTCACCGAGGCGAGGCAACTGCCGCCCGCGGCACTTCGCGAGCTCCTCGGGTTCGCGCGCTATCTGCGGTGGAAAGCGGACAGCCGCTCGGCCTGATGAGGATCCTGCTCGCGCTGCTGGCATCCACTGCGATCGCGTACGCGGATCCGCCGAGCACGGTCTGTCGCGATCTCGGCAAGCTCGAGCTCCTCGCGGGCGACGCGCCATTCGTCGAGGATCAACGTGCGGAGCTGACCTCCGCCGTCGCCGCCGAGTGCGAGCGCGAGCGCTGGTCCGAGCCGGTGCGCGCGTGCTTCATCGCCGTGCGCGATGCCGCGGCGGCCTGGAGCTGCGTCGATCAGCTGGCGAGCGCCGCTCGCGATCAGCTCGAGGCCGCGATCGTTCGCGCGGTGCCACCCAGCATCGAGCTCGCGCCGGGCAAGCTCGCGATCCGCGGCCGCCTCGCCTGGGCGGGCGATCGTCTCGCGACTGACTCGGAGCCCGCCGTCGATCGGATCGCGAAGCTGCTCGGCAACAAGCCCGGGCTGCGCATCGAGATCCACGTCCACGGGGACACGTCGCTCGATGCCAAGCGCACGCAGGCACGCGGCGACGCGCTCAAGCGTCTGTTGCTCGATCGCCTGAAGCTCACCGCCGATCGGATCACCGCGACCGGTCACGGTGCCACGCAGCCACTCGACAGCAACGCGACCGCACGAGGCCGTGCCCTCAATCGTCGCGTCGAGCTCGCCTACACCACCATCGCGGAGGACGATCCGCCGGCCGTGCCGAACGGTGAGGTCCGTCCACCGACGGCGCGCGATCTCGCCGGGTACGTCGCCGCACTCCCCGGCCGCGGCAACACGTTGCGGGCGACGATCGAGACCAGTCAGGGCACGCTGACCTGCGAGCTCTTGCCGACCAAGGCACCGATGACCGTCGCGAACTTCGTCGGGCTCGCGACCGGGCAGAAGGTGTTCTCCGATCCACACACCGGCCTCGCCGTGAAGCGCCGCTACTACGACAACCTGACGTTCCATCGCGTGATCCCCGGCTTCATGGTCCAGGGCGGAGATCCGTTGGGCACCGGCGTCGGCGGGCCCGGCTACAAGTTCCCCGACGAGATCCACGACGAGAACCGGGTCGTGGCCGGCTCGCTCGTGATGGCGAATGCCGGGCCGAACACGAATGGTGCGCAGTTCTTCATCGCCGAAGATCGAGTGTCGCGGCTCGATGCCGGTTACACGGTGTTCGGTCGCTGCAAGCAGCTCGATGTCGTCAAGAAGATCGCGAACGTGCCGCGTGGGCCGGACGACAAGCCGACCACGCCGGTCGTGATTCGCAAGCTCGACGTCACCCGCGTGCCTTAGAGATCACATCAGGCGGTGCCTGCACCAACTCGATCAGCACACCCTCCGCCGACCGCGGATGGATGAAGCAGACGTCGTGACCGGCGGCGCCCTTGCGGATTCCGCCGGGCGTGAACTGCAGGCCCTGGGTCGTCAACCACGCGACCGCGGCGGCGAGATCGTCGACCCACAGGCCGAGGTGGTTGAGGCGCGGCTCGTGGACCTTCGGCTTCGCCTCCGGATCGATCGGCTGCATCAGGTCGATCTCGACGCCGGCGAGCGTCAGGATGTCCTCGTCGACGTTCTCGCGCTCGCTACGAAACGTGCCGGTGACCGGGATGCCGAACAGGTCGACCCACAGCGCACGTAGCGCCGACTTCGACGGGCCACCGATCGCGATCTGTTGAACCCCGAGAACCTTGAACGGTCTCGTCATCGCGATTCACTCAGGGTCCGCAGGCCGGGCCGCTTCGCGT
Source organism: Haliangiales bacterium (assembly GCA_038325805.1). GTDB lineage: Bacteria > Myxococcota_A > Polyangia > Haliangiales > Haliangiaceae > JABFXX01. The sequence goes on from JBBQJJ010000486.1 coordinate 5,109, forward strand.
TGACGAGGATCGACATGTTGCCCGACGGGTGCTGGTTATCGCGCATCAGCTGATGGCACGCACCGGTCTCGGCGAAGGTGAACGTCCGCGACAGACACGGATCCATCTGCTTCGCGATCACCAGATCGTTGGCACCCTTCGCCTGGGCGTCGTTCGCGAAGTGCGAGCCCTGCAGCCGCTTCTGTCGCATCCAGTGATAGCGAAGATCGAGCGTGGCGTTGTAGCCGGTGGTGCCGGCACAGATCACGACCATGCCGCCGGTCTCGCACATGAAGCACGAGGTCGGTAGCGTGGTCTCGCCCGGGTGCTCGAACACGATCGTCGGCGACTTCTTCTCGCCCAGCGCTTCCCAGAACGCCTTGCCGAACTCGCGCGCGCCCTTGAGCCACAGGTTGTATTCGATCTCGTCGGACCAGCGAGGGAGCTTGCCCCAGTGCTCGAACTTGCGGCGATCGATCACGCCGACTGCACCGAGCTTCTTGCAGAACTCGTTCTTCGAATCTCCGGATACCACGGCGACGGGGCGTGCACCCGCCGCGCGCGCGATCTGGATCGCCATCGAGCCGAGCCCGCCGGCACCGCCCCAGATCAAGACCGGATCGCCGGGTCCGACGACGTTCGGCGACCAGCCGTGCAGCATCCGGTACGCGGTGGCGGCGACCAGCATGTACGCCGCGGCCTCTTCCCATGTCAGGTGCGCGGGCTTCGGCAGGCACTGGTGATCCTGCACCTTGGTGTATTGCGCGAACGAACCCCAGTTGGACTCGTAGCCCCAGATGATCTGCGATGGGGCGAACATCGGATCCTTACCGGCGACCACCCACGGGTCATCGTGGTTCCACATCCCGCAGTGGACGACGACCTCGTCGCCGACCTTGACGTTGGTGACGTCCTTGCCCGTCGCCCACACCACACCGGAGGCATCGCTGCCGCCGATGTGGAAGTCTTCCTTCTCGCCCTTCTTCTGCCGGTTCTTGATCACGTCGATGGGGATGCCCATCGCGGCCCACACGTTGTTGTAGTTGACGCCCGCCGCCATCACGTAGACGAGGACGTCGCGCGGACCGAGCTCGGGAATCTCGATCGCTTCCTGCGCGAACGCATCGCGAGGCTCACCGAACCGCGACGGTCGGATCAGCTGCGCGAGCATCCGGTGTGGCACCGCTCCTAGATCTGGAATGTGGCCGAGCTCGTGAAGGTCAGCGACGTTTGACACGGTGAGTCAAAGATACAAGATTCCGACGACGAAACCATCTCGTCATACGTCGCTCT
>JBBQJJ010000487.1:0-6356 GCA_038325805.1 Haliangiales bacterium
GCGTCGCCACAGAACGTGGTGCTCACCTCGGCATTGTCCTGGTACTTGCGGGCCTCGCCACTGGAGTCCGTGTAGGCCGTACCCTCGACACCCACGGCGGCGTCGTCGCGAAACTCGATCGGCTGCGTTGCCGAGGTTGCCTGCCACGACCGCTTGGCCTTGGCCTCCGCGAGATCGCGAAAGAACAAGAACTGGTAGTGCGCACCCGCGTACCACTTCCGCGCCTTCGCACGCGCTGCCTCGAGACCGTGGATGCCGCTGACATTGCGGTCGTGCACGAAGCAGAGCTTGGAACAACTTAGTTTCGAATCTCGATCTTCCAGGCGCCGTGCGTGGTGTCCTCGCGGACCTCGACGCGCGGCTCGCCATCGCGATAGATCAACACCCGCTTGCCATCTTCCTCGGCGGGACGCGGCGTGCCCCACTTGTGCGTGAAGAGCTCCGCGAGCTGTTCCTTCGCATCGGGATGCGCCTTGAACGGGATCGAGAACACGATCTCGCGGATCCGACCGCTGGCGACATCGAGCGAGAACTTGGTGGGCTGGCGATCCCACTCGGTGGGGAGCAGCGCGACGATCAGATCTCCGCGCGTCGCCGTGACTCCCTCGAACTGCTTCTTGACCTCGTCGACGGTGAGCCCGAGCACGGGCATCGCATCGACGACATCGACCTGCTCGCCGAGCAACTGCGCGACGGGGAGATACTGATCGAACGAGAGATCCTGGCTCGAGCCGAGAGCCGGACGCAGCGTGGCGCGCCAGCCGGTGCTCGGATCCGGCCACACCAGCACGGCCTTGCCGAGCTCGGTGGCTTGCTGCCCGGCTCCCCACGCCTCCTCGATCTGCGCCTTCGCGCTCGCGGGGAGGTTGAGATAGATCGCGCGCACGGTGCCGGTCTTGTCGTCGACCGCGACGAACCCGCGCACGCCATCGACGCCGGTGGGCACGCCGGCGCGAACGTCGATCGGACCCGGCGCGAGCTTCTTCGCATCCGCGACCTTCATGCCGAGGCGCAGCTTGTTGAGATCGCCGGGCGGCACCACGTGCGCACCGAAGAACTCCGAGGTCAGCACGTGATACGGCACGTACTCGACGACGCAGTTGCGCTCGAGGCAATCGAGCTTCGCCTTCCACCCGGTGGACTCGCTTGCCCACGTGACCTCGGGCTGGCCGAGCGAGTCACGCGTGATCTGCGGATCGCCCCACACGCGCTGCAGCAGCTCGCGCGTCCCGTTGTTCGAGACCACGGCGACGATGTTCGCGACCGTTCCGGAATCGACGCGGACCTCGAGCCTGACGTCCGACACCCCGGAGTCGAGCGTCATCTGATCGCGAACCGCGCGTGGATCCTCGCGCAGGCCCGGCACCAGCTTCTTCGCCTCGGCGACGCTCATCCCCGGCTGCACCTTCGCGAGCCCACCGGGCGGCTCGATGCGCGGACCGAAGAACTCGGTGGACGCAGCCGGCGCGGCTTCGCACGCGGCGAGGGCGAGCACGAAGGTCCGGTACTGCATCATGTATAGATAGCCCCGGCCCGACGAAGATCACAATCGTTCGTGGCGCTTGGGGCGGATCGCCCCGACTACTTGCGCTGGTGAACCAGCAGCTGAGGCCCCGTCGAGAAGGTGACGGTGATCTTGGTCGGGGTGACCTCGGTGACGATGCCGGTCTTGAACACCGGATGGGCGATCTGGTCGCCAACCTGGAACGACTCTCGAATGCTGTAGGGCCGACCTTCCAGCGTCGACACGTCGACCGGAGCCTGTCGCGCAGCGGCGATCTCGGCCGCCGCCACGGCGCGCCCAGCAACCGCTGCCTGTTGCTTCACCTGGGTCCTCGCGACCTGGCGTTCCTTCTTCTTGTTCAGCTCCTCGACCGACAACCCAGTGCCCGAGCCAAAGGTCAGCAACAAATTCTCTGCCGAGGGCTCGTTAAACCGGCTGGCCGCCGCCGCCGCCGCAAGCGCGCGCTTGATCGCCTCGATGCCTTCACCTGGCTTCTTCTCCCACCATTCGAGCTCGGTGGTATCGGCGAACCAATAGCCCTTGCTCATGTGCTTCGCGAGCCAGGCATGGACTTGCGCGACCATCCCCTTGCCCGTGATGAGATATCCAACCTTCCTCATCCGCTCGGTGAAGCGAGGCAGAGCGATCTCCGCCTGGCAGAACAAGTAGGACGTGGTCTTGCGATCGTCGCGGTCCTGCAACAGAGGTGCGGCGACCGGATTGTCCCGAGGATGGCCGACGTAGAAATCCTCCGGCGCGAACAACCACGCCCAGCCCACGGGCAGGGTGTTCTCCGCGTAGAGCTCACTGGGTTTTTTGGCGCCGCTGCCTAGGCAAGAGAGATAAGAGCTGTTCGACATCTTCTGATTACCGCCTTGTTCCGCGAGGACGTTTCTCCCACGACAGCGCGACCTTGAGCGCGAGCTGCTCGTCGACGAGACGCACGTCGACGGGGGTGTTGCCGAACGCGCCCTTCGACAGCGGCTCGGCGAGGTGATGGAGGGTGCGCTGCGTTTCGACTGACTCGGGTTCCGGACTGAACACCGCGACCACCGCCCGTGCCGGCTCGAAGTTGCTGTCGCGCAACACGATCATGTACAGCGCGCCGCTTTCGTCGAGCTCGCTGACCACCTTCGCGACGCGCTCCGCTTCTTCCTTGGTACCGCCATCGCGATAGAACACCAGCGTGCCGTCGGCGCTGCGCACCGCGGCCGGCCCGAGCGACTCCCAGCGATACTTCGCGGAGACCTTGCCCTCGAAATTACCGAACACGAGATCGACCGGAGCGTCGCCCACCGCGCGCGACAGCTCGCGACACAGCGTCTCGTTGATCAGATCGTCGAGGGGCGTCGGAGCGTAGTCGCTCGTCCCGATCTCGACCTCGATGCGGAGGTCGCGGTACGCCGTGATCGTCCGGCCCTGATCCTGGAAGTACGAATGCGTGGCCAGCACGTCGTGGAGCGCGCGCGCCTGGTCCTCGCCGAGGTTGCGGAATCGCAGCTCGTCCGTGCCGTAGAGGAGCGAGCGCGACCGCATCTCGAACGCGATCCGGCGATGGGGCTTGGCCTCGTCGTCGAGCAGCACGGTATCGACCGGCGCACCGGCGAACGCCTTGCGCGAGACCTCGTCGGACAGATCGCCGAACGCCTCACCCATCTTCGGATCGCGAAGGCCCTCGTCGGTGGTAACGTACCCGACCACCCAGCGCTCGCCATCGCGCGACAGCTGCACGGTGTACGCGCCGTCGAAGTACTCGAGCTCGGCGAGCGCGTCGCGGAGGCGAAGGGCATCCGCCTCGGTCGCGCCGTTCAGATACGCGACCTCACCACCCGCCGGTGCCGAGACCGAAGGCGCGCGGGTCAGCATCAGCCACGCGAACACGACGCCGATCGCGGTGACGCACAGGATCCCGAGACACGCGAGCGAGCCACCCACGGCGTACCCCCACGACGTGGTCTTGCCGCCGAGGCCGGCATGCCGATCGAGCGCGCTGCCCTGCACGCCTCGCATGACGCCGACCATCGCGGGGATCGAGGCGAGCGAGACGATCCCCGGGAGCTTCTCGAGTGCCGCGAGCCCGCACAGCCCGGCCGCCCACATCACGCCGAGCGCGAGGATCGCCCATGCACTCTTGATGGACCCGAGCTTCTTGAAGTTGCGCGACAGCAACCAGCACCCGGCGAGCGGCGTGCCGAGGAACGTAGCGAGCGCCACCTGCCCCGTCGAGTACAGCGAGTAGAGCGGCATGACGAAGCCACGCGGCTCCTCGCTGCTCGATGCCCCGAGTGGCGGCAACGCGCCCATCACCCGTGCCGTTGGTACCTGCTCGTCCTTCACGGCCCCGGTCTTACTCCGCATCCCACCCGTGCGCGCGAACTTTGCGACGACAATCGGCTGCCCCGGCGTCGTTTGCGCCGGCGTGATCTCGCCCGCGCGGCTCAGCCCTGGCGGAGCGCGTCTGCGAGGATCGTCAGCGCGGAGCGCATCTCGTCCTCGGCGAGCCACGCGTACGCGACGCGAAAGCCGTGGAGATGCGGATCGCCGAGGAACGCGGCCGACTTGTTGCTGATCACCACGTTGCGCCGCGCGAGGTGCGCCTCGAGGGCCACCAGATCGATCGCCTTCGGGATCTCGAGCCACAACGTCGGCCCCCCGCCGGGCGTGGTCCACTTGACGCCGTCGGGCATCAACTCGTCGAGCGCCGCGAGGCACGCGGTGTAGCGCTGATCGAGCGCGCGCTGGAGCGCCTGGAGGTGGGTGTCGTAGTAACCCCGATCGAGGAACTCGGCGACCACCGCCTCGGTGAGCCACGCGTTGCCGAGCGTCGAGAGTCGCTTCGCACTGACCAGCGAGGGCACGAGCTCGGGCGGCGCGGCGACGAAGCCGATCCGCAGCGACGGGAGGAGCTTCTTGGTGAACGAGTTGACGTAGAGCACGTTGCGGCCGCCGAGCATCCGCAGCATCGGGCGGTACTCGCCGTCGCTCATCATGTCGCTGCCCCAATCGTCCTCCAGGATCGCGACCTGGTGCTTCGCGCACAGCTCGAGGACGCCGCGCAACTCGGCGCTCGAGTACGAGTATCCGGTCGGGTTGTGGAAGCTCGAGATCAGGTACGCGAGCGCCGGCTTGGTCGCGAGCACGCGATCCCACGCCTCGAGGTCCACGCCATTGAACGGATCGAGCTGCAGCCCGACGCATTCATGCCCGAGGCTCTCGAACAGCAGCTTCGCGTACGCATAGACCGGCGACTCGAGCGCGATCCGCTTCCTCGACAGCGACCGCGCGACGATGTCGAGCGATTGCTGAGATCCCGTGGTGACCACGATGTGATCCGCCTCGACGTCGAGTCCACGCGCGACGAGCCGCTTCGCGATCGCCTCGCGCAACGGGAGATAGCCCTGCGCGTCGTACTGCGCCGGCATCTTCTCGCGCAGCACGCTGCGAGCGCACTCGGAGAGCCGCTCGGTGGGCAGTAGCTCCGGATCGATGAACACCGTCGACAGGTTCGTCACGCCCCGCGGGGTGAAGTCGGGTCGCGACAACGCAGGCTCGACGAGCTCCGGCATCGGCGGGATCGCGATCGGTTCGGCGGTCCTGACCTCGCGTGTCGCCATCACGAACACGCCCTCGCGCACCCGCGACTCGACGAGCCCGCGCGCGACCAGCTCGTCGTACGCCGCCTGCGCCGTGTTCTTCGACAGCCCGAGCTGCTTCTCGAGGGCACGCACCGGTGGCAACCGACTGCCGGCGGGCAACGCTCCACTCGAGATCTCGCGCTGCACCGACGCGACGATGTCGGCGGCCGTGGCGCGACGAGCGCCCACCGGCGTAGCGACGTGAAGTCCGACGTAAGGTGCACGCGTCATGAAAACGTCATACCGCCACGGGTGCCCGGCGCGAAGGGACAGTGCAAGGACCCCGATAGGGTCAGGGTGCGGCAGCGCTTGCCAGGGCCTCCTGGCGACGACCGAGCACGTACGCGGCACCGATCCAGCACGCGGCGAGCGGGATCGAGGCCGCGGCCATCACGGGCAGGGACAGGCCGAGGAGCACGAGCCCCTGGTTGCCCCAGCCGGCGAGCGCGTCGCCACCGCGATAGACGAACGTGTCGATGAAGCTCTTCGATTGATAGCGCTCGGTGCGCGACACCACGGTGTACAGCGTCTCGCGTGCGGGTCGTGCCGCGGCGTACTCGGCCGCGCGGGTCGAGACCTGCGCGATCACGAGCACGATGACGGTGGATTCGATCGACAGCCCGGCGAACGCCACGAGCAACACCGCCGGCGCGATCAGCAGCGTGCGCGTGACCCCGAGCTTCGACAGCACGTGACTGCTGACGAACAGCTGCAGCCCGAGGGTCACGAGGTTGACCCAGGTGTTGAGATCCGCGAGCAGCTGGGTGCGCTCCTTCGGATTGCTGCTCCAGCCCTCGAGGATGCCGGCCTGCTGGAAGTACAGCAGCGTCGCGAGCGACGTCTGCAGCACCATGTAGAGCACCATCAACGCGAGGTACGGTCGCTTGAAGATCAAGACCACGCCGTCCCACGGCATCGAGCGCTCGAGGCGTTCTTGCTTGACCGTGCCGCGCGGCGCCTGACGATCGAGCAGCAACATGCAGACGATCGCGAGCTCGAGCATGCCCGCCGCGACCAGCAGCATCGCCGAAGGCCCCACGATCTCGACGAGCATGCTGGTCAACTGCGAGCCGAAGATCGCGCCCAGCGTTCCACCCACACCGATCAACGGATACAGCCGGCGGCTCTGCTCGCTGGTGAACAGGTCCGACATGAACGACCAGAACACCGAGACGATGAACAAGTTGAACACGCTCATCCAGATGAAGAACGCGTCC
>JBBQJJ010000488.1:0-6302 GCA_038325805.1 Haliangiales bacterium
CAGCCGTGGAAGAATGGCGGTGGCATCACGCGCGAGCTCCTGCGGTGGCCCGACACCGACGACTACGACATCCGCGTTTCGCTCGCCGACGTCACCAGCAACGGACCGTTCTCCAAGTTCCCGGGATACTCGCGGTTCCTCGTCTGGATCGGGCCGAACCCGATCGATCTGTGTACGAGCCGCAGGATCATCTCGTACGCGACCCCGAGCGCGACGACTCACTTTCTCGGCAACCCCGACATCGTGGCTACGCTGCCTTCCGGACCAACGCGTCTGCTCAACCTGATCGTCAAGGACGGTGCGGCGTACGAGTGGGGCTACAACGTGCCGGTCAACCCCGTGCGCTTCGCGTTCGTGCCGGCGCGTCTCGAAGCGCAGCTCCACGATCCGCCCGAGCGCGTGCCCGATCGCTGTCTCTGGATCGCGTGATGGCGCGCGTCTGGTTGATCCGACACTGTCAGACCGACGGCAAGCTCGCCGAATCGCCGCTCACCGAGCTCGGTCATGCGCAGGCGACGGAGCTCGCGACCTGGCTCGCGAATCACGGCATCGATCGCATCGTGTCGAGTCCCGCGGAGCGCGCGATCGATACGGTGCGCCCGTTTGCGACGTCGGCAGGCCTCGAGATCGAGATCGATCCTCGGCTCGTCGAGCGCCGGATGCCTCGCTATCCGACGTTCGAGACGTTCCTCGAGGGCGTGCACGCAGCAATGGAGGATCGCGCGTTGCGCCCCGACGGCGGCGAGACCGGGCTCGAGGTCACCGCGCGTGCGTGGCCGGCGCTCGTCGAGGCACTCGATCGCGACAACGCGGTCACCGTGCTCGCCTCCCACGGTCAGCTCGCCGCGCACCTGCTGCGCGAGATCGACGGTAGCTCCGGCTACGACCTGTGGCGCGCGATGACGATGCCGGACGCGTTCGAGATCTGGCGCGACGTCAAAATTCACGTCACTCGATCACGGCTCCCACAACATCGATAGATCGAGTTCGACTCCGAACGGCGGGAACTTGGCCCGGTCGTCACCACCCGCGGATGCGACGACGTTGTAGACAACCTTCGACAGCACGAGCACCTCGAGGGTCTGGTTGAGCGGATCGATGAACCAGATGTGACCGACTTTCGCCTTTGCGTAGATCTCGCGCTTTCGACCGCGATCGATCTTCGCTGTGGAGGGTGACAGCGCCTCGCAAACGAAATCTGGCGGCGTCTCGATCCACTTGTCGCCTCGTGGAATGACCGGAAGGCGATCGCGACGCCAACCGGCGATGTCTCCGATCAGAAGATTCGATCCGAAGCGTAGCGCGGGTTCGAACAGCAGCACCCAGCCCTTGGATTTATCACGTAGGTGCGGATGGAGCGCCCCGATCAAGTAGGTGATGGCGATGGCGTGATGGATGTTCGGGCGGCTCGTGATGTAAAGGGTTCCGTCGATCAGCTGCGCGCTCTCGCCGTCGGGCACCGTCTCCCAATCTGCGAGCGTCGCGTTGCGTTTGACCTTCAGTTCCATCTTCCTGGAGCGTACCGCACGAGGCCGGCGTTCGGCCCAGGGTTTTACAAGCTCGGTCACGATCAGTTCTCCGCACCGATCCACTCGGCGATCGATCGGAACGAGCCGTCACCGACGACGACGTGATCGATCACCGGGATGCCGAGCAGCGCACCCGCCTCGCGCAACCGCCGCGTCAGCTCGACATCCTCGGCACTCGGCGTGGGATCGCCCGACGGATGATTGTGGACGAGCACCGCACCCGCCGCAGCCATGCGCACGAGCGGCCGGAACACCTCGCGCGGATGGATCTCGACGCCGATCACCGAGCCGCGCGCGCACTCGACGATATCGAGCAACCCATTGCGAATATCGACGCCGATCACGAGGAAGACCTCCTGCGCGAGCCCGGCGAGCATCGGAGCGACGCACTGATAGACATCCTCGGGGCGCCCGACGAGTGTGCGCGTTTGCGTGGCGACCACGGCGCGCCGCCCGAGCTCGAACGCGGCGGCGACACGGATCGCGCGCGCCTCCCCGAGACCGGCGAGCTTCGCGAGCTCGCGCGGCGTGGAACGCGACAGCAGTGCGAGACCGCCGGCTTCCTGGATCAGGATCGCCGCGAGCTCGTCCGCGGTGCGGTTGCGCAGATTCGATCCGAGCACGAGCGCGAGCAGCTCGCGATCACCGATCTTGTGGGGGCCGGTGCGCCACACGCGATCGCGCGGATGATCGGAGACAAAGGACTGGCTGGCTTCGCGTGCGAGGGTCATCGACCCCGGAGCAGCAAGCGATGGGCCAGTAGATCGCGATAGTCACATCGCGAGGTTGCGCATGCATCCGTCCGCCGGCAGGACGAGCTGTCCGAACGCCGGACGGACCGGACACAGGCGGAGGGAACATGCGGTGCTCACGTGATGGAACCCATCGCCTCCAATCCATCACGACGTTGTCGAATAGGGCCGCAGGGCGACGGAGGTCACGCAGAGGGCGGACGCCGCGATCTCGACGTCACCGGATCGCTCCGCTTCCGAGCAACGACAACGGGTGACTGAAAGCCCAGGGTGCTATCGTACGCCGATGTTCGTGTGCACGGAGTGCGGCGGGCCGCAGCCGACGGGTGGTCACTGTCCGACCGACGGTGTCGCGCTGGCGCTGATCGGTGAAGACGTTCTCCTGGGCACCACGATCGGCGCGTATCGCGTCGCCACGTTGCTGGGCATCGGCGGCATGGGGCGCGTCTACAAGGGCGTGCACCCGATGATCGGCAGCCGGGTCGCGATCAAGGTGCTGTCGCGCGAGTGCTCCGATCGCCAGGACCTCGTCGAGCGGTTCTTCGCCGAAGCGAAGGCCGTGAATCTGATCCGCCACGAGAACATCGTCAACGTGCTCGATCAGGCGCGGCTCCCCGACGGCCGCCCGTACATCATCATGGAGTACCTCGACGGTGCACCGCTCGCGGCGATCCTCGAGCACTCGCAAGCGCATCAGCTCCCGCTCCCGCTCGGTGGCATCGCGCGCCTCGCGGTCGAGGTGCTCGACGCGCTGCAGGCGACGCACGCGAAGGGCATCGTCCATCGCGATCTCAAGCCCGACAACATCTACGTCGCGCCGTCGGGCCGTCCGAAGGTGCTCGATTTCGGCATCGCGAAGCTCACCGATCCGGGATCCAATAGCTCCACGCGCACCGGCTCGCTGCTCGGCACGCCTCATTACATGTCGCCCGAGCAGGCGTCGGGACGGCCCGTCGATCACCGCGCGGACATCTACGCGATCGGCGTGATCCTGTTCGAGTGCGTGACCGGGCGAAAGCTGTTCGTCGCCGACTCGTTGTTCGACCTGCTGCGCAAGCACGTCGAGGAGCCGGCACCGTCGCCGCGGATCTTCCGCCCCGATCTCGATCCGGGCTTCGAGTCGCTGATCCTGTGCGCGCTCGCGAAGCATCCCGATCAGCGGTTCGCCACCGCCCAGGCGATGAGCCTCGCCGTCCAGCACGCCACCGCGCAGCTCCCGCCGGAGAGCTGGACGCCGATCACCGCGTCGGGAACCCATCGCGGGATCCCGAGCTGGAACCAACAGGCACCGGCGACCTGGAGCTCGCGCGTGCAACGCGTCGATCCGGGGCAGCCACCGCGGGGACTGCCCCGACCGTCGGAGCAGCCGCTCAACTATCCACAGCTCGGCAACTCGACGACGGTGAGCGCCTCGTCGGGCCAGGTCCAGAAGCAGGCACCGGCAACCAAGTCGAAGCGCGGCTTGTGGCTCGCCCTCGCGGGTGTCGCCGTGGTCGGCGGCGTCGTCGCGGTGGTCCTCACGCAACGCGGCGCGAAGGAAGCGGTCGTCGAACAAGTGGCCGCGGATACGCCGGCACCTCCACCGCCGGACAAGCCCGCCCCGAAGCCGGTGGCCTCGCCTCCTGCGAACACCGAAGCGAACAAGGCCGACGAGGATCCGGAGCTCGCCTCCGTCGAGCAGCAGGTGCGCGATGCGGCGAAGCAGATGCCAAAGGAAGCGCAGAAGGTCATCAAGGACGCGGTCGACGACGTCAAGCCCGTGCCGGCCGCGCCCGCGCAGGTCGAGCAGGACGAGGACGAGCCACCTGCGAAGCCGAGGGCGAAGTCGTGGGTCGAGAACCGCACGCTGCAGCTCGCGAACTGGAACCCGAGGAAGGTCGATGTCGCCGCGTTCATCGCGTTCGCGACCGCCGAAGCGAAGAAGGCCGTGCCCGATGCGCTGCTGACGCGCGTCGATGTCACGGGTGTGTCGCCCGATGGGTTCGCGGATCTGACGCTGCCCACGCTCGCATCACCACATGGCGACATCGAGCTGCGCTTCATCTCGCCGTCGGCGAGCAAGCTCGATCCGAAGATCCCGCTCGGCGTTCCGCAGGAGCGGATCTGCGAGTTCCGCGTCGAGGGCGAGCCCGATGGCATCGAGATCCGCTCGATGTTCAAGACCGATTGCAAGACCAAGAGCGTCGCTCTCCCGAGCTGCGGATACGCGTCGCTGTGGAAGAAGGCGGCGGGACAGGGCGCACCGAGCAACGCCGTCGCCCAGATCTCGTACTACGCGGCCTCGATGCACGACACGCCGAAGTGGTTCTTCACCATCGGCTTTGGCCACGACGTCGCGTTCTCGAAGATGTGGAGCGGACCCGGATGTTAGCCGAGCTCGGTCAGATCTCGCCGAGCGCGCGGCGGAGCTGCGCCCACGCCGTCGCGAGCTGCCACTGCGAGGTCACCAGGTTGCCCTCGGCCAGCGTGACCGCCTGCTGCGCATCGGTGAGCTCGATCTGGCTCCCTAGCCCCTGGGCGTAGCGCGCCTCGGCGAGCTGTAGCTGTGCGCGCGCCGCGGTGACTGCTTCGTCGGAGGCCGTCACCGCCGCACCGTTGGCGATGATCTGCGAGCGCGACGAGTCGAGCTGTGCCGTCAACGAGACGAGCAGTGCATTCCGATCCGCTCGGGTCGCGGTGACGTCCGCGCGCGCGATCCGCGCGTTGTACTTCGATCGACCACCGTCGAAGAATTGCCACGACAGCGTGAGGCCCGCGCTCCATGTCGGCTCGGGCGACCAGTCGCCGGTGCCGGGGTTGTACTGGGTCGACGCGTTCGCCGACAGCACCGGGCGATTGCTCGCATCGGCGGCGACGACGTTCGCCTCCGAGGCCTCGATCTGCAGATCGAGCTGCGCGATCTCGGGGCGGTGCTTGCGCGAGGTCTCGACGAGCTCCGGCAGGTTCGGCGGAGTCGCCGCCGGTGTCGGCCAGGTCGATTCGACCGTGATCGCTCGCGTATCGATCAGGCCGATCGCCGACCGCAGGTTCGCCATCGCGATCGCGAGCGTGGCCTGCGACGAGGCGAGGGCCGCCTTCGCATTCGCGGCGCGTGCCTGAGCCTGCGCCACTTCGATCGGATCCTTGGCCTGCGCCGCGACGAACTTGCGCGCCTGATCGAGGTGCAGATCCTCGCTCGCCACCGTCGCCTCGGCGACCTTCACCAACCTCCCTCTCGCCACCGCCTCGAGATAGGCGACCTCGACGTTGCGCCGGACATCGAGGGATGCGGTCGCGAGCGTGGTCTCCGTCGCACGCGCGGACAGCTCCGCTGCACGGACGCTCGCACGGGTCTGCCCGAAGTCGTAGATCCGCCAGCTCGCGGAGAGGGCCAGACCGGTCGATTCCTGCACCTCGAAGAAGCCACCACATGCCCTCGTGATGTCGTTGGCGCATGGCTTCCCTCTCGACGATCCGGCCGAGGCACTCGCAGATCCGGTGACGGTCGGGATGTACGCGATCTTCGAGAGGAACACGCGAGCCTGCGCGGCTTCGATGTTCGCCTTGGTACGTGCCAGGCTCGGCTGCTGCTGCATCGCGAGCTCGAGCGCGCGTTGCAGCGTGAGGGTCTCGGCGGGCTGCGCCTGCGCGGTGCTCGCGGCGGCGAGGACGGCGAGCGCCGTGGAGATCAACTTCTTCATGACTCGTACCTCAAGGCGGTGATCGGATCGAGCTGCGATGCACGGACTGCGGGATACAGACCGAACACCACGCCGACGCCACCGGAAACCGCGAACGCGATGCCCGCGGTCGCGGCCGGGAAGAACATTTTCCATCCGAAGAAGCCGGAGCCCCACCAGGCGGCGAGGTAGCCGAGGCCAAGCCCGAGCAAGCCGCCGATCGCCGCGAGCAGGAGTGCCTCGACGAGGAACTGCGTCATCACGTCGATCGGCTTCGCACCGACGGCCATCCGGATGCCGATCTCTCGCGTTCGCTCGATCACGCTGACCAGCATGATGTTCATCACGCCGATCCCACCGAC
>JBBQJJ010000489.1:0-6300 GCA_038325805.1 Haliangiales bacterium
GACGAGTCACCGATGCGGACCGAGAACGGGATCGGCGCGGTCACCTGATCGGTCGGGCCATCGACCACGACCGGCGTGCAGATTCGACGGGGCTTCTCCGTCCGCGCGGGGCGTGCCGGTCGCGTGGGCAGCGTGTTCCACGCCGGTTGATCGGCGAGCGTGAACGCGATCGTGGCGCTCATCCTCGTGGTACGCGGCGATGGATCGTGGAGCTCGAGGCCCCGCAGGTTGTCGCGCAGACATCCGACGAGCTCGGCGTTGCCATGCTTCGCGGCGGTCACCGACAGCGCCGAGGTCTTGCCGAATGGATCCACCGTGAAGCCGACCTCGACGTTGACGGGCGTCCCACCGCGGGCCGCCGCCCACTTCCAGCAGCTGACGATCGCGGCTTGCTCGCGGTCGAGCGCTTCCTCGATCTGGAGCGACGTGCGTGCGGGACCCGCGTGCGAGCGATCGGCGATCAACGGCCCGCGCCTGACCGGTTCGATCGCGTGCTTCTCGAGCTCGTAGTGGCTAGCGCCGCGACGATCGAGCCCCTCGTCACCTCGGCAGCTCAGCTCCCATGCGGCAACGAACGGCTTGAGTGGTAGCTGATAGCTCGATGGCATCGTGATCTGCAGATGGGGTGGCGGCGGCAACGTCGGTTGCCCACGACACGCCACCACCACGCCGATCAGCAGCTTTCGCACCGCATTTCAGACACCTATCAGCGGGGTTCTGGTTCTCTCAATAACTCACACCTTGAGGTGAGGGTTGGCCTTGACAGCATGTAAGTATCCCCACATAGTGCCGTCAGAGGCACTCAACCTTACGTACGCGTTAGGTTGCGAACTATGGACGATTCCAAGCTCATGCGTGTTGGAGAGCTCGCCAAGGCGGTCGGCAAGACCGTCCGGGCGATGCACCTCTATGAAGAGCTCGGTTTGCTGGAGCCGCGAGCGCGCTCCGAAGGTGGCTTCCGGCTCTATGGTCCCGAGGCGATCGACCGCATCCATTGGATCGTCAAGCTCCAGGCGATCGGCTTCACGCTCGCCGAGATCCAGGGGTTCGTGGGTGACTTCCAGAAGGCGGGAACGGGTCGCGAAGCCACCGCGCGCGTGCGTGCGTTGTTCGCCGAAAAGCAGACCCAGATCCGCCAGCAGATCATGCAGCTCCAGGTGATCGAGAACGATCTCGTCGAGGCTCTCGCGTACCTCGATTCCTGCCAGAGCTGCACCGACGAGTTCGCACCCACCGAGTGCGGCAGTTGCGGTCATCACGGTCATTCGAAAGGCGAGGCACCGCCCCTGTTCGCAGGGCTGTCCTCGCGCCGCGACGAGCCGCCCGTGCCTCTGACCGTGCTCCGTACGATGCGAGAAGGAAACAACTGATGGCTACCGCAGAGAAGCTCGAGATCAAGATCCCCGAAGGCGTCTCGTTGCCCATCTTCATGGACAACCACTCGACCAGCGCGGTCGACCTGCGCGTCGTTCACGCGATGCTGCCGTACTTCACCCAGCACTACGGCAACGCCGCGAGCCGCAACCACAGCTTCGGCTGGGCTGCCGAGGCGGCGGTCGACAACGCCCGCAACCAGATCGCGAAGCTGCTCGGCGGCGACGGCAAAGAGATCGTGCTGACGTCGGGTGCCACCGAGTCGAACAACCTCGCCATCAAGGGCGCGGCGTCGTTCCTCAAGAAGCAGGGCAACCACATCATCACCGTCGAGACCGAGCACAAGAGCGTGCTCGATACCTGCAAGCGCCTGCAGCGCGAGGGGTTCGAGGTCACGTATCTGCGCCCCGCGAAGGACGGCCTGGTCACCCCCGAGCAAGTGGTCGAGGCGATGACCGACAAGACGATCGTCGTGTCGATCATGTGGGCCAACAACGAGATCGGCGTGATCCAGCCGATCGAGGAAATCGGCGCCGCGATCAAGAAGCGGAACCCGAAGTGCCTGTTTCACGTCGACGCCGTGCAGGCGTACGGCAAGATTCCGGTCGACGTCGAGAAGGCGAAGGTCGATCTCGCCGCGGTCACCGCCCACAAGGTGTACGGCCCGAAGGGTGTCGGTGCGCTGTGGGTGCGTCGCAAGCCACGCGTTCGCATCGATCCGCTGATCGACGGCGGCGGTCACGAGCGCGGCATGCGCTCGGGCACCCTCGCGGTGCCGATGATCGTCGGCTTCGGCAAGGCCGCGGAGCTCGCCGGCGAAGAGATGGAGACCGAGGCGATCCGGCTGCGCTCGCTACGCGATCGGCTCTATCGCGGCCTGACGTCGCGGCTCACCGAGACATACGTCAATGGCTCACTCGAGCACCGGTTGCCCGGCAACCTCAACATCTCCTTTGCGTTCGTCGAGGGCGAGAGCTTGTTGATGGCGCTCAAGGACCTCGCGGTGTCATCGGGTAGCGCGTGTACGTCCGCTTCACTCGAACCGTCGTACGTCCTCCGTGCGCTCGGCGTCGGCGACGAGCTGGCGCACACGTCGATCCGGTTCGGACTCGGTCGATTCAACACCGAGGCCGAGGTCGACTACACGGTCGAGCTGGTCACCAAGAGCGTCGAGCGGCTGCGCACCCTGTCCCCACTCTGGGAAATGCATCAAGACGGGATCGACCTCAACTCGATCCAATGGACCCCACACTGACGCGGCAACGCGTTCTAGGAAAACACCATGGCGTACTCAGATAAGGTCCTCGACCACTACGAAAACCCCCGCAACGTCGGCACGTTCAAGACCGAAGCGGATGTCAGCAAAGACGAGATCGGGATGGGGCTCGTCGGCGCGCCCGCGTGCGGTGACGTGATGCGCCTCGAGATCCGCGTCAAGGACGGCAAGATCGCCGACGCGAAGTTCAAGACGTTCGGCTGCGGCTCGGCGATCGCGTCGAGCTCGCTGGCGACCGAGATGATCAAGGGGATGTCGCTCGAGGACGCCGCGAAGATCTCGAACACCCAGATCGTCGAGGAGCTCAACCTCCCGCCCGTCAAGATCCACTGCTCGGTGCTCGCCGAGGATGCGATCAAGGCAGCGATCGAGGACTACAAGCAGAAGCACGCGAAGTGATGGAGACAATGTCCAGCACCACTGCCAACCCTGCGGTTCCTCCGGTCGCTCCCCAGGCGACGATCGGCAAGAAGGAGATCGAGGTGACCGCCGCTGCAGGCGAGGAGATCGCGAAGCAGCGCGCGAAGCGCGGCACGCCCGATGCGTTGATCCGGATCGGTGTGCGTGGCGGCGGCTGCACGGGCTTTACCTACGTGTTCGAGTGGGCGGAGCAGTTGCGGCCGACCGACAAGACGTTCGCGGCGCCCAACGGCGTGTCGATCGTCGTCGATCCGAAGAGCCTCGTGTACCTGGGCGGGATGCAGCTCGATTTCGTGCGCGGGATGATGGGGCACGGGTTCAAGTTCAACAACCCGAACGCAAAAGGCTCGTGCGGCTGTGGTGAGTCCGTCAACTTCTGAATCCGCGAAGCGACCCCCGCAGATCGATGCGTTCGGTTTGCTGGGGCTCGAGGTGCGGTTTGACGTCGACGCAGACACGCTCGAAGGTGCGTACTTCGAGCGGCAAAAGGAATTTCACCCCGACAAGTTCGCGCAGGCACCGGCCGGCGAGCGTGTGGTGGCGCTGACCAAGGCGCGTGCGATCAACGACGCGTACCAGCTGCTCAAGAAGCCGGCTTCGCGCGCCGAGTACCTGATGGCCCGCGAGGGCATCGTGATCGGCGACAACGAGCGGATCGATCCCGCGCTGGTGATGGAGTTGCTCGAGGAGCGTGAAGAGCTCGCGGAGGCGCGACATGCCGGCAAGCTCGACATCGTCGCGAGGCTGCAGGCGAGCATGAAGGCGCGGCGCAAGGCGGCGTTCGAACAGATCAAGGTGTTGTTCGCAGCGCAGCCGGTGCAGTGGACCGCGGTCAAGGCGCAGCTGATCCTGCTGCGCTACGTCGAGCGGTATCTGGAAGAGTGCGACAGCGCGCTCGACGAGGACTGACCGATGTTGATGCAGATTGCCGAGCCCGGCGAGAGCAAGGTCAAGGAGGCGTGCAAGCAGCGCGTCGTGGGCATCGACCTGGGCACCACCAATAGCCTGGTCGCTCATGTCGCCGATACCGCACCCGAGGTGATCGCGGGTGAGGGCGGCCCGCTAGTGCCTTCGGTGGTGCACTACGGCAAGGACGGCATCCTCGTCGGCAGGCCGGCCGAGGCGAAGGCCCTCGAGTCACCGCGCGAGACCATCGGTTCCGTCAAGCGGCTGATCGGCCGTGGCATGAAAGACGTCGCCGGGATCCGCAGCCTGCTGCCGTACGACCTGGCGGGCGACGACCGCGCGATCACCGTGCTGGTCAACGACAAGCAGATCTCGCCCGTCGAGGTTTCGGCGGAGGTCCTGCGCGAGCTCAAGCAGCGCGCGGAAGCGGCACTCGGCGGACCGATCGAAGGCGTCGTGATCACGGTGCCGGCGTACTTCGACGACGCGCAACGTCAGGCCACGCGCGATGCGGGCCGGCTCGCCGGGCTCGAGGTGATGCGACTGCTCGCCGAGCCTACGGCGGCGGCGGTGGCGTACGGGCTCGACAAGGGGAGCTCCGGCAAGTTCGCCGTCTACGATCTCGGCGGGGGCACCTTCGACATCTCGATCCTCAAGCTGATCGACGGCGTGTTCGAGGTGAAGGCCACCGGTGGCGACTCCGCACTCGGCGGTGACGATCTGGATCGCGCGATCGCGAACGGCGTCACCGACCGTGCGATCGAGATCGCGCCACGCGGCTTGGTCGCACAGGCGATCCGCGAGGCGCGCCGGGTCAAGCACGCGCTGACCGACGCGGACAGCGTGGAGTTCAAGCTGGCGATCACCAACCCGGCGCATGCGCGCGCCGAGATCGTGGGCGGCTCGCCGGGCATGACGATCGTCCACGAGCTGATCACTGCCAACGGCGATCGCATGCACACGATCTGTGGCGAGACCATTCCGTCCGCGGTCGGCACGCTCAACTCGGACACCACGTCGTGCGTCGCCTGCATCCGTGCGGGTGGCGAGTACAAGACCACGGTGACGCGCGCGCGGCTCGCCGCCTTCGCCGCACCGCTGCTCGAGCGCACCGCCAAGGCGTGCCGTCGCGTCCTCAAGGATGCCGAGCTCGAGGCGTCGGAGCTCGACGGCGTGATCCTCGTCGGGGGCTCGACGCGCTCGCCGGTCGTCCGGTTCTTCGTCGAGGGGTTGTTCGGGAGGCCGCCACTGTGCGACCTCGACCCCGAGCAGGTGGTCGCGCTCGGCGCGGCGGTCCAGGCGGACGTGCTCGCGGGCGGGCAGCAGAACGTGACGCTGCTCGACGTGGTGCCGCTGTCGCTCGGCGTCGAGATGATGGGCGGCGTGGTCGAGAAGCTGATCCACCGCAACACGGTCATCCCGGCCGGGGCCACGCAGACGTTCACCACGTACGCGGATAACCAGACCGGGTTCGACATCCACGTGCTCCAGGGTGAGCGCGAGACCGTCGAGACCTGCCGGTCGCTCGCGCGCTTCACGCTGCGCGGGTTGCCGCCGCTGGTGGCCGGCATGCTGCGCGTCGAGATCACGTTCCTGATCGACGCGGATGGCTTGCTGAAGGTGCTGGCGAAGGAGCTGACCACCGGCAAGACCGCCGAGGTCGAGGTCAAGCCGAGCTATGGCCTGACCGACGAGGAGGTCGAGCGGATGTTGATCGAGTCCTTCGATCACGCGGAGGACGACCTCGCGAAGCGCAACCTCGCCGTCGAGCGCGTCGAGGCGAATCGGATCCTGCAGGCGACCCGCGGTGCCTTCGCGAGCGATGCGGCGCTGTTCGACGAGCCGGAGATCGGGCAGGGCGTCAAGACGGCGGGCGAGGACGCGATGAAGGTGCTGGACGCAGCGATCGTCGGCGAGGATCACCTCAAGATCCGCCACGCGATCGAAGCACTCGATCTCGCGACCAAGCCGTTCGCGCAAGCTCGGATGAACCGCGCGATCACCGCCGGCTTCCAGGGCGTGTCGCTCGACGAGGCAGAGAAGAAGATCGGCGGTCCTGCCGAGGAGCAGAAGTGATGCCGAAGTTGACGTTTCTAAATCCGCACCAAACGGGCGTGCGCGCGCCACTCACCGTCGAGGCCAAGGCCGGCATGACGATCCTCGAGGTCGCCGAAGAGTGCGGCGCGCGGGTCGGTCACGCATGCGGTGGCAACCTCGCGTGCTCGACGTGTCACATCTACGTCGAGCAGGGCTACGACGGCCTCGGCGAGATCACCGACAAGGAGAACGACATCATGGACAAGGCGTTCGATGTCCGTGCGGAG
>JBBQJJ010000490.1:0-6287 GCA_038325805.1 Haliangiales bacterium
GGAGCTCGATCGACGCAGCGCGATCCACCACGTCGACGACGAGCTCCACGCCCTATCCTCCTGGTCCACGGCCGTCAGGACTGGCGCATCCACCTCGAGGATGTGCAGGCCTTCGATGCCGCGCTCGAGGCGAAGGGGCTCTCGATCGCCGTGACGTTCGCGACGAAGCGATCGACGGCGTCGAGGATCTCGACGTTGCCCCGCGAGCCGGCTCTCGAGCTGTGTGCCGCGGGCAGTGAGGCGCCGCGATCACCGCGCAGATTGTCGGGCCCGTCGACGTCGACCAACTCGGAGGCGACGTCCGGCGGAAGCTCATCGTAGAAAATCTCACGCTCGCGAACGTACCGGGGCTTGCCATAGGGTTCGATCATGTTTTTCTCCTGTCTCAACCGTGCCCGAGTTGGCGGCTGGTCGGCAACGGTACGACTGTGATCGGCGGTCACGCGGGTACGGCGGTGACGGGCTACACGCTGGCGAAAGTTCTGCTCGCGCTTGGCGGCGACATCGACAACGGCCTCGCCGCTCGCTTCACCTGCCAACTTCTCGGCGACGTCGAGAGCCAGCTCCTTGTAGGCGACGCCGCGAGACCGCGCACGCAGCAGCGCTCGGGCTGTCCGGTTGCTCGCGCGCTTCTCATTCGCATACGCCCTACAGACGCTCGCGACCAGCTCCGGCTTGGCTGTCGCCCGATCGCGACGCTTGGGTTTCGTTGGGCGACGTCGCACCGCTCGAACATGGGTCGCCGGTCGCGTCGCCGCAAGCAGGGATGGGCTGCGGCTCGGTTGCCGACACCGCCGCGGGGAGCGCCCCCCTACTTGACCAACCGGAGGGCGGCCGGTGTGCCCCCGCCGTAGGCCCGCAACTCGTCTACGAGGTGGAGAGCACGCGACGTATCGCCGGCCCGGATCGCGTTCTCGAGCGCTGTAGCAAGGCTTGCTACGTCAGTTGTCCGTTCACGTCTGTCCCTGTCCGCTAGGACGTGGGGTTCCTCGACGGGAACGTGTGTGTCGGACGGACCCGGACGACCTTGTTCGATCGTTCGAATCCCTTCTCCCGCTCCACGCAGCCAGCTGTGTTCATTCTGGATTCAGCTACTGGCGCCTCGGGTTTGCCCAGCGCTCGGTACCATCACGAATTCGAGCCGTCGCATCGGCGACGAGCCCGAGCACGATGACCGAGAAGTGTCGGCAGGAATCCGAGCGACATGTGATCGCGTTCGCGGCGGCAGACCTCGCGCAGCCGAAGTTGAGGTGAGTCTCGGGTGGCGCGGTCCAGCGCTACATCGCCGCGCGGGCCCCGCCGCCGGAACGTAGGTCGCTGGCCTCCGAGGAACGAACTGGAGTGTCGCAGCTGCAACGTGGTCTTGGCATCGTAAGCGCAGCAAAGGGTGAGCCGACCGGGATATCCTCGCGCTGGTCATGGCTGGACGCGTGCTCGGTCTGTCGATGGTTCTCGCGGCGTGCTCGGCGCCGAGCTCGCGCTCGACCGTCGCGACCGTCGAACCATATCTGGGCGACAACGGCACGGCGCAGGTCACGCGGCAGGTGCGCATCGTGCGCTCCGGCTCTGCTCGTTGGACACTTGATGCGCCCGCGATCGAGCTCAACGAAGGGCCAGTCAACGGAGCCTTCCCACCCGTTCCGGTGGTCGACGAAACCCCGGACCAGGTTCGCGTCGTGCTCGATAGCAGCGCGGTTCGCGCCATTGCCTGGATCTCGCGAAGCGCACTCGCACGGGTGCCGATTCGTCGGACCGCTGTTGCCCCGACGCCTGACGCGCCCATGCCGGCCGACGATCGCAGCGCGACGCTGGGTCCGGGTACGGTGGTCGAGCTCCACGAGCTCCGCCAAGCAAGGCGTCACGTCACGTCGGGGCGCACGAACGTGCAGTTCGATGGTTGGATCGACGACTCGGTGCTCGGTGACGTGTTCATTCCCGAGCCCGCGGCCGACCTCATGGTCGACGGCACGGTCGTCGACGGCACGGTCGTCGATGGCACCACCGTGGTCGGGATCCCGGTCTTGCCGGGCGAGACCGCCGCGTCGATCCCCGAAGCCGGCCGCGTCATCGCGACGCTGGCCGCGACGTCCGTGGCGCGCGAGTTCGTGCCTGCGCCGCCGGGCTATGTGGCGATCCGTTGGTCCGGGCCGGGAATCACGGTGCGCGGGCTGGTTTCGGCCAGTGCGTTCACCCCAAGCGCGCAACAGACGGTGCGTCTGTTCATGGATCTATTGGGCGCATCGGGTGGGATCAGCGACACGCCGATGGCGACCCTGCGTGCGGGCGCGAGCTTCTACGATCGCCCGGAGGGTCATCCTGTCGGGCGGGTCAAACAGGCGACCACGATCTACGCATGGGAGCCGCCGCGAACCGCCGAGTGGTCGCGCGTCGTGCTGGTCTATGTCCCGCAGCTCGGGTTCGTGAAGGCCTACGTTCGCCGCGGCGACATTTCACCGTTCATCGCGGGCGGTAACGGCTAGCCGCACACGGCCATCACGCCGCGGACTGCGCGCGCGAAACGACCGAGGCGAGCCTTCCTGCCCGAGGCGGACGCAAGGCGCTCGGCCTCAGGATCGAGCGCGACAGAGACGATCAATCGCATCGGATCGGATTGCCAGAGATCCTGCGTGCAGTTCCACGACCTCGCGTGACCGAGTCGTTGCCCCCTCGCGTGAGCCTCAGCGGCACACGTCGGGACTCTCCTCGAGGTCGGCCGAGACCTTGCGGTCACGCCATGCGCGCGCATCGGGAAGTAGCTTCGGCGTGAGCGGCTGCTCCAGTACGCTCGCGGCGATCCTGGAGCGGTCGAGCTCGTAGGTCGTCACGACGAAGTCGACGAGGTCGACCCCGGCGTATTGCTCGGGATCGAACAGGCTCTCCGCGTGGAACGCGCGGTATTCGTGGATGAACGCCGAGGTCGGCAGATCGTCGTAGTAGCATTGCACGCGCACACGCCGAGGACAGCTTCCGTCGCTTGCTCGACTGCGGCATCGTGACCGCGAGTTGTTGCGCCAGGTCGCGGCGGACCCGCGAACCAAGCGCATAGTGTTCGTTGATACAACTATCATCGACCTGTGGAGTTCGTTCCACCACTTGTGGATGGCGAAGCTCTGACTCACCGTGCTGGCTACCGAGGGTGTGCGCTGGTCACATCCGGACACCTGCGGCGGGCGGTCGCGAGCCCGGGAGGACCTGCTTCGCTGCCATCTCAGACACAGTATCCGCGTCTCGGAATGTCCACGGGAGCCGGATCAAGCCCACACGATGTACAATCGCGGAATCGACTAACCGCGCGAGCCGTCTGATCGAGGATTCCGGAAATAGAGAACCGGGGCCTTTGCGACCCGAGCGAAAGAAGACGGTTTCCTCGAGACAGATGCCCGCCTCGCTAAAGAAGACCACTGCTGACTGGCGGCAGTTCGCCGAGCGCTTTCCCGAGGGCGTGAACGTCGCAATCAAGCCGATCCCGCGCTGGGACGCGACCGCACCGAAGCCGCGCTCGAAGACCGCCGCGGTTGCAGAGTGGCCGGAAGAGATCTCGACCCTGCACGGCGCACGGACTGTCGCGACGATGATGGAGCAAGGCGGAGGACTCTGGCCGTCGAGCCTCAGTCGCCATGCCTATTCGGTCGGCAGTACGTTCTCTGGCGACGAGCTCATTCAGATCGCCAGCGGTCGTAGCCAAGGTCACGTGCTGCTCATCGATCACGAGACCTCTTCAGAGACCATCGATGAGCTCGCCGCAAACCCGAAGCTGACGACCGACCAGCTCGTCAGGGTGCTGACGAACCCGAAGGACGACGTCGCCGTCCACCTTGCGGACTCGATGGTCGAGCTCTACCGCGAGTTCAGCAGCGCGCACGCTGAGGAGCGCAAGCAGACCGGCGTTCGCCTCACGTCGGCACCGGTCTCAGTGGGTGCGCTGTGCAGCGGCAGCAACGGCAACCTGCTCCTAGGGCCCGAGTATACGGGTGGAGCTCTGCAGACAACAGTCGATGGCTCGTCGATGACGG
Organism: Haliangiales bacterium; assembly: GCA_038325805.1. Lineage (GTDB taxonomy): Bacteria > Myxococcota_A > Polyangia > Haliangiales > Haliangiaceae > JABFXX01. The sequence continues at coordinate 4,014 of JBBQJJ010000490.1, forward strand.
CACTTCGTCACCGTCAGAGCCACGTCAACAGCATGGTGTGGAACGACAAGATCCTTCTCGTCTGCAGCTACGACCGCTTGATGCGCTCGACGAACGATGGCGCTTCCTTTGAGACGGCATTCGTACCGCCGAGGAAGACAGGCACACTGGAGAGCGTCGGCCGCGAGCGTGACAGCACCATCTGGGTGAGCCGAGGAGAACCAAGCGAAGAGCTCGGCTATTCGGACGACGGCGGAGAGACATTCAAGTGGCTGAAGTCGCCAGGCGTCCGAGCGCCGAGGAGCCTGCGGCCCGTTGCGTCGGGCATGATTGGCTGCGGCTACAAAGAACTCATCTTCATCGAGAAGAAGAAGGCGCGGGCTCTACAGATCAATCAAGCCAAAGGCCGAATCGACCAGGCGTTCGAGACGTCTTCGGGCGCTCTGATTCTCGTCGCTGCGTACGTCGGCACCTACCGCTCCGAAGACAAAGGCAAGACCTGGAAGAAGTGCAAAGGCCCGGTTGACGAAGCGAGGTGCGGCTTCGAGGTCGAGGGAGCGCTCTTCATCGGTCACGGTCGACACGTCTTCAAATCGACCGACGACGGCGTCAGCTTCAGCCGGTCCCACACGCTGAAGTTCGAAATTCGCGACGGCGTGCGCCACGGAGCCTTCGCCGTGTTCGCTACCGGAGAAGGCCTTCACTGGGTTCAGCCGTGATGGCCAGGCAGTCCCGACGCGCGCGCATAGGTAATTTAAACGGCTGTTTCGGGAAATCGAGCCGAGCGGAGAGACCCTGATGAAGACTGCCGACCTGCTTCGCGCCTGGATAGAGCTTCTCTGCACGCGGGACGACCTCCGCTTCACCACCGAGATCGAGCTCGCTCCCACGGAGGCGCCCGAGCGATATCCCGCGGACGCACGCGCGTTCGCGCAGAGCGCGGGAACCGTGAGGTTCTCGTACGTGCTCGCGAACGACCCCGACCAACTCGGTTGCCTGTTTCTTGATCTCACCGGCGTACCGGCCGACCTCGAGTGGATGATGGTCGATGGTAAAGACCTCCCGCCCGAGGCGCTGAAGGATTTCTACGAGCTCGAGCTTGACCGCCTGGGGACCGGCCAGGCGGGCTGGTACTGGGTGCCGGACGATGGCCCCGCGAAGATCGCATACAGCCTCGAGCAGACGGTGCTCTTCGACACGCTCGACGAGTACCTGAGGGCCGGCGCTCGGCGAGGGTTCGGCTTCGGTTGGCAGTGGGGCCGCCCTGGCCCGCTCGAGCGCATCAGCCTGCCGCGCACCACGTCAACCGAAGCGATCACCGCGGCGCTCCTCGCGCGAGGAGCGCCGGAGGAGACGGCTCGAGCGCTGGTCGAGTGGCTGGGGGTCGACGCGGTGCTGCTGGTTCCGGGTGAGGGCTCTCGGCGCGACGAAGTCCAGCCGCCGGCCGCGCCCGTGACGTTCATCGGCTACCGACCGTGCGATCTCCCGGCGGAGCTGCGCGCGTGCTCCCCGCTGCCCACGGGCATCGAAGCGTGTTTTTTCTGGGCGACCCGCGGCGGGCCGCTCCCGGTGACCGACCAGCTCGTGGCGGCGATCCCCGAGCCGTCGATCGATGGGCTCGACGCCGGAGTTGGCCTGATGGCCCTTGTGGGTCGGGTCCTGGCCACTGCGACCGCGGCGCACGTGGCGGTCGGAGCAAACGGCTCGTTCAGCTACGGCTTCCACCCGGGCGATGCAGCGCAGGTCGAAGCGTGGCTCCATGCGCACGGCGTCACGATTGTCCCTGTCGATGAGATCCTTGATCGCGTGCTCGTGGTGCGCGCGCTCAACCTCCCGACCGATGACGAGTGGATCAAGTGCACGGTGCACGGCAACGACTGGGCGATGGAGGTCAAAGCCGTCGGACCTGGCCTGTTCGCCTTCGACCGGGAGGACTCGCAGACGGACCGCTTCGAGCTCCAGCGCTTCGATGAGACGGGACCACGCGTCGAGGTGAGAGCCTCGGACGTTGCGCGCGGTGCGGTGCTCACGATCGAACTCTGAGATGTCGATCCCCGGTAGCTCGCGCTCGCGAATCGTGGATGACCGAGCCCTGTCCTCGAGCCCGTCGAGCTTGCCATCGAGCTCGGGAGACCGCTGGTCGAAGATGATCCCCGGGTGGGCCGAGCACCGGGAGGAGGAGCTCGATCGACGCAGCGCGATCCACCACGTCGACGACGAGCTCCACGCCCTATCCTCCTGGTCCACGGCCGTCAGGACTGGCGCATCCACCTCGAGGATGTGCAGGCCTTCGAT
>JBBQJJ010000491.1:0-6267 GCA_038325805.1 Haliangiales bacterium
CCGGCCTGACCCAGCTTGTTCGCCGCGATGATCGACTTGGGAGCGCGCAGCGTCGGCGTCGAGAACACCACGTGACTCGCGAGCTGATCCCACATCCGGATCTCGGCGTTGGTCGCGTCGAGCCGGCGCTGGATCACCTGACTGTGTGCCCACGCGAGCTCGAGCACGCGCTCGGCGAGGTGGCGCGCGCGATACTTGTCGATCAAGGTGAGCGCCGCCTCCCGGGTCTCGGCGACCCCCGTGAAGATGTGGACGGTCGCGACCTGATCGGGCCTGACCTCGAGCCTCTGGCGGATCGCGACGCATGGATCGAGCACCGAGCCCTGGGTGTTGCCGAGCGAGGCGCGATCTAGCCCCTGTGGGCAGACCGGTGATCCGGCGCGGCCGAGGAACGCACCGCGGTCGGTCTCGAACGAGGCCGGCGTGGTGGTCTCGACGACCGGGATCATCGCGTGGAACATCCACGGTGGCTTCTCTGTCGCCGAGCGTGCGCGCCGGGTGGCGAGGATCGCGTGCTGACGCTCGACGAGCTCGGTCTGCACGAACAGCCCGGAGAAGGCGCGGTGTGCGGCATCGGCACCCGTCGCCGCGAGCACGACCTCGGCGTAGCTGGTCAGCTCGAGCACGCGCGTGGCAGGACCGTTGTTCGAGATCGAGACGCGCCGGAGCTCGACATCGTCCTCGGGTGACACCGCGATCTCGACGTGGGTGTCGAGGTCCTCGTCGCGGCGGCGGAACTCGGCGCGCCCCGCCGAGAAGATCGCTTCGTAGCCGGCACCCGCGTGTTGCGTCGGCTGGTACGCGACCGACCAGACCTGGTTCGCCTCGACGTCGCGCACGTAGCAGAACTGCCCCCAGTGATCGCGAGTCGGATCTTCGCTCCAGCGCGTGACCTCGAGGTCGCGCCACCGGCTGTAGCCGCCACCGCTGTTGGTGACCATGACGTGATAGCTGCCATTCGAGAGGAGCTGGACCTCGGGCGACGGCGTCGTCGGCGACGAGAACACGCGGAGGTCGCGCTCGATCTCGCTCGCCACGCGCACCGCGCCGACCTCGGCGGGATGCGGATAGACCGGCGGCGTTCGCGGCACGCGCTCGTGCAACACCAGCTCCGTCGCACGCAGGGCCGGGTTCGCGAGGAAGCGGCGCTGCATCGGCCGATCGAGCAGCACGTAGGCGAGCGACAGGAACACCATGCCCTGGTGGTGCGCCATGTACGATCTCACCGTCGCGAACGACTTGCCCGGAGGTAGTCGCGACGGCGTGTACTCCACGGCCTCGTAGAGTCCGAACGGGCCGAGCTGGCCGTCGCCAGCGAGCCGCTGGAGATTCCAGGTCGCCTCCGCGGGCGCGACCATCAACGCCATCGCGCTCGCGTACGGCGCGATCACGAGGTCCGCGCCGAGCCCTCGCTTGAAGCCGAGGCCGGGCACGCCGAACGCGCGGTACTGGTAGTTGAGGTGAGAGTCGGTCTTGTAGTAGCCGCTCTCCGAGATGCCCCACGGCACCTCGCGCTGCTGTCCGTATTCGATCTGGCGCGCGACCGCCGCGCGATAGGTCGCGTCGAGGAGCGTGTTGTCGTAGGTCGGCATCACGAGCAACGGCATCAAGTACTCGAACATCGAGCCGCTCCACGACAGGAGCGTGGGTTGCCCGCCGGTCGTGGTGACGCGACGCCCGAGGTGGAACCAGTGCTCCTGCGGTAGCTTGTTCTGCGCGATCGCGACGAAGCTGGCCAGGCGCGCTTCCGACGCGAGCAGATCGTAGAAGCTGTTATCGAGCCGGTGATCGGTGACGCTGTAGCCGATCGCCAGCAGGTGGCGATTGGAGTCGTACAAGAAGTCGTAGTCGAAGTCGGCGAGCTCGCTCGCGTGCTGCTCGAGCCGGCGGAGCTGACCGACGAGCTCCGCCGCAGCGTGGGCCGCGGGTCCGTCGAGCCGTGCGAGCTCCTCGAGCGACGGGATCTTGCCCCCGTCGGCGGGCGCCAGTACCGCGAGCTCGGCGGCCAGCTCGTCGACCTGACGAACCAGCTCGGCCCGCCACCAGTCATCCCCTTCCTGGAGAGCGTGGATCGCGGCCACGAGCTCGGTCATCGCGGTCTGTGCCTCGTGCAGCGTGTGCGGGGTGGTGGTCGTCAGCTGCAGGACCTCGCCGGAGGTGATGCCGGCGAGCTCGAGCGTGTCGGCGATCCCGCGAAACTGCCGCGCCCCGATGATCGGACACCGCGACAGCTCCTTCAGTCCCTCGGCGAGCGTCAACAGATGTCCCGCGAGATTGCCGCTGTCGACGCTCGACACGTACATCGGACGCAGCGGCTCGAGCGTGCGGGTGTCGTACCAGTTGTAGAAGTGGCCGCGGAAGCGCTGCAGCTTGTCGAGTGTGGCGAACGTCCGCGTCGTCCTCGCGACCACCTCGGTGATCGTCGCGTAGCCGAAGTCGCGCGCCGCGAGGTTCGCGAGCAGCGACACCCCGATGTTGGTGGGGGACGTGCGATGCGCGATGCCGACCGGCGGCTCCTCCTGGAAGTTGTCCGGAGGCAGGTCGTTATCTTCGCTCGTGACGTAGGTGCGGAAGAACCGCCAGGTCTTGCGCGCGAGGCCGTGCAAGAATTGCCGCTCTTCGAGAGACAGCTCGTCGCGCGTGGCGCCGGGTGGTCGATTCGTCCACCACACGAAGGCAGGCGCGAGTGCCCAGATCGCCGCGACGGGGATCGCCAGCCAGCGCGCGGCCACGTGGCCGAGCGCGAGCTGGACGCCGATCGCGATCGCCACCGTCGGGGCGATCCACATCGAGCGATATGTCGCCACGAAGCCGCTGCGCTGCGAGCGCTCGGCCTCCGCGGCGGTCTTCCACTCGAGTAGCTTGCGCCTCGTGATCCACAGCCGGAGCCAGACGCGCCCGATCGCAGCGGCGCTGATCGCGGCGTCCTCGGGGATGCACGCGAACGAGAACCCCTCGCGAATGAAGGCGTGCCCGAGTTGGCGTCGAACGGCGCGCGAATGCTCGTCGGGCGCGACATCCTTGGGGCGGCGCTCGAGGTCGGTGAACGCCGACAGGAGCGGTGGCACGAGCAAGGTGGCCAGGACGAGCGGCAGCGCGAGCAAGGCGACGCCGGGGATCGTCCACGCGATGACGAGCAACGCGAGCATCGCCGGCGCCACCAGCGAGCGGCGGAGGTTGTCGAGGATCTTCCAGCGCGAGAGTGCCGAGATCGGATTCCGCGGCTTTCCCGCGCTCCCCGGTGGGACGCGCCACCACAACCAGCGCGCGATCTGCCAGTCACCGCGGATCCAGCGTGCACGCCGACTCGCGTCGACCGCGTAGGTGCTCGGATAGTCCTCGTAGACGATCACGTCGCTGACCAGCCCGGCGCGGCCATACGCACCCTCCAGCAGATCGTGGCTGAGCACCCGGTTGTCGGGGAGGACATCGCCGAGGACGCTGCGCACGGCATCGATGTCGTAGATGCCCTTGCCGATGAACGAGCCCTCGGCGAACAGGTCCTGATAGACGTCCGAGACCACACGCGTGTAGGGGTCGATGCCGGGGTCCCCTGCGAACAGCCGGGCGAACCGGGTCCGCTGCGTGCTGTCGAGCGTGATGCCGACGCGCGGTTGCAGGATCGCGTAGCCGTGGCAGACGCGGCCTCGCCTCGCGTCGATCACGGGGCGATTGAGCGGGTGCGCCATCGTCCCGACCAGCTCGCGCGCCGCATCCCGCGGGAGCCCGGTGTCGCTGTCGAGGATGATCACGTAGCGCGTGTTCGCGAGCCGCTCCTTCGGTCCCACGATCTCGGCGAAGCGCTCGAGCTCGCCGCGCAGCGCCGCGTTGAGATCCTCGAGCTTGCCGCGCTTGCGCTCCCAGCCCATCCATACCCGATCGCGTGTGTTGTAGCGGCGCGCGCGATGAAACAGGAAGAACCCACCCGTGCCGTCGTACTTGTGCTCGAGCTCCTCGAGCGCGGCGCGCGCGTGTGCGAGGAGCTGATCGTCGTGCTCCGTGTGCTCCGTCGCGGCATCCGCGAAGTCGGTGACCAGCGCGAAGCCGAGGTGGCGATCTCGGTTCGCGAGGAAGCGGACCTCGAGGAGCTCGACGAGGTGGTCGATGCCGGCGGTGCTCGTCAGCATCACGGGCACGGCGACCAGCGTCTTGTGGTCCTCGGGAATCCCGGTCGAGAAGTCGAGGCGGGGCAGCGGGCGCGGCTTGACCGTGAGCGTGGTGACCCAGTGGACGAGCGAGATCGCGAGCTGGCTCGCCACCAGCGAGATCGCGATGGCCCAGCCGATGTTCCACGCCAGTGGATGCTGGCGAGCGAGCACCAGGTCGCCGAACAGCACGGTCAACACGGTCGTGGTCGCGGCGATCGTCCCGAGGTACGCGGCGATGCCAACGCGGTGTCCGAGTCGCTTGCCGAGCGCGCGATCGTGCGGCTTGCCGGCGAGTGCGAGCTCGAGCGCGCGCCGCCCGCGGTCGATCAAGAAGTAGCCGACGTGGTGCTCGCGTCCCGGTGGTCGCGCGGCGGAGAGGGCGATCGCCTTCGTGGCGACGTCGCGCTCCGCGAGCTTGCCGCGCTTCGCGAGGTGCTCGACGACGTGGCGATAGCGATCGCGCGTCGCGAACTCCATCTCGGCATAGCGCTTCGCCGGATCGCCGCGCAGCACGGTCTCGACGACGGCGAGCCCCTCGACGAACGTACGCCAGTCGATCGCGTCGAGCGTGCGGAGGCTCGTGATGCTGTTGCCCACCGAGATCTGGTCGGTCGCCTGGCTCTGGACCGCCGACTGGAATACGACCTCGGCGGTCTTGCCCTCGCTCTCGAGCCGCTGCTCGAGCCATGCCATCGGCAGCGTCGCGATCGTGCCTTGACCCTGGAGGCGACTCGCGAGCTCGGCGACGAACGGTGTGGTGAGTGGAGGGGCTTCCTCGACGAGCTTCGCGAGCATCGCGACAACGCGCGACGGATCTCCCGCCGTGCCCTCGAGCAACGCGTCGGACCAGCGCGCGGCGGCCTCGCGATCGCGTCGTCCGGCCGACACCGCGGCGATCACGCGCCTGAGGTTCTCGATCAGCGCGAGTCGCAGCATGATCGGGATCGCCCACAACTCGCCGAGCTGGAGTGGCTTGAGCGCCTGGTACGCCGCGATGTACGCGCGCAGCACGGCGACGTCGACGTGGCCGTGCGAGTGCGCGATCAGGTCGAGTGCGAGTCGATAGACGCGCGGTGATCCATCGACCAGGTAGGGCAACGCGCGGCTGTAGTTCGGCGGCAGGTGGCGCCGCGCGAGTCGGATCTGCTCCTCGATCAGGTGGTAGTTATCGACGAACCACTCGGCTGCCGGTGTGATCTGGCGATCGCGCGCGACGGCATCGGCGATCAGCGCATAGGCCTCGCCGAGGGCGCGCTGGTTCGCGGTCAGGCGCTCGAGGAGGGCGTCGTGGCGATCCGCCGTCCCGAGCACGTGACCACGCGCGAGCGACGCCGCATGCGTCTCGAGATGCGAGAGGCTGAACAGCTCGGCGCGCAGCGGTGCGTCGCTGGACTCGCTAGACATCAACGATGGGAAGAAGACCATACGCACCAGACGCCGGCATCGCGGCTCGACACGTTCCTGCTGTGCGCGGACGACGCGGCGTCATGTGCGCTAGCGCCCGCGCTCTCCCTGCCAGTTCCGAGAGCTGCAGCGCCAGGCAACGCGGTCCACAGCACCGCGCAAGGTCTGCTATTTGGTGTGCGTACGGGGTGCAGTGCGCGATGTGACGGGCTGTCGCGCGCGCTCGAGATGCCCGAAAATCTCGGTTGCGAGCCGTCAAACCGTGACTACGGTGCGGACCGCCTGAGCACGGATGTTGCCTCAGCTCGAAGCGGGACGATGACGACTTCAGTTCAATTGCAGTTCACCGACACGATCGGCGCCGCCTTCGGTCAGATGGAGAGCGCCGGCGTCATCGAGCTGCCCGTGGTCGACGGCAAGCGCCGCGTCCTCGGGATCATCCGCGAGGTCGACCTTCGCAAGTTCATCGCACACTCCGGTCGCGCAGCCATGTTTGCCGTGACCGTCGGATCGTTGCTCGCGTCTTGATACCATCTTGACACCACCGGTCCTGGGTGTCGAACGCTGGCAGCAAACCAGGATCGATTGGCTTGATCTCGGGATCACGACCGATGGAGGGCACCAGTCACGACGGCGGCCGCGGTAGCTTGGTCCCGTGCAGCGGGATGACGAGCGGCCAGCTCCGGATGCGTTGCTCGCGCACGTCCAGGCCGAG
>JBBQJJ010000492.1:0-6248 GCA_038325805.1 Haliangiales bacterium
TTCGGAACGATCGAGGTGAACTACGCGATCAAGGACACCAAGGGGTCCCCGAATCGCTGCACTCCGACCGATACGATGACGGCACCGGCACCGAGCGCCGACGCGAAGTGGCTCGACGGCTGTGACTTCGAGGTGTTCTCCTCGAACCCGGCCACGCCACCGGTCAAGTTGGTTACCAACGTTACGGCGCACATCGCTGCGAACGATGTCACCGGCACTTCGTTCCCGACGATCGCCACGACGGATCCGATTCACACCGACCCGAACCACCCGCGCGCGACGTATCCGAACTGGCCGTCCGTGAACATCACCGCTGGCACGGTCACCCGGGTGCGCTACTCGGGCGGCGCCTTCGTCATCGACGATCAGGATGCGGTCGTGCTCCGCCGCTTGATCTCCGGGAACTTGATCGCGAAGGACGCGGTCGTCGGTGGCAACAACATCGACTTCTCGAACTACAAGTCTGCGGCTTGCGGCTTCGGTACGAGCCCGGGCGGCAAGGTCAACTTCCACGTCGCCCAGGTGGCGTTCACCGCGCCCATCCCCAAGGTGCTCAGCGCGAAGCCTCCTCGGCTCGCGCTGCTTGGCTGGAACGGCACGAACGACGCGGCCGCCAAGACCGGTCGTATCGATGACGGCATCCTGCAGGCCTACCTGAAGCTCGGCGGGCTGAACTTCCCTGGTGCGCAGGGCTGCCCCATCGGCGGCTACCTCGCGAGCACCAACGCGCCCAATAGCTGTACCGATAGGTTTGGCGTTTCGGTGGTGTGTTCGTCGCTTTGCCCGTTCCCCAATGCCACCGGGCAAATTTACGATCTGCTGGACTTCACCGACTTGCTCGGCACATCGGTGACGAACAAGCTCGCCACCTTGGATGGTGCCGGCAACCCGCTCTACAAGATGTTCTGGTCGCCGCACTGGGGCCTCAAGGGCCTCCCCGGTGGAGCCAACGCCTTGGAGAAGAATGCCCTGGACAATATCGTCTCTTTCGCCAACACGAAGTCCGGCGTCATGGCCGAGTGCGCCTCGATCGCCACGTTCGAAGGCACCGACAACGCCGCGAACGCTGGGTTCTCGTCGGACTCCTACGCCCCGTCGCAGTTTCAAACGTGTACGTCCGCGGGCTGTACAACGACCTCACGCGGCTTCAAGACCAACACATCGGGCAGCTTCTCGACCGAAGCGCTCCGCAACTGCACCGACCCGAACATCACCAACGGCACGTCGTGCGCCTACTTCTCGGAGTCAGGCGACGCCTTCGTCCAGATCGGCGATTACCGAGTCAACGCCCTACGGGGCGGCTCGCGCGTGGGTGACTTCAGGCCCAACGCCAGCGCAGCCTATAAGCCCGGCGTCAAGACGCTGGTGACCGGCATCGGTTCGGTCAACATCGGACAGCTCGGGACGCCCACGCAAGCGAGAAGCATCGCCGGACTCAACATCGAGTTCGTCACCCGGAACTTTAAGGACAACGACACCAACAAGAGCAACATCCTCTACCTCGGTATCCACGACCAGTCCAGCTCGGTCTCGGGTGCCAAGATCGTGCTCCAGACCCTGCTCCTCCTCGGTGACGACCCGCCGCCTGCGACCACCAAGGAGGTCACGCGGTCGTCGCCGATCGTCGCCACGATCAACGCCGAGACCGACATCGTCCAGGGCACCTTCGAGAAGATCACGCCAGCGCCCCCTTCGAAGAACGCCACGACGGATGCCGACGCACCGACCTTCGAGTTCCCGTACCTGCTCGGTCATATGCGCGCGATCCGCGCGGCGCAGGTGTCGGTCGGCGGTGTCGAGTTCAACGCGCTCGGTGGCGTGGCCGTCGCCTTCGATGCCGCCACCAACATCCCACCGGCCACCGATGCTGGGTGCGGTACCAACTTCGGAGGCACCTGCCGCACCGTGTTCACGCACACCGCCGCCGGCGTGCGTCCGCCACGCGTATTTTTCACGACAGGTGCAGCGGGGGTGAAGGCGCTCGTCGCGCCGACGCTGAACGCGGCCAATCAGAACATCGTGATCTCCCGCGTGCTCGCAGGTCAGCCGGATGGTTCGGGAGGATTCCTCCCGAAGCTTGGTGGCGTCGACCGCTCGACTGTTGCGGTGGTCGGGCCGAGCTTGCTCGCCGGCTCCGCCACGCGCCCACAGATGATCTACTTCGGCGCGAGCGACGGCATGGTCCACGCGGTGTGCGCCCAGGCGGTCGCCGCGACTGGCTGTACCACCGCAGGTCGCGAGTTGTGGGCGTTCATCCCGCGCACGCAGCTGCCGAACCTCCGCAAGAACACCGCCGTGATCAACGGTTCGCCGCGGTTCGCCGATCTGTTCGGGGACTTCGATCCGACCGACGGCGTCACCTCGCGTCAGTTCAGGACCGTCATGTTGATCCCGAGCGGCAGTGGTGACCCCGGTGTCGCCGGCGAGCAGCCGTCGGTGACGGCGATCGACATCACCGACCCGTTCAACCCGACGATCCTGTGGGAGTACGTGACGCCTGCCGCACGTGGCGTCACCGACTTCGGGCAAGCCATCGAGCTCACCACCGGTTCGGTCACCGTCGGCGCCGCGCAGAAGGTGCTCGCGTTCGTCCACTCCAACAACGGCGGCACCGGCCTCGCCGGTAGCGTGGTCACGGCGCTCGACGTCGAGACCGGCCTCCAGTTCTGGCAGACCGGCCACGAGTACGGTGGCCTCAGTGGTGCCGCGACCCCGGCACCCCGCCTCGGCGCGACCGCTCCGGTGCCCGCCGCCGGGATCCCCGGCGCCGCGCTCGCGATCGATCGCACCGGCGCGGTGGCCGCGACCGATGTCGTCTACGCGACGCTCTACGGTGACGTCTGGCGCCTCGATGCGAAGGACGGTGTCAACGCCTACGGCGGGACTCCGGGCAATCCCATGTTCCGGTTCATCGACGACCTCAAGCCGATCGGCGCGACGCCCGCGATCTTCTCCGACACGCCGGGTAGTCCGACGGCGCTGTTCATCGCGGTGGTGTCAGGCGGCTACTTCGATCCTGCCGCGTTGTCGCTGTGGTCCGGCACGCAGCACCACGTCGTCGCGTTCTCGGTCAACACGCTGCTCGCGAACATCCCGCTCACCGAGAGCTCGGCTGGCCTGCTCAAGTTCAAGAACGACCTCGCGGTAGGCGAGCGCGGCTTCGCGCAACCCACCGTGATCGGCGACCAGCTGTTCGTCACCAGCGACACCACCGACGTCAACTCGGCGGCGTTCGGGCTCACCGCCGACACCGGCCACCTCTACAAGATGGACCTCAGCAACGGCGGCAACGTCTCGACGACCATCATCAACGGCGGCGCCGGTTCGGTCGCGCACGACGGCACCACGGTCTACGCGGCCTCGGGTTCTCAGATCGAGGAAGTCGGCTTCGGAGCGAACACCGCGACGGCCAACGCGACGAGCTCCTACGGCACGGCCAAGGTGACTCGCCGGATGTGGCTGGCGACGCTCTGATTACTTGAAGCAGTCCGCGCCGGCAACGCGCAACGCCCGCATCGCGCCGCTGCAGGTCCCCGCCACCGACGACTTATCCCCGAGCTTCACCCACTCCGCTTGATGTGCCGCGAGCCGGGTAGCGAGCTCCGTGCGCACCTCGCGCGACAGTGACTCGCAGTTCTGCGCACGCTGCACCATGGTCGCGTAGAGCGCGCAGGACTCCGGGAGCTGAGCGGCGGTGGTCGCGGCGGCCTCGGCGAGCATGCCGTCCCAGCGTTGCTGCTGCGTGTCGTTGAGGTACATGCGGCAGTTCTTCGGGCTGTTCATCGAGGTGGTCTCCGTCAGGCATTTGCGCATGCCCTGACTCCACCGATCGTCGATGCACCGCATCTCGAATGACTTCTGGAGCTGTCGCGCCTCGGCATCCTCGCCGAGCAGCTTGTTGACGTGAGCCGCCATCGCCTGGCAGCTAGGCTCGTCGTCCTTGCCACAGCCGCCGCTGGCGATTACGAGGAGTGGAAGCCAACGCACCTGCCTATTGTCGCACGGCTCCTACGGGCTCTGGCAAACTCCGAGGTATGGGACGGTCAACGGAACATGGCGGGGCCTTGCTGATCACGCTGATGTTGACGGTCGGCTTGATCGCGGGTGGCGCCGTGCTGCTTCGCATGCAGCTCGTGTCGACGCAGTCGGCCGGGGTCGTCGCCGAGGAGATCGTGGCACTCAACTGCGCCGAGTCCGGCTTGATCGCGGCGCGACCGTTCGTCACGGCGAACGTGGCGGGATGGAACACCGCGTCACTCTGCAACCCGACGCCGCCTCGAGGGACAGGGGGCTGCATCATCGGCACGCCGGCATCGGAGCCCCTGTGGCTGGCCGCGATGCCGCACGACGTCGACGGGGACAGCATCAACGACGTGGTGATCACGCTGGTCGACAATGCCGACGAGATCCCGAGCGACCTCACGATCGATGTCGACCAGACCATCCACATCATCGCGACCTGCAACATCCGCGGGGTACGCGCACAGGTCGACGAGCTGGTTCACTACGACAGCGTGACGACCGCGCTGACCCGGAAGCTTTGGCTCCGCACTGAATGAGGCTGGAGTCGTGCTCGAGCGCCACCGAATGAGCGTTACCTGACGACGACGGAGCTGGATCCCCGGCAACCGATTTGGGACGATAGCGGCGCGTGCGTTGTTTGGTCTGCTTCGCGTCCGACGGCAATCCAGGCCTCTGTTTGGAGTGTCGGACCGAGCTACGCGAAGGCGTCACGATCGCGCCCGAGCAGATCGTCGGGCACGTTCACGCTCCCACGCGCGCCGCCCTGATCGATCGCTGGGGCCGCAGCCATCTCCTCGACCAGCAGTCGACGGTCGGGCGCGACCTCGAAGGCGGAGGTGGCATCGCGATCCACGCACCCTTGGTGTCTCGCACCCATGCGAGGTTGACCCAGGATGCCGGCGTCTGGACCGTGTGCGATCTGGGCTCGCTCAATGGCACCTTCGTCGACGATCGCCCCGCAGAAGTCGCCACCGTGATCCGCGGCGGTGAGCGCATCCGGTTCGGGCAGGTCGCGTTCTTCTTCGTCGATCACGTCGAGGAGATGCCCGACGAGATCGTCGTCGATAGCGAGACGGTGCGTCCCGGAACAGTCACGCAGCTGGTTCCGATCCCGCTCGTCGAGCCGTGGGCGACGCTCGAGATTCACGAGCCCACGGGTGGTGGTGGTGGCATCGCCGTGATCGACGGCAAGCGCGTCCAGCTGACCCTCGCGCAGCTCGAGCTCGTTGGCGAGCTGACCGACCGGATGGAGGCAGAGTACGAACGCGAGTCGGAGCTGCGAGGCTTCGTCTCGGTCTCCGAGCTCCTCGGCAAGCTCTCGCTCGAGGTGGCGTCGCCGCGCGATGCGCACATTCGCCAGCTGATTCGTCGCGTCCGCCGCTCCTTCATCAAGGCCGGGCTGCCGGACTTGATCGAATCGCGCTACGGCCAGGGCTACCGGATCCGACTGCTCAAGGCACGAAGATGACGTCGTCGGGCAGGACCCAGATGTTCATGTCGAGCCGCTTGCCCGACGTCAGCAGGTCGTAGTCGAGCGGGATCGTGCGGGTCACCTTGGTCTTCGGGTCGGGGCGGAACACCTTGACCTCGGCGCGCTTCGCGAACCGCGACACGCCGCCTGCCATCGCGATCGCATCGGCGACGGTGACGAAGTGGTCCGCCGTGAACACACCCTGGCGGACGACTTCGCCCTGGATCGTGAATCGGTAGCTGCGCCACTGACGAACCGCGACGGTGACCGGATCGGTGCCGGGCACGATCTTGAGGAACTCGCCGAGCTTGGTCTTGATCTGCTGCTTGAGCACGCTGGGCGTCTCCCCCGCGGCCTTGAGGTCACCGGCGAGCGGCATCGTGATCGTGCCGTCGGGGCGAATCGTCGCCTCGGTGTTGAGGTCGCGGTTCTCCCACACGTTCACCGAGATGGTGTCGCCGACGCCGAGCACGAGCTCTTTGTTCCGCGGGTCAGGCTCCTGCGAGTAGTCGTACTTGGGGACCTTCGGCGGGCAGGCTCCGAGGACGAGGAGGAAGAGAATCGACAGGACTCGCATCTCCGCGGCAGTGTCATACGGCGCCGGCCTGCGTGCCAAGCGCTACGGGGGTCCTTCGCTGCTAGCGGCCGGGAATCCAGACGGCGGCGCCGTCGACGATCTTCGCCACCATCGTCGGCGCGGCATCGTACGGCCCGTCGAGCTTCGCGCGGTACAACGCGAGCGCTCCGACCGGTA
>JBBQJJ010000493.1:0-6236 GCA_038325805.1 Haliangiales bacterium
CCGCCCGCGCAGTCGGCCCCCAGCGCTTCAGCGCCCGGCGGTCGCTCGTGCGTGCCGTTGCCCTCGTCGTGGGTGGTGGCGGTCGTCTTGGGGCCGCTCGGGGTACCGGTCGCTCCGGCGTGCGGTGCATCGAGATCGGGCGCCTCGACGGAACCGGTCACCGTCCCCGTGGACTTCGCCGGCGGATCCGCCGGTTTCTCCTCGGGCGCGTCGTCGGTGGGTTCCTCCGGCTGTGCGTATGCAGGAGCCGTGATCAACAACACCGCGAGCGCAGCTCGAAACGCGCGAAGACCCACGTGTCGAGTCTATCTCGTTTATCTGGGCTGAACCCTACCCGAGGAGATACTGCTCGAGGCCGACCAGCCGATTGACGTCGTGGACGTCGTCCTTCAGCAGCGGCACCTCGACGAGCAGCCCGGCACCACCCGCGCTCTGGAGCTGGCTGACCGCCATCCGATCGGCGGTGGCGAGGGTCTCGAGCTCGTTGTGCGCCGCGAGCAGCGCTTGCGCCGCCATCGTGTGCGTGGTGGTCGACAGCGACAGTGCCGCGATCTTGGGCTCGGCGGCGAGCGCGGCGACGACCTGCGCGACATCGACGCTCGGCAAGGGTTGCGATGGATGCAGCTTGTTGACGACGAAGCCGACGAACGGCATCCCCGCGGCGATCAACCGCTCGTGAAACGCGAGGGCCTCGCGGACCGCCATCGGCTCGGGGCTCGCGACCAGCACGAAGCCAACCCGCGGCTGCCGGAGCAGGGCGAACGTCTCCTCGGCGCGCTTGCGGAAACCACCGAGGATGTCGTTGAACTCGGTGAAGAACACGCCGAGGTCGTCGATGAACTTGCTGCCGACGAACTTCGCGAGCCGCTTGAGCACGAACGAGCCGGTCTTGCCGACCAGGGACCACCGCGAGCCGCCCTGACCCTGCAGCTTGCGAAACCAGTCGATCGCCGGCGAATCGATCGCCTCGCCGAGCTTGCGCGGCGCATCGAGGAAATCGAGGGCGTGCGCGGTGGGCGGCGTGTCGACGATGATCAGGTCCCACTGACCGGTGCGGTCGAACTCGTGGAGCTTGGTCATCGCCGCGTACTCCTGCGCGCCCGCGAGCGAGCTGGAGATCTGCGAGTACACCGGGTTCTCGAGGATCCGCTTCACGGCCGCGGGATCCTTCGCATGCGAGGTGACCATCTCGTCGAACGCGCGCTTCTGGTCGAGCATCATCGCGTGGAGCTCGCCGGTCTGCGACGGCGCGCCATTGCGGACCAGCGTCGGATCGACCTGCTGGACCTCGTGGCCGAGCTCCGCGAGCCCCAACGAGTTGGCGAGGCGGCGTGCGGGATCGATGGTCAGCACCAGCGTGCGCTTGCCGCGCCGCGCCGCTGCGAGCGAGAGCGCGGCGGCGGTCGTCGTCTTGCCGACGCCACCGGAACCGACGCAGATCAAGATCCGGCGCTCGAGCAGGACATCGACCAGACGGGACACCGAGGTCGTGGATAGCAGGCTACGGAGTCCATTTCTACAGCGGCTCGCGTGATATACGACGGGCCGTGAAACGCGAGCTGATCGTGACGGCCAACGGCAGCGACCGCACGGTGCGGATCGACGGCCCGCTCGAGGACGGTACGTTTCGGATCTCGATCGATGGCGCCGAGCGCGTGGTCGATGCCAAGGCACTCCGGCCGGGTACCTGGTCGCTGATCATCGATGGCCACAACTTCGTGGTCGACCTCGATCCGCGTCGCAACGGGGTGGCCGCCTCGGTCGGGGCGAGCGAGGTGCTCCTCCAGGTCGAGGACGCGCGCCAAAAACGCCTGGCGTCCACGGCCAGCCCACGTGCCTCGGCCCGTGGCGAATCGATCCGCGCGCCGATCGCCGGCAAGGTCGTCAAGCTACTGGTCGCCGTCGGCGATCAGGTGGCCGTCGGGACGCCGGTGATCGTGCTCGAGGCCATGAAGATGGAGAACGAGCTGGTGGCCGAGCGTGGCGGGGCGGTCACGGCGATCCACAAGATGGCGGGACAGGCGGTCGATACAGGCGACCTGCTCGTCGAGCTCGCCTGAGCGAGGCATGGAGACTACCTGTACCTGGCCGCCGACCTCCGAGCAGCGCGCACACCTCGCAGTTCTCGCAGAGCTGATCCACGTTGGTGGAGCCGAGCGGTTCGCGCTCCTCCACCTGGTGGGCGCGAATCTGCGCCTCGATCGCCTCGAGGAGATCGAACGAGAGAGCGCTACTTCCCCTTGAGCGTCAGCGAACGCAAAGACCGCTTGCGATGATCCTCGCTTCGCAAGGATCTTGTCACTCGCAGCCTTTGCGTTCAGCGGGTTCACGCGTTCGCATTCACCTATTTCCTATGGGTCCCCGGCTTCGCCACCCCAGCGCGAGCCTACGGAGGTTCACCTCAAGTGGGCTCTGCGTTAGCCCGCGCGGAGGACGGGGGTCGGCGCCGCACCGGGCATCCCAGCGGTGCGATCGCGCGGGATGTGATAGCGCGTGAGGATCCGCGTCGTCGCTTTCCGCACCTCTTCTGCGTCAAACATGATCATGCCGCCCGACGTGGTCTCGATCTCGACGACCCCACGCGCTTCGGATAGACGTGCGACGAAGTCTTCGATGTCTCGTGGCGTCACGCCGTTGAGCTTCGCGATCGCCTCGTTGTAGAGGTGGCCGTAGCCGACGTTGATCTCGTCGGCGAGGATCTGCGTCAGCACCACGACCTCGTTCTGATCCGGCGAGCGATAGCCGAGGTAGTAGTAGTTGAGGAACTCCTTCGGCGCCTTGTTCCACCACTTGTCCCAGGTGGTCAGGTAATCGCGAGTCAGCGTCTGGAACACCAGGCCGCCGTACACGAAGTAGAGCGGCGGCATGTCGTAGCGCGAGCGGGGCACCAGCGGCTTCCACGCCTTGAGGGTCAGCTCGACGCTCTGGTCGACGCCGCCGCGCTTGATCTCGAGCTGCACGACATCGCCGACGTAGCGATGGCCGAGCACGACGTCATAGCGGGTGCGGTAGTGGCCCATGTACTGGATCGTGCCGTTGTTCGCGATCGGCAACCCGTCGATCGAGGTGATCACGTCGCGCGGTTTGAGCACGTTGTCGGAGGAGCCGTCGTAGTCGACGTGGAGTACGACCACGCCGCGCTCGGTCGCCGTGAGGCCGAGCTGTTTGCGGAGCAGTGGGTTCTCGAGGTTCTGCGTGGTGATCCCGAGCGCGGGGATCATCGGCTGCTTGCCCAGCTCGACACCGTCGAGGAACGCGCGAATGATCGGCGGCGGCACCATCTCGCCGATGTTGTCGACGCCCGTCAGCTTCTGGAACGCGATGCCGACGACCTTGCCGTCGCCGAACACCGGACCACCACTGTTGCCGGCGTTGATCGCCGCGTCGACGGTGACCGCGAGTAAATGGCGCTGCGAGTGCGAGTAGCGCTGGACCTCGATGCGCGAGACCACGCCTTCGGTGATCGAAATTTCTTCGCCGCCAACGGGATAGCCGACGACCGCGACTTCATCGCGTAGCCGCGGCATCGGGCCGAGCTCCGCGGGCTCGATGTCTGCGAGAAAGTCCGCGGGCTCGACGACCTCGAGGAGCGCGAGATCGGTGTCGTGACAGACGGCGCGAACGCGTGCGATCGCCTTGTCAGGGGCCGAGGGTTTCTGGACCTGGAGGAACGTCGCATTCGCGACCACGTGCGCGCCCGTCAGCAACAAGCCGGGACCGATGACGACTGCGGAACCCGTGGAGTTGGAAGGCGTTCTTGCCTGCCACGGGCCATCGAAGTCTGGATCCTGAGAGGTCGCGAAGACTCGGATTACCTGTGGGTAAGCCACGCTCCAGAGTACCGTGCCGATCGGCGCGTCGCAAAGCACGAGACCATTTTAAGACCGAACGCACGACAGCTACTCGTGCGATACCCGCTGCATGCACGCGCTGCAGGCGATGACGCCGAGGCAACTCGCCGAGGTCGTACCCGCGATCACGCTTGCAGAAGCGCGAAAGATCATCGCGATGGTGCATCGCGGCCAGCCGGTGAGCCCGAGCGCTGCCGTCCGTCGGGTCGCGGCCGACGCCGTGCGGGCGGTAGGTCACGTGCCGGAGCTCGCGGTGGTGACCGAGACCGCGAGCACGATCGATCCGTTCGTGAAGTACCTGTGCGAGAGCGAAGGAGCGCGCTTCGAGTGCGTGCGAATTCCGCTGGAGCATGCGGGTCGCTTCACCGTCTGCGTATCCTCCCAGGTCGGCTGTGCGCTCGCCTGCGCGTTCTGCGCGACCGGCCGCATGGGGCTGACTCGCAACCTCGCCGCCTGGGAGATCGTGGAGCAGGTCCGCGTGGTGCGGTCGCGCCTCCCGGAGGGTCGTGTCCACGGCGTGGTGTTCCAAGGCATGGGCGAGCCGCTGGCGAACCTCGACGCGGTGCTCGAAGCGATCGCGGTGATGACCGAGCCGTGCGCGCTCGCGATCGATGCCCGCGCGATCACGGTCTGCACCTCGGGTCTCCCGAACGGGATCCGTCGCCTCGCCGTCGCGCAGCCGAACGTGCGTCTCGGGCTGTCGATGTCGTCCGCGCTCGAGACGAACCGCAAGCGAGTGATGCCGATCGCGGATCGCCATACCCTCGACGAGGTGCTCGACGCCTGCGCCTTCCACGCGCGCAGCACCAACCTGTCGCCGATGTGGGCGGTGACGCTGCTCGACGGGGTCAATGATTCGGACGACGATGCGCGTGCGCTCGCGGCGCGGGTCGACGCGTTTCGCGTGGCCACCGGGCGGCGGCCGCGGCTCTCGATCGTCGCGTACAACTCGATCGGCGAGGGCGATCCGTTCACGCGATCGACGCGCGAGGCCCCGTTCCGGGCGGTGTTGTCGGCGGCCGGGTTGCCGTCGCACCGCCGGTACTCGGGTGGCAGCGATGTCGCCGCCGCCTGCGGCCAGCTCGCCAACACCGTGTAGGTTGCGACGAGCTTGCGAGTCGGGATTGATTTAGTGTTGCCGGATGCACCCGGTCCACGACATCGAGGTCCCCTCCGACATCGAAGCTTTCGTTCCGTGCGTGATCGAGATTCCGAAGGGCTCGCACCTCAAGTACGAGGTCGACAAGCCGACCGGGCTGCTGCGTCTCGATCGCGTCCTCTACTCCGCGGTGCACTACCCGGCGAACTACGGGTTCATCCCGCGTACGCACGGCGAAGATGGCGATCCGCTCGACGTGCTCGTGCTGATGCACGAGCCGGTGGCTCCCCTGACGATCGTGCGCGCGCGGCCGCTCGGCGGTTTGAAGATGATCGACGACAAGGGCGGCGACGACAAGATCGTGTGCGTGTGCGTCGACGATCCGTCGTTCGCGCACTACGAGTCGATCCGCTCGCTACCGCCACACCTGATGAAAGAGCTCGATCGGTTCTTCCGCGACTACAAGGGTCTCGAGGGCAAGAAGGGCGAGGCGGTCGAGGTCGGTGATATGTACGGCTACCTGCAAGCGCTCGAGGTGATCCGCAAGTCGCGCAACGCCTACGATCGAGGCGAAGGTCGCTGACCTTCGGCAACCGGCGAGGTCGCTGCGTTAATCCCACAGGCGAACTCTGTCGATCCTTCGACCAGGCGAGGGGTTAGTCGAGTAGATCGGCAAGCACGTCGCGCACGGTCTGCTGGTTGACCTCGGAATACGCGTTGTCGAGCACGGTGATCGCGTGCGCGCACAGCGCATCGATCGCGAGCTGTGCCCACGGACTGTTCGCACGCAGCGCATTCGCGATCGCGTGGAGACGCGGATCGCGACCGGCGAAGGTGAGGGCGCGCGAGAAGCCGATGATCGGGCCGGCGGTGTCGAGGATCCGGACCCCGAACTGGGGTGCGACGTCGTCGATCAATTGCGCGTGCACGGCGTCGACCACGGTCTGGATCGGATGGACGACCTCGGGTTTCGGTTTCGGCAGCTCGCTGCGTGGTGCGGGGAGCCCGATCCCGGTGGGCACCGGCGGCGGCGGCGGCGGCGGCGGGACGCGGGGGCGGCGGTTGGCCCTGCGCCGGCGCGCCGCGCGCGAGGCAAGCTGTGCGAGCAGCGCCTGCGAGAGCTCGCTGCCGTCCTCGACGACACCCTCGGCATCGGCCGCGATCAGCTCGGTCTCGAGCTCGCCGATCGGCAGGATCGAGATCGGCTCGCGGCCCTCGAACATCCGCAGCAAGCCCTTCGCATCGAGGGGCTCCGGGCGGATCGAGCCGAACAACATCGGGCCCAC
>JBBQJJ010000494.1:0-6202 GCA_038325805.1 Haliangiales bacterium
CGTGATGTCGCTGCTCGAGAAGGCACCCGAGCATCGCATCCAGTCCGCGCGCGACCTCGCCGACCACCTCGCGGGGTTCGCCCAGCAGCATGGCGCGCGCTTGTCGATGCGGAACATCACCGCACCGCCGCTGCATTACACCCCGGTTCACCACACGCCACACGCATCCGTGGCAGCCATGAAACCGACGACGCTGTCCGGCACGGCGAGCGAGAACGTGCCGGTTCCGCGTGCACCGAGCCGGCGGCTTGGCATCGTGATCGGCGCGGCGCTCGCCACGATCGCACTCGGCGTCGTCGGCTTCGTCGTGTTTCGTGGAGGCGGATCGACCCTCGCGAGCACGTCGCCGGATCCGGTCACCGTCCCCATCCACTCCGTGCCCCCGGATGCACCTGCACCCGCAGATGTAGCGACCACGACGCCCGTCGACGCCGCGCCCGACGTCGCGCCGCCCGTCGTCGCGCCGGCCGACGCACCCGCGATCGAGAAGCCCAAGCCCAAACCCAGACCGGAGCCCAAGAAGCCGCGGCCCAAGCCCGACGATCTGCTGGAGACCGATCTGTGAACCGCGCGATCGCCGTCGCCATCGTCTGCGTTGCCACCAGCGCTGCGGCGCAAGCCCCGAACGACCCCGACAAGGGCAACGCGAAGGCGCTGCTGCAGAGCGGGCTCAAGCTGTTCGCGGCGAAGGACTACCTCGGCGCGCTCGCGGTGTTCAAAGATGCCTACGCGCGGTTTCCGAGCGGCAAGATCCTCCTCAACATCGGCACGACCCTGGTCAAGCTCGATCGTCCCGCCGAGGCGGCGAACGCTTATCAGGGCTACCTCGACTCTCCGGACCTCGATCCCGTGAAGCAGGCCGAGGCGCAGCGCATCCTCGCGGATCTCGACAAGCGCGTTGGCATCCTCGAGCTCACCACCACGCCGAGCGATGCAGAGATCGAGCTCCTCGATGACTGGCACCCGGCAGTCGACCGCAAGCGAACGCGCGTGATGCCCGGCGAGATCACGGTTCGGGTTCGCCGCACCACGTACAAGCCGGTGACCCGTACGGTGACCGCGCGCGCCGGCGCGACCGAGAGCTTGGTGATCGCACTCGAGCTCGAGGCCGTGACACCGGTCCCGATCCCGACCGGAGATCCAGGGTCCGGCTCGATGGTGGTTCGCCGGCTAGAGCCCGCTACCAGATCGCGATTCGGCGGCATCGCGCTCGCTCACGTCGATCCCTCGAACAAGGGTGCTGCCGCAGTCGTCGGCCTCTCGGTGTCGGTGACCGAGCGCGTCGGCGTGCGTGCTGCGGCGATCCTCGGCCCGTACGTCGGCGGCTATGCAGGTGCCACCCTCGCGGTGCTCACGGGGCGGGTGCGACCGATCCTCGCGATCGCGATGCCGATGTTCCGCTCGGACGGGATGCGCGTTGCCGTGCGTGGTGTGGGCGGGGTCGAGCTCCAGCTCACTCGCTACTTCGCGGTGATCGCGGAGCTCGGGGTCGAGCACCTGCTCAATCCTCAAGACAGCGTCACGTCACCAACCCTGTTCGTCCCGGCGCTTGGCATCGGCGGCCGGCTCTAAGACCTCTGTCTCCCAGCGACCCTGTGTCGATCGAACGGACCAGAGTTCGCGACGCCAGTAAGTAGTCAGTTGCTGGCGTTGATCGTGAGCGTGTGCAGGCTGGTCGTGCCGAGCGTCGCGTTCGTCGGCGTGGCGAGCTGGATCGTGATCGTCTCGCTGCCCTCGTTCGCGTTGTCGTCGTTGATGTCGACGCGGAACGTGAACGTCGAGCTCCCGGCCGGGATGGTGAACGGCGACAGCGTGTTGGGGTCGTAGTCGTCCTGGCCGTTGCCCCCACCCGAGATCGATGCGGTGCCGCCGAAGGCATACGTCAAGCTGATGGCCTTGCCGCTCGCCGGCGTGACGTCGATGGTGATGGTGTGCGTGGTGTTCGACTCGTTGCGATTGCTGGTGGCCTCTGCGAAGTCGACCACCGACGGAGGATCGTTGGCGTCGCCGAGGATCGTCATCGTGTGCGTCGTTCGCCCACCGAGCGTGGCGTTCGAGGGAGCGTTGTCGAGTGCCACGATCACCGTCTCGGGATCCTCGTCGATATTGTCATCGACGATCGCCACGCTGATCGTCTTGAGCTTGTCTCCGGCCACGCCGTCGACGCGCGGTGCGAACGTGAGCGAGTTGCCGCTCACCGTGGCATCGGCTGCCGTCGCGGTGTCGTTCGCCACGCGCTGGTAGTCGATCGTGATCGGCAGCTGCGATTCCTCGCTGAGCTCGACCTCGAGCGTGGTCGTGCCGACGCCCTCGAGGACGTCGCTGGTCGACAGCTTGAACTGGATGACCGGCGGCAGATCGTTGTCGGTGATCGAGTGCACGCGCGTCTTCTTGTTCGCGTCGACGACCAGGTTCGGCGAGGCGCCCTTGAGCTCGAACGTGACGTTCTCGACCTCGACCTCGTCGTACGGGTCGTTGACCTCGCCGATCGGCACCTGCACCGACATGGCGCCGCTCGGGATCGAGACGATCGTGCCCTCGACGAGCGCGATGTCCTCGAGGTCGGTGCCCGTCGGCGACACGCCCATCACCACGGTGCTCGGGCCGTCGGCCGGAAGATCGAGCTGGAGATCGAGCACCGTCTGAACACCCTCGTCGGTGCTGCTCGTCGCGGTGGTGAAGCTGATCCGCGGCAGCGTGTGATCCGCGATCGTGATCTCGTGGATCGCCTTCTCGGCGTTCAAGGTCGCGTTGGTGGGCGAGCTCAGCGCGAGATCGATGGTCTCCGCGCGCTCCGCCTCGTCGAAGTCCTTGAACACGTCGATCGCGACGTCGACGCGCGTCACGCCCGGCGCGAACGTCACCGTGTGAGTCGCCACCACGTAATCGATCAGCTCGGTCGCGGTGCCACCCGAGATCGCCGTGCAAGCGACGGTGATCGTGGTGTCCGAGGCCTTGCTGAGCAGCACCGGTACGAGGGCCGTGGTGCCATTGGTACCGCTCGCACCTTCATCCGTACCGGAGGTCGGGAACTCGAACGCCACGACCGGTGGCGTGGACGCGTCACCGGTCGGCTCGGGCGACGAGTACGAGCACGCACCGAGGACCATCACGATAGCAATCGCGATGCGATTCACCACGCAAGGATCGCCCGAACCACGCAACTGCTCAAGCCTGTTGTGAGCTCGGATCTCGGTTGTCAGGAAGTGTTCGGCGTAGCGCAAGTGATGAGATCAACACCGAAACGCTAGATAGCGACATTGCCGCACTTGCATAGATCGGCGACAGCAACCCCGCTGCGGCGATCGGAATGCAGACCAAGTTGTAGGCCGAGGCGGCGATCAGGTTCCGGCGGATCACGCGCAGCACCGCGCGCGACAACACGAACACGGCCGGTAGGGTCGCGATCCCACCGCGCAGCAGCGTGACGTCGGCCGCCGCGGCCGCGAGATCGGTGCCGGTAGCCAGCGCGATCCCGAGATCGGCAGCTGCGAGCGCCGGCGCGTCATTGACGCCATCGCCGACCATCGCGACATGCTGCTTGGTCCGGATCAGCGCCGCTTTTTCCGTCGGGCGCAGTCCGGCACAGACGGTGGCGATGCCAACCGCCTCCGCGATCGCACGCGCCGGCGCTTCGCGATCACCGGTCACCATGATCGGTTCGATCCCGAGCGCGCGCAACGCGGCCACCGCAGCGCGGGCCCCCGGCGCGGCGACATCCCCGATCGCGATCAGCCCCGCATACACGCCGTCGATCGCGACGTGGCATTCCGAGGCGATGCCGTCGCTCGGCGGTCCATCGATCCCCGCGACCGCGAGGTAGTCACGGGTTCCGACGATCACGCGCTTGCCGACGACCTGTGCCGACATCCCGCTTCCCGGATCGATCTTCGGGTCTTCGAACGGCTCCAAGACCAGGCCACGCGCACGCGCCGCTTCGACGATCGCACGCGCCAGCGGATGCTCGCTCGCCTGCTCCGCCGACGCTGCCAGCCGGAGCATCTCGGGATCCGGATCGTTGACGAGCTGCGGGGTCCCGGCCGTCAGCGTGCCGGTCTTGTCGAGACAAGCGACCTGGATCTTGCTGGCGCACTCGAGCGCGACGCCATCGCGAAACAGCACGCCGAGCTCGGCAGCACGCGCCGTCCCCACCGCCACGGCCGCCGGGGTGGCGAGGCCGAGCGCGCATGGACACGCGATCACCAGGACCGCGACGGCATGCTGGATCGCCGTCTCTCCGGAGGCACCGGCGACCAGCCACGCGACCACCGTGCCCGCAGCGATCGCGAGGACGATCGGCACGAACACGGCGCTCACGCGATCCGCGAGACGCGCGATCGGCGCCTTCGCACCCTGCGCGTCCTCGACTGCACGCGCGATCTTCGCGAGCGAGGTCTCGCCGCCGGCACGAGCGACGCGAACGCTCAGCACCCCGAACGTGTTGACGGTGCCGGCATACACCGCCGCGCCCTCCGCCTTATCGACCGCCATCGGCTCACCGGTCAGCATGGCTTCGTCGACCGCGGACGCGCCCTCGATCACCGTGCCGTCGGCGGGGATCCGCGCGCCGGGTTTGATGCGCACGACATCGCCAGGTGCGAGCTCGGCGGCGCCGATCTCGTGCTCGCTTCCGTCGACGATTCGGGTCGCGCGATCGGGTGCAAGGGCCATCAGCCCGCGCACGGCATCCGCGAGCTTTGCCCTGGCCCGTGCCTCGAGCAGCTTGCCGATCATCACGAACGCGATGATCGAGGCGCCCGCCTCGAAGTACAGCGCCGTGTGGTGGACCTCGCCGGCGAGATAGCGGATCGCCGCGACCACCGACGACACCCACGCTGCGCCGGCACCGAGCGCGATCAGCGTGTTCATGTCGGGCGAGCGATGCAGGACGGCGCGCATCCCGCCGCGCAGATAACGCATGCCCGGCCCGAGCACGACGGCGGTGCCAAGCGCGAACTGCGCGATCACGATCGGCGTCGTGACGACATGGCTCATCGCGATCGCGATCAGCGGCACCGTCGCCACGAGCGCGATCACCGCATCGCGTTTCAAGCCAGCCGTCTCGTCGGCGTGTGCTCTCCCGATCGCATCGAGGCGGCGCTCGCCCGAGACCTCCGCATCGAGGACATCCGCCGGAACCTCGTAGCCCGCGGCGCGGATCGCGGCCGCCACCAGCTGGAGGTCCCCCTCGATCACGATCCTCGCGCGCGACAGCGGCAGGTTGACCTCGGCGCTGGTGACGCCCGGGGCGGCGAGCGCAGCCTTCTCCACCCGGCGCACGCACGCGGCACACGTCATCCCCAAGACGGGTAGGTCGATGATCGCCATGCTATACCGGCTCGTGATCACCACCTTGCGGGTCATCGGCATGACGTGCAACGGCTGCCGGAAACATGTCGACGCAGCCCTCCGCGGAGTCTCCGGCGTCACCGCCGTCGAGGTCGACCTGTCGGGCGGGTCGGCGAAGGTCGTCCACGACGAGGTGCCGACGACCAGTTTGGTCGCAGCCGTCGAAAACGCCGGCTACCAGGCCAGCGGGCTCTAGGGCCCTCGAACGGGAGGTCACATGCTGGATCTGAGACGCCAACCCCCAACGAGCATTGGCTACCAGCCCGCTGGACGCGTTACACTGATGACGATGTTTCGTTGGTGGGTGAGTGTGGCGCTTGCGGCCTGTGATCCACCGCGACCGAGCCCCCCGGACGCTCCGATTCCCGACGCACCGCTGCTCTGCATGCGCGGGCCGATCGGGTTGAACGTCACCACGCTCGCGGGCTGCGAGCAATCGGGCACCGACGACGGCGATCGCAACACCGCTCGGTTCTCGAATCCCACCGTCGTCGAGATCGGGCCCGACGGCGTCGTGTTCGTCGCCGACTTCGACAACGACATGGTTCGCAAGATCGACCGCGATGGCACCACCACCACGCTGATCCAGCGGGCTGGCTTCGACAGCCCGTTCGGCATGATGTTCGACGGTGATCGCACGTTGTGGATCGAGACCGACGACAATGACGACGGCGTGCACTCCGACGATACCGGGACGATCTGGAAGCTCGATCTGCCGACGAACGAGCTCACGGTGATCGCGCGCAACCTCGGCCGGCCGCGCGGGCTCGCGCTGCTCTCCGACGGACGGATCGCGATGGCCGACCACGTCCACCATGTCGTCTCGGTCCTCGACCCCGACACCGGCGTCGTC
>JBBQJJ010000495.1:0-6189 GCA_038325805.1 Haliangiales bacterium
TCTTCGAGCCGTTCTTCACGACCAAGGAAGCGGGGAAGGGGACGGGCCTCGGGCTCTCGACCGTGTTCGGGATCGTGCGCCAGAGCGGCGGCTACATCAGCGTCTACAGCGAGCTCGGTCACGGCACCGCGTTCAAGGTCTACCTGCCGAGGACCGACCTCGCGGCCGACGCGAAGCTCGACGACGGGCCGCCTGCCGTGTTGCGCGGCTCGGAGACCATCCTGCTCGTCGAGGACGAGGACCAGGTTCGCACGGTCGCGTCCGTGATCCTGCGCCGACATGGCTACAACGTCCTCGAGGCCTCGAACGGCGGCGAGGCGTTCCTCGTCTCGAAGACCTGCGCCACCACGATCCACCTCCTGTTGACCGACGTGGTGATGCCTCGCATGAGCGGACGCATGCTCGCCGAGGAGCTAGCGCCGCTGCGCCCCGACATGCGCGTGCTCTATGCCTCCGGCTACACCGACGACGCGATCATCCGTCATGGCGTGCTCGAGGCCGGCGTCGCCTTCATCCAGAAACCGTTCACACCGGACGCGCTGCTGCGCAAGGTCCGCGAGGTGCTCGACGACGAGTGAGCGCTCGAGGATCCTCACCCTACAATCGGCCTCACTGATCGCGATCTGCAAGCGCTGACGAGCTCCCCCAAGGCCACTACTTGGCGCGCGGCTTGTTGAACTTGTCGGGGCCGATCGGCGTCGCGCCACCCTTGAGATCGAGGACGACCTCGTTGCCGCCCTCCTTGATCGTGACTTCGCTCTCCGCCGGCGTGCCGCTGCGCTCCGACCAGGTCTGCACGCGGTACTTACCGGGCGCGAGGCTGCGGAACGAGAATTCGCCGCTCGGCTCGGCGACCACGTAGGCCGGCGCGTCGACGACGATCAGGTACGCCGCCATGTTCGCGTGCAGGTTGCAGCCGAGGCGCACGATGCCCGGCTTGTCGACCTTGACGTCGCGCGCTTCACCGTTCTTGTACATGCCGAGGTCGAACGCCTTGGTCTTCGACAACGAGAACACGTTGTGAAAGATCTTGTCGTAGTTCGGGAACGTGATCGTCGAGCCCACCGGCACCGCCATCACGTGCGGCGCGAACGTCTTGTCGCGCTGTTCGATCACGCGCTGCTTCGGCGTGCGCTTCGCGTAGCCGCCCGTCTTGGGCCACATCATCACGACGCTGAGCCCCTGCGGCGCGGCACCATCGAGCTTGACCATACCCTTGAGCGAACCACGGGCGGGCTTCGCGTCGGGCGAGTCGGTCTCCGAGCCGCCGACCGATTTCGGCTGCGCGCCCGCATCGGTGAGCTTCTTGGTCGCGGCGGTCACCGACGGCGGCGCACCCGTGCGGAACGTCGAAGCGACCGACTTGAGCGCCGCCGGACCGACGAGCATCTCGGCGCGCGAGAACAGCTGCTCGGCATAGGATCGCTGCCCGCGCGCACCCGCGATGACAGACAACTCGAGGAGCCGCTTGGCCGCCGGGTCCTTCGAGGTGCTTGCTAGCTTGGTGACCGCGGCGAGCTTGGGCGCCTCGATCGGCTTGAGCTTGTCGGGGGAGGGGACCATGTCGGGCTTGAGCGGCCCGAGCGCGCCGAGGATCTCGCCCTTCTCCTTTTCGGGGACCTTGAACTTGTCGAGCGCGCCGACGAGGTCCTCGACGAGCGCGGCGAACTCCTCGTCGACGAGATCCATGCCCGCGTGCGAGTCGACCATCGAGCGCCCGGTGTACTTGCACGGGCCGCCCGTCGCCAGACACACGAACTCGACGAGCAGCTTCTTGAGCTCGACCGCATCGGTATTGAAGAAGCGGTCCTGAATGCGCGGGTCGGTCGTCGTCCTGGTGACGAACTCCTCGACCACGGCGGTGATCGCGGGAAGGCCTCCGAGCCGATCGAACAGCGACTTGGGCGCTGCGGGCTTCGGGGCTGGTGGGACATCGGTTGTGGGATCCGTGGGGCCCGTGACCTCACCACCACCCGGCGGTTTCGGAGTCGGCTTCTTATCGCCACCACACGCGAACACCAACGTTGCAAGCACACCTGCGACTAGCTTCATCGCGCGAGCCTATCGCTAGCGCTGGCGTCTAAGCAAAAGAACGAGGCCCAGAAGCAACGAGATTCCGGCAGCACCGAACAGGGGAATGCGCAGAGCCCCGTAGCCATCGACCGTCTGGGACGTCGAGGCGGGAACGGTCAGCACGAGGGTCCCGGTCAACTTCGCGTCGGCCACGGTCACCGGGAAGCGATGCTCCTCGACGGCACCTCCGTCGGTTCGCTCGTGGATGGAGTACGGGTTGTCGAAGCCCAGGAGGGTCGCGGACACCGTCGGAGCAAACCCGTTGCGTACGGTCGTGAGGTCGACCGGCGCGGCGAGCACGAGGAGACCGTTGGCCCCAACCTTGACGCCCGTGTGCACCATGATCTTGTCGTCGCGCAACTTGAGCTCGACGTGATCGGTCGAGTGCAACGGCGGCGACTTTTCCGGGATGCGGAGGAGTGAGACCTTGTTCGCGAACAGCTCGAGCGTCTCGTTGTCGCGCGCCTTGAACACGAAGTCGCGATCTCGCATCATGTCTTTCAGCGTCGCTGCATCGGTCTCGACGGCGGCCCGCAGTATTGGAGAGCTCGCGACGCTATCCGCACGCATGCGAAGCCCGCTGACCGCCTGCTCGAGCGTGCTTGCGAGCTTGTCCGCGTGGAGTTGGAGATTTTGCGCGGTCGTGCTCACGGTGGTCGTCTGGCCGACGAACCAGGTGGCGACCCCTGCGCCGAGGGCGAGCAGGGACACCACCACGAGGACCAACCATGCACGAGAGGGCGACGGCGTGAAGGGCAGTGACACCACCGCCGCGGGTGTCTCGAACGAGATGTGAAGCGGTGACGGCGCGACGGCGGGTTCGGGCAGCACGTGCGTGGGTGGGACGAGGCCGGGATTGGAGTTCGACGGGCTCTTGGGCCGAAGACTCGCAGGGATGTCGGTGTCGAGCGTGCGTGCCGGTGGCGGTGCTAGGTTGGTGATCGTCTTCGACGGCACCGGCGTCGCGCGCGGGGTGATCTCGATCGTGCGGGTAAGCGTCGGGATGCTGCCGCTGGTCCGCGACTGATCCGCGATCTCGCTCAGCAACTTCTCGACGTCGGCCATGGTCGCGGGCCGATCCTCGGGATCCTTCGCGAGCATGCTGTCGAACAGCAACGCCTGCATCTCCGGAGGTGCATGGTTGGCCGAGAAGGGAGGCGGCGGTTCGCGGACGATCCTGCGCAGGAGCGCGTCGATGTCACCATCGTCGACGAACGCGCGACGTGCGGTGAGCATCTCGTAGACCACCAGGCCCAGCGCGTGGATGTCGACCCGGCGGTCGACCTTGTCGGGGCGCAGGATCTGTTCGGGCGCCAGATACTCCGGCGTGCCGATGATCTTGTGGCGGACCTCTCCCTGAAACCGAGACGCGCCGAAGTCGAGCACCTTGACGTGATCGGGATAGTCGCCGCGCGTGCAGAGGAAGATGTTGTCCGTCTTGAGGTCGCCGTGAACGATGCCACTCTCGTGCGCCGCTTGGAGCGCGGAGGTGATCTGAACGGCGATCCGGCAGACGCGGTGAACGCCCATGCCGCCAACCCGATAGATCTCCTCGGTCAGCGTCGCGCCTTCGAGGTACTCGAACACGATGAACGGGATGCCATCGCGCGTGAACCCCATATCCGTCGACTCGACGATGTTGGGGTGGCCGAGTGTACCGGCCGTCGAGGCCTCGTTCATGAAGCGTTCGACAGCTTCGCCATCGTCGGCCAGGTCCTCGCGCAGCAGCTTGACCGCCACGCGGCGCTTGATCAGCACGTGCTCGGCCAGGAACACGGAGCTCATCCCACCCTCGGAGATCAGCCGGACGATTCGATATCGCCCTTCGACGATATCGCCGGTCTTTACGAGGGGGTGGAGAGCAACCGCAGTCACCGCACGCCGATTGTCAGCTTCATCTCACCGCGAGTAAACGCGTACCTGACCTCAATCGTCGCAATCGTCTTCGGCGTACTCGTACGCGACCACCGGGATGCCGCTGGGGACGCGATGCGGTGCGACTCTGCTTGCTCGCCGGATGCTGCCCTTATCGGTGTTCGCGAGCATGAATTCGGTGATCGGGTCGACGAACTCGGGCCGGATCGGCGAGCCGTTTGCGAACAGCGGATCGATGTGGTTGATGACCTCCTGCGCGTTGTCGAGCACCGTGAGCTGGAGCCGCTCGTCGATCTGGTTGGGGTCCCACTCGAGGAGGTTCTGCGCCGGACCCGCCGGGCTCCCGATCGTCTGACCGTTGCTGTCGAGGTGCACCGAGTAGTGATCGACGAAGTCGCGCAGGTCGACGATCTCGCCGGTGTGACCGTAGGGGCCGGTGTGCTCGACGTTGCGGAGCGGGGTGGTGCGGAACGCATAGCGCTCGCTGATCTGGCCCGTCACGCGCTCGCGACCGAAGTCATCCTTGCCGCTCGGGCCACTGCCACCACTACGTGGGCCCGGGCCAAACTGCGCGAGCGCGGTGTTGTGGAATTTCTGATCAGAGCCCGTCGAGCCGCCGTGGCAATTGACGCACGTGCGCATGAAGATCTCGGCGCCGCGAAGCGCCTCGAGCTCCAGTGCGTTGTCCTTGCCGCGAAGGAACCGATCCCAGTCGCTGTCGTTCGCCTCGAACTTCGCGACGAAGAAGCCACCGATCGCGTTCGCCGCGTGCGCGAACGTCATGTCGTTGAACCTGGTGCCGGGGTACGCCTCCTCAAACAACTTGCGGTACTCGGGAATCGCACCGAGCCGGTTCATCAGGCGCTTCCAGATCTCCGTGAAGTCGCCGTCGGCGACCGCCGCGAGCTCGTTGGTGGGATTGAAGCCACGCATCTCGTCACGCGCGGTGACGGGGAAGAGTGGCAGCACCGAGATCGGACCGAACTCGGCGACGGCCTTCATCGCCGGCGTGAACTGAGCGCCGGCCGGGGTGCGGAAGTCGCCGTTTGGAAGCTGCTCGACGCGACCGTCCCAGAACAGGGTCTGCATCGCGTGCATGTTGAAGAGCGGAGGAGAGTTGCGACCCTCTTCGCCCGCCGTGAAGTTGCCCGTGCGCTCGATCCCATTGCCGAACGACTCGACGCCCATCGACAGGTGGCGATCATCGTCCGTCCCACTCGCACCGGGATGGCAGGTCATGCAGGAGACATCGCGATCGCCCGACAAGATCTTGTCGTGTGCGAGCAGGCGACCCAGCTTGACGAGCTTCTTGCGAACCTTCGGCGCGTTCGGGATCGCCGTGACTCCACGGAACGCGATCGAGGCGCGCGTCGAAGCGATCAGCTGCGCTCGCTCGCTCGACACTTCCTGCTCCTGCTGGGAGAGGTTGTCGTCAATCCCGGCACACCCGACCAGGCCCACCACAAGCACCAAGGTCAATCTCATGGCGTGACGTATGAGCACGATGAGCGCCAACGCGACGTCAACTGTTAAGTAGCTGAGATAACTACGCTTGGATAAGGAATGGCAAAATTGAACCGTATTAATTTAGGGTCAGCGACAGGTAACTAGCTGAAACCTAACGAATCATGACTAGCGAGTAAGATCAGTGGAACCACTAGTTTTTTTGGTTTTGCGGGGGGGGTCGTGTATTGTTTCCAATACAGCGTCAGCGAGTGTCACGTGGAGACCCCTTCAAAAATCGTAATCCTGACCGACTCGGAAGCGTTCCTCACTCGGCTCTCCGAGCTCCTGGGAAGTGGCTCCTGGTCGGTCGTACATGCGACCAAGGCCGACCTCCGGCTCGACGGCGATCTGATCATCGTCGAGGGCACTCGCCAGAATGCCGCGCTCCTCGCGTCGGCGACGCGCGATCCCGCCGTTCCACTGGTCGTGATCGGGTCGGATCCGCTACCCACCTTTCAGCCCACGGTCTGGCTGCCGGAGCTCGCGGGTCGCGAAGCCGTGGTTCGCAACATCCTCGACCACCTGGTGCCGCAATCGACACCGATCAACTGGCGTCGCAAGGCGGACATGATCATCGGTCACAGCGACGCGACGAAGCAGCTGCGCCGCTCGCTCGATCAGCTCGCACCGGCTTCGAGTCCGGTGTTGATCACCGGTGAGAGCGGCGTCGGCAAGGAGCTCGTCGCGCAGGCGTTGCACTACTGTGGTCCGCGCGCGGCCCGCCCGTTCGTGGTG